>JBGXRX010000085.1:0-6255 GCA_041811795.1 Erysipelothrix sp. | reverse complement strand
GTGTTTGAACATCGAGAACTGCTTTATCAACACCTGGTTGTAAAGAAGCAATCTTAGCATCTAGCTCAGCAATCTTAGCTTCTAGTTTCTTAGTTTGTGACTCACTCGAAATAGCATTTGCTTGACGAGAAAGTAAATCTTTAGAAACACGGATCTTCGCTTGTTCTGCACGAACTACGAAGAATGTTTCCAATACTTTCGAAACTTCATTTAAATCAGAGTGGCTTAATAAACCACCAGCAAGTCTGAACATGTTTTTATATTTATCTACAAAGTCATTGTTTGCTTGGTTATGTTTTACAACCGCAATACGTAATGCTTCATCTTCTAAAGTTGAAAGTGATGCTTCGAGTTCAAGAACTGCTTTTTCATCTTCTTTATACTTTGGAAATACTGAAGGAATCTTTTTAACTGTGGATAAAACATAAGCTGGCATAAACTCATCAAGTTTAGCTCCATAATAAACTGATGAACCACCAGTTGCTTCATAAAGCTGAATGAGTGTACGTCCAAACGTAGATTTCCCACATCCAGATTCTCCAACGAGACCTAAAGTTTCACCTTCATAGATCTCAATTGAAATATCTTTATTTGCGCGTACAAATTTTTGTTCTCGTTGAAATACCGAAGTCTTCTTTATTGGGAAGTACTTCTGTAAGTTTTCAACTTTGAATAATAACTTTTTCTTTTCTGTCATCTTAAACAACCACCTTACTATTTTTCATTTGACTTAGGATCCAGTGCTTCACGCAATCCGTCTCCGACCAAGTTAACACTTAACGCGGCCATAAGAACAGCTAAAGCTGGGAAAAGCCATCTCCACCAGTATACTTCGATAACCTTAGAATCTTGTGAACCAATCAACATATTACCCCAAGAAGCAGCTGGTGCAGAAACACCAAATCCTAGGAATGATAGACCAGATTCAGTTAATAGACTACCTGCATAGCTGAGAGTCATACTTACGATAATAATATTAACAACACTTGGTAGAATGTGTTTCATGATAATAGTTTTATTTGGTAATCCAAGTGCACGAGCAGCAAGAACGAAGTCTTTCTCTCTTTCAGCAAGGATTTGTCCACGAACGAGTCGTGCCAAGCCTGGCCAGGATAGAACACCTAGAATAACCATGATCATTGCAAGTTTTTGAGCTTGAGATAATGTTCCAGTTACAATAGTCGAAAGCGTAATCGCTAACGGCAAGAATGGGAATGAGTTAACAATCTCTGCCATACGCATAAGAACGTTATCAATAACACCACCATAGAAACCAGAGATTAATCCAACTGTAACACCGATTACTGTAGAAATTAATACTGCAATAGCACCAATGAACATTGTGATTAAACCACCGTGGAGTAATCGAGTTCCTAGATCACGACCGTAGTCGTCAGATCCAAACATGAACCCTTTATGACCCCAAGAAGTAACTGATCCGTCTTCACCAATTGCATAGTTTTGGTAGAATGATGAATTTACTGTTTTAACATCCTTGCCTTCTAATGCTTTTGGTAATGTTGCTTGTGAGAACTTATTTGATCCCCATGTATGAACTTGTCCATTTTCTTCAATTGCAGTGAAGTTGAAGCGTCCACCAGAAATCGAAGTAAATTTAAGGTCCTGTAGTGCTTCTGGAACAGTCGCTAAACCATTAGCATCACGAGCACCCCATGCATGTAACTTACCTTCTGAGTCAAGAGCTAAACCATATTCTTGACCAGCAGCAATATCAATGTATGTGTGACTTCCATCTGATAATTCTTCAGGAAGAGTTGCAAGTTGAGTTCCTCGTTGTCCTACATAGCTTACTTGTCCATCTGTACGAAGTAAGATCGTATTTGAAGCAGATGTTGCGATTTTTTGAACATTTCCTTGATCTTTAGTACCAACAATATCCATACCTGAAGATAAAGTTGAACCCCAAATGTAGAGGAAGTTATCCTCAGTAAGTACTGCAGAATAAAGGTTATCTGCATATACTTCTTTTGGTGTTTTCATCATTAAGATAGAATTTAATGACATTGGAACTTCAGCTTGATTGAAACTGTTTAATCCCCATGCATAAATCTTATTGTCTTCACCAATAGCAATGATGTGACGGTCTCCCGCTGAAACATCTTTAATCTTAATGTCTTTAACTTCATCCGGAATATTTTTAACTCCGTTTGATTTTGATCCCCAAACATATATTTTACCTTCTGTATCAAGACCAACTGAGAAATCAATCCCTGTTGAAATCTTTTCTACTCCAACATTCTTAAGTCCTTTAGGAACTTTAAGATATGATCTGTTAGGTGCTAGGTTTTTCAAAATTGTTTCAGTACCATGGAGTTCCATTGGAACAATTGAACTACCAATAATAATTGTAATTGTCATTGTAATGAAGAGGATAAGTCCTCCCATAGCAAGACGGTTTCGTTTAAAGTTTTGAATAGCTACTTTACGAGGGCTTAAGATTGCATTTTCATCGAAAATCGGTTGTTTATGTTTTCCGAATCCAAATAGTAATACAAACATGTTTTTGAATGAACTAAGTATTCTAGAAAATACTGATTTATTGTTTTTATCGTTGTTTTTCATTTTCTACTCCTTAATCCAATTTAACACGAGGGTCAACCAACGCGTATCCTAAATCCATTAATAGGTTCGCAAGTAATGCGAGAACTGCATAGAACATATTCATTGCTAGAACGATATTATAATCTTTATTAACAATCGCCATTTGTAAAACATAGCCGATTCCATTCCAAGCAAAAATTGATTCTGTAATCATTGAACCACCAAATACCGATACTAATGATCCAGCAATCAATGTAACAATTGGAATTAGTGCGTTTCTAAATGCGTGTCGATAGATAACAACTTTTGAAGACAAACCTTTAGAACGAGCTGTACGAATATAATCTTGATTTAAAACATCAATCATTGCGTTACGAACGTAACGTGTTGTACTCGCTAAGTTACCAATTGCTAATGTTAATACAGGTAAAACTAAATGACGTGCATATCTAATGACGTAACCAATTCCGCCAGTACCAACACTTGGCATCGAACCGATCGGTAAAATCTGAAGTTTAATAGCAAATGTGAAGATGAGAATCATTGCGATGAAAAAAGTTGGAACAGACAAACCGATAAGTGTAAACACTTGCCAGAAGTTATCGAATTTCGAACCACGTTTAACAGCGGAATGAATTCCAACTGGTATTGCAATTAAAAATGATAATAATAAAGACACAATATTAAGAATGATTGAGTTTCTTAACGGTTCTTTAATTACTAAAGAAACAGGTCTTTTAAATGTTGTTGAAGCACCTAAATCACCTTTTAGCATTCTACCCGCCCATTTAACATACTGAACCGGAATCGGTTTATCATAACCATATTCCGCTACTGTTTTGTCATACCATTCTTGAATAAGGATAGGATCCTTAATACTATCTGGTTGCATTGCTAAAATAGGGTCTCCAGGCATTGCCTTTGTGAGACTAAAAAGTAACACCGAAATAATAAGGGCTACTGGAATTAATGATATTATTCTTTTGACTATATACTTAAACATATTCTCTTACTCCTTCACAGAAAATTAAAGGTGATAGCATGTGCTACCGCCTTTAATGTCATTCTTTATTGCTACTGTACATTCTATACTAATTAACGAGTTTATTCAACAGTAATATCGATTGCAGCGCGACCAATACTATAGATTGGAGTCGTCGTTACGTTTTGTACTCGTTTACCGAAGATGTCGTAGTACTCGTTAGAGTATAATGGCACCATTGGTAGGTAATCGTTCCACTCGATTTGGTACTCTAACCAAACTGCTGCATATTCATCTTTTTGTGAAGGATCTAATTGACGTAATTTCTTAGTCAATTCATCAAATGCAGGGTGATTTGTTTGTGTTGAGTTATTACGAGTTCCAAGGTAGTTAGAACTTAAGCTTAGGTATGGATCATATACAGCTGTAAATGATGTAGCTAAGTTAAATGAGTGGTATTTACGTGCACCAAGTGCAGCAACTTGTGATGTAGGAACTTGGTAGAAGTCTAGCATAGCTGAGAATTCTAGTGTTTCAACATTAAATTCAATACCAGCAGCAGCTAAGTTAGGAACTAACATAGTTGCAATAAGATCCGTGATTGGGTTGTTTGCTGAGCCAGCATGGTTGATTACAAGTGCTTGTTTAGCAGCATTGTGACGTAAGTACTCAGCTGATGCTTTTGATGAATCAAATGGTGTTACACCATCAGCTTCAAATTTGTAAGTTGATTGGTCAAGTAGTTCGTTTGCTTTTTCAGCGTTATTAACATAGTTGACTAATTTTTCTTGAAGTTCAGCTTTATTTACTTCATACATCCATTGGCTTAATCCATATTCACTGTTAACAAGTACACCATATCCTTCAAGGATATCATCTACGAATTTGTTACGGTCAATAGAGTAAGCAATCGCTTGACGTACTTCTTTTTCAGCAGTAGGTCCGAAGTCTGTATGGAATGATAAGTATCCGTATCCACTACGTGGGTAAGTTACAAATCCAACTTTATCTTCATTTGCTTTCGCTTTTTCGATCTTAGCACCTTCTACAACACCAGTAGTGATATCAATATCACCATTGATTACGTAGTCAACGTCAAGTTTTTCGTTTACACGCTTAACAGTAACTTTTTCAAGTTGTGCTTTGTTTCCACGGTAGTCCCCAGCATAGTGTGGGTTATTTTCAACAACTGCAGCTTCTTGTTCGTAGCTAACAAAACGGAATGGACCTGATCCAGCGGTAGGTGCGTAACGTTCTTTAGTATTAACAAGATTTGCAACATCTTCAAGAGATGCAACAACAGCTCCGATTGAAGCTTCATCTGATGCTGCTGTTTCAGCAGTTAGAGCATCTGCTCCGAATTCGAGGCTTGAACCATCTGCACCAATTTTTGAACCATTAGCCCAAACGTGAAGTGGTGATGGTGATACTGCAGCCATCGCTGTTTCATAGAAGTAAGGTAGTGAGTCTTTTGTTAGTGTAACTGAGAATGAATCATCAGCTAACCATTTAACTCCAGGGAAAGAAGTAGTTTCGCCTTTAGCGTATGCTTCCCATCCAACAAGATCTTCTGATGCGAAAACATCGCCTTCAGTAACATCTCCCCATGCAGGACTGTTCTTTAATAGAACTGTAAATACATAGTCAGCAGCAGTGACTGGCTCACCATCTGACCATTTAAGACCTTTGTTTAATACATATGTATAAGTTTTGTTTCCGGCGTCATCTGTAGCGGTTTCAACTGATTTAACAGCAGTTTCGTCTAGGACGAATTCTCCACCAGGTGTAGTTGTATACGTTCCGTAACCCCAAATCATGTCAGTAATCATACGGTCATATGCCGAGTTACTAAATCCTGTAACAAAGTCCCCGTTCATTGGTGGAACACCGATGGTTAATTCACCAGATGGTCCCTTAGTGCCACATGCTGTGACTGATCCAAGAACAAGCAACGATGCTAATAATAGCAAAAGCTTTTTCATATATAATTCTCCTCCTAATAAGTACAGTTATTATCTGTATGTTTACATTATATAGAGTCCTTTTCACAAAGTCAACATAATTTGTCATTCATATTCATATTCTTTCAAAATACTTTCTGAAAACACCTGAAACAAGAATGCGTAGCGCCTGAAAATAAAAAAAGACACCCGAAGGTGCCCAATATGAAACTAGTTAAATGATGAGAAATCAGGCATTTCAACCTTTGATCCTGCTGAATACTTAAGAGTGATCGTTTGAGTCACTGGGTATTCAACGCCATCTTTGTCAGCATAGACTGCTGTAACATAAATTTCATTTTTAGTTAAAGAATCTTTCTCTACTGTAAGAGTTTGCTTCATTGAAGTTGAAACTACTTTCAATTCATTAAGGTGAGCATATGTTGCAAATTCCACAACACCATCAATTGAATCCGCTTCTTTTACAAATGTATGAACATTTCCTTCAGTAGTTACTTCTGAGAAATCTCCAAGAAGAGCATTTGCTTGAGTGAAGTCAATAAGTCCTAATTTTAATAGTTCATCTAATTGAACTTTAGTCTTAGTATCATTCATCTCTAAGTAATATGATCCTTCAGATGCATAAATTGTTACATCCTCATAGTTTTTATCAATTAAAGCTTTAAGTGTAACCATTCCTGAGAATGATTCATTGCCTTCAGTGATAATTTTACCGAAGTTGTCAAATGAGACATCTCCATCAACAGTTGT
>JBGXRX010000084.1:0-8949 GCA_041811795.1 Erysipelothrix sp. | reverse complement strand
GAGACTATCAGTTCACTGGTGTGACTTGATATTTCTGATGGTTTTAATACTACAGAATTTCCTGAGGCTAAAGCCGTTATTAGTGGTAGTAGTGATAATTGTAAAGGGTAATTCCAAGGTGCCAAGATCAATACTTGCCCATAGGGTTTCCTTTTAATCCTGGATTGCGCTTTGAAAAGAAAAAATGGTGTAGTCACTTTTCTGTCCTTCATAAGTGTCTTCAAATTTCTTTTATAGAATTTGATTTCTTTAAGTAATGGCATGATTTCCGTTTCATAGCATTCAAACTGGGATTTACCAAGGTCCTTATGAAGTGCTTGGTATATTTGCGTTTCATTCTTAACTAACCATGATGCAATAGCATCTAGCATATTAAGTCGAGTTTTAAGATCAGGAATGCCGATCTTTAAGTTCTCTTTTCTAAGAACAGTCAATTGATTAATCATGGAATCCTCCTTATAAAAATTGTCTCCAAAATAAATTGAAGACAATGGTTTTAAATATAAACTCGCTCCATAGTATAACGAAGATGTGAAATGAATTCATTAATAGTTTGTTTAGTTATACCGATTGTTGCATATACATCTTGTAATGGATGTCCAAATACAACAGCAATATCCTCTACAGAACAATCTACATGAGATACATCAACCATGAATTGACTCATAGCAATATCTCCTAAGATTGGGCATAAGACATCATTGATAACGACCCCACCACCATTCAGTGATAAGCCCTTCATGATACCATCGCAATAACCTGTCGATAAAGTCGCTACTTTCATTGGTTTCGTTACCTTATAAGATTGTGAATAACCAACTGTATCCCCTTCATCAAGGTCTCGTATCACTGCAATGTGTGTTTTAAACTTGATGACACTCTTAAATCCAGCATCGAGTGCTAATTGTAATTGTGATGGATGGAATAGACCAAACATGATCATTCCACAACGAACAGCATCATAACCTAAATCACCGAAATTTAAGACGGATGGGCTGTTTTGTAGATGGGTCATCCCAACATCAATGCCTTCTGCTTTTAGTTGCTTCACTACAGCATCAAAGTCTGCGATTTGCTTATGTGATCGCTCTAGCTCTTGTGCTTCATAAGATTGTGCTTCAATAAAATGAGAGTAAATCCCTTGCGCATCAAGACCTTCCATAGCATAACAAGCTTTGATTTCTTCATAAGAGGTCATTCCTAAGCGATTTAAGCCTGTATCAACCTTTACATGAACTTTGATCTTAACATTGTTATTAAGGGCGTAGGAAGACATTCTTTTAGCCCCTTCGTATGAAAATGCGACCTGGATTAGATCATAAGTGATTAAATCTTGAAAGTTAGACTCCAAAACCGCCCCCAATAAAAGGATTGGTCTTGTAATACCAGCATCTCGTAATTCTTTACCTTGCTCTACATCTAGTACAGCAAACATATCGATACCGTGAACTTCTTGTAATTGCGCAATTTGTGCAATCCCTAATCCATATCCATTAGCTTTGATAACAGAAATTATTTTCGTTTTCTCATTTAGGCTATTTCTGAACAGATTAGTATTATGCTCAATCGCTTTAGAATCTACTTCTAAATATGAGTTGGGTTTCATGACGTAAAGTCCTCAATCATGGAAGCGATTTGTTCAGTATAAGTTACACCTTGACGTGCAATCATTGATGGGTAACGTGATGTGATTGTAAATCCAGGAATGGTATTAATTTCATTCATATAGATTTTATGATCTTTAGTTACAAAGAAATCAATTCTAGAGAATTGCTCGCACTCTAGTAGGTCAAATGCTAATACAGCATATTCTTTAATCTTCTCGATTACTCCTTTATCAAATTGAGCATAAGGTAGTGTTTCAGTAGCATGTGGATGGTATTTTTCTTGGAAATCAAAAATATCTCCAGAGACATTCACTTGATCTGGCTCAGATACAATAAAATGTTTCTTAGTCTTTAAGATAGACATACCAACTTCAACCCCATCGATGTAATCTTCGATTAAGATCTTTGAATCATATTGGAATGCAAAGTCACAACCCTTAAGTAATTCTTCCTTACTCTTAGCAATGGATACACCAAATGAAGACCCTTCACGTACCGGTTTAACAATACATGGGTAATCTACTTTAGCGTAATCAATATCTTCGATTGATCGAATCACTTGGTATGGAGCCATTGGAATACCATTAGCCTCACAGATTTGGTGTGTATAGACTTTATCCATGCACAATGCTGAACTTAGAACATCACATCCAGTAAATGGAATGTTAGCTGATCTTAATAGACCTTGAACATGTCCACCCTCACCCATTTGACCATGAAGCATTAAGAAAGCAATATCCACCTTAACTTTATCACCAGACTCTACTTCAGTAAAACCAGTATTGTCATAATCAAAGTCGAGGCGTAACTTACGTCTTTTTCTTAGATTCATGCTTTTCATATCTTCAACAGAGAAATCCCCTGTATTGAAAGTTCCATCTTTTGCAATATAGATCGGAACACAATCAAACAAATCATTAGGGAAATGTTCCATTACTGAAGCTGCTGAATCTACTGATATATCATGTTCAGAGTTAATAGAACCGAAAAATAATCCAACTTGTTTTTTACTCATAGCTTAATCCTCTTTTACTAATCTTTCTAAGGCAAAGGATCGAGACCCCTTAACCAATACCATAACTGCGTTATTTGTTACTTCTTTAAATTCAGTTTTAAAATCATTAAATTCTAATTTATTTGAGAACTTTGAAGGATCAAGATTTGAGCCTTCAATTGCTTTAGCAAACTCATTACCTAATGTATAGACATGATCTAAATTAATATCACTAATATAATTTAAAATTTTGATATGCTCACTTTGAGATAAATCTCCCAACTCAACCATATCCGATAAGAATGCTACCTTAGGTCCTGTATAGTCATAAGTCTTAAGAATATCTAAGGCATACGTTAAACTTGAAGCATTTGACTTATAAGCATCCATTAAGAGAAGCGCTTGATTATAATTAATAATTTCTGTTCTTAAAGCTGTTAGGTTAACTTCTTGCAATCTCTGCTTAACTACAGCTTCATCAATCTTTAAAGCCTTCATTAAAGCAATTACACCCGCACAATTGGATGCTTGGTGCTCACCTAGTAAATTACATTTATAAGTTTCACTATTGACCTTAAATTCTATACCTTCATTATTCATAACTACATCCGATGCTACGAACTCATTATTAGTATTAAAACCAAATGAGTGTTGCCCATTAGCAATCGCTCTATAGTTTTCAAAATCACCTTGATAGAAACACAATTCTTTATTAGCAACATAATTAAATATTCTAAATTTTTGATTCGCGATATGTTCTATTGAATCAAAGTTAGCCATATGCGCCGGCGCTAAACTTGTTACCATAGCTGCATCCGGTTCTAATATTGATGCAATGGCATCAACATCACCTGGCATATCAAGACCAATTTCAAAGACACCATATCGTGTACTCTCATCCATTTTAAAGATATTAAGCAAAGTTCCGATTTCTGTATTTTGATTCATATGAGTCGCAATACTATTGTCTAATATCGCATTGATTATATCTTTAGTAGATGTTTTACCATTTGATCCTGTAATTCCGATAATAAAAACATCCAATGACCGACGGTAATTTTTACCCATTTCGATAAATGCTTTTAAAGTATCTTCAACGATGATTTGTGGAATATCAATATCTAACTTGTGATCGACTAATAAACACACTGCACCTTGATCAATAGCACCTTGAGCATATTTATGACCATCAACTTGGGCACCTCTTAGACATACAAACAGGTCTCCTTGTTCAACCAAACGATTATCAACTTTAATCCCTGTTATCAAGACCTCTTGAGTCATTGTACCCTGGCCCCATTGGGCTAATTTACTCGAATTGATATTCATAGTTTATGTTTCTCCTTAAGTCCTTGCAACAGATCATAATAGTCATTTTTATTCGATGCAGTTGCAACATACCGACCAAATAGTAATAGCAGATGATGAGCCTCTGCCCAATCTTCTCTTGGTATCTTTCTCATTAATTTTTCTTCAACCTTAAGT
Source organism: Erysipelothrix sp. (assembly GCA_041811795.1). Classification (GTDB taxonomy): domain Bacteria; phylum Bacillota_I; class Bacilli_A; order Erysipelotrichales; family Erysipelotrichaceae; genus Erysipelothrix. Next base: position 4,863 of record JBGXRX010000084.1, on the reverse strand, counting down.
ACGGAATCATCAGCCTTAGCCATTTTTAAGCCCTTAGCAACTCGGTTTACATGAGTATCGACTGCAATTGCAGGGATATCATAACCAATCGCTAAGACGACATTAGCTGTCTTTCTTCCAACTCCACTTAAAGTCATTAATTGTTTTCTCGTTTTTGGAATCACTCCGTCAAACTCTTCTACCAATGTTTTTGCCGCATCAACAATAAACTTTGATTTATTTCGATAGAGTCCAATACGGTTTATCATCGGTTCAATATCTTTCGGATCAGCCAACGCCAATTCAAAAGGTGTTGGATATTTTTCAAATAGAGCTGGAGTGACCGTATTTACCATAGCATCCGTTGTTTGAGCCGACAATATTACAGCAATCAATAACTCATAAGGATTTGTAAAATCCAAATCCGAAACTGGATTTGGAAATTCTGCTCTTAAGATGGTAAGTATTTCTTGAATATCTATTACCATGTTGCTTCCCTTGCTTTATTTACTAAAATTCCATTAATATATTTCATTGATAATTTTTGAGCGATCAAAGCTTCTTTAAGGGCATGAATAATCATCTCTTCTGTGTAATCTTGAGTCCAACGACTAAGAGTTGATAGATCCTCTTGACTCAGTAATCTTCCAAACTCATTTTCAAAGATATTGAATATATCTTGATTCACTTGAACTTGATGATCATTGTCCTTAAAGACACCATCGATATTAAACTCAACTTGATGTGATACAGCCCTAAGTGCTAAATATCCTTTTTTGTTAAGTGATGCAATCGCCATATTAACATCATTTGCATCCAGTCCACTTTGTGCAACCAATTGCTCCATTGATAATTCTCTATGATGAGTATTATAGTAATCAATGACCTGTAACAAAACAAATTCACTAGCATTAATATCCAACATCGGTAAATTTTCTAACATCCAATCTCTACGATTGATGTAATCTTTCTTCCACCACATATTATTGCCCTCCCGAAATTAATTTTATTTCCAAATCATCTATATCAACAAACAATTCACTATAATCCTTCTGTTGCAATACATATATCAATTCACCTTCATAGACCCCAAGATTAATTTTATCTTCTTCGATATTATTTTCTTGCGCTAAAGGTTGTACTCGATCAAAACTTATAATCTCATGTGTTTGATAATCTTTAAATTCATCATCAAACCAAGCAATTTGATTCGTACCATCTTTCTCAATTTCTACAATGTAATATACCTTATCAAGAGCAAACCTATTGATAAGTTTTGCGGAATCTAAGCTTTTATATTCAACAATAGTATCTAAATAGTAGCGATCCTCCTCAGTATAAACCTGAGCTGGTCCCCCTATAAAAACTACGTAACTAAGCCATAGAGAAAAAAAGATCGCGAGGATCAATATTATATTAACGATGACTCTATTACTTTTTGTTTTCATGGCTTACCTCCCGTCTATTTTATCATATTTGACTTACCTTTTGGCTTGATTTCAAAAGGATTTTAAGAAAAAAGAAGCACTTGGCTTCTTTTCATCTAGTATTTCTTTTTACGGATATAACCTGAAATAAAATATACAGCTTGGGTAGATAATACAGCAACTAGTACCACTGATAAAATTATGATCGTCAGATTCTGGTTATTGCCAGGTTTATCAAAAACAACAACTACTTTAGATATACTATTATCACTTGATAGAATGAACTGATCAGATTGACCATTACTACTTACACCGTTGAAAACAATTCCCTCATCGATTTCCCAACCTAAAATTTCATTTGAAATTTTAAGTAGTGGATCTACATCAGAAAGTGTAATCGCGGAGTCATGTGCAATTTTACTTATTTTTTTATTTTGCAATTTTTTCTCGTCAGAATCCTCAAGATTCTTAACAAAGAATACTTCTTCTTCAGCACTTAAACTTAATTGAACCTCGCCTTGAATAGAATATGCTTCATCTAGTTGGTAGTATTTTCCTTCATTGTTCTCATTAACTAGAAGTTGAAATTTAACATTTTCATTTTCGAATACATTACCAACAGTAGCATCTTCAGGAAATACAGTCTCAAATCCTAGTGTTTTGAAATATTCAGAAACCCTCTCATCTTGGTGTACTATCAAATTTTTTCCATTAACTTCTTTAGAAACATCAGGAGTAATATCTTGATTAATTTTAATCGTATAAGATTGTTCTATATCTTCTTTAACAGCTTTAATAGAAACTACTTTACTTTCTTCGTCTTCACCAAATGATACTTCTTTATCGTAAGTCAGTGTAACTCCCTCTGTTTCAGGGATCGCAATACTAACTTTATTAACTTTTCTTGGCAATGAATATTCATATTCAACTACGCCTTCTTCAATAGTAATTGATTTTATAACTTCGTTCTTCAATTTGTCGGATTGAGAAGTAATACTAATTTCATTGAATAAAGGAACTTTTGCTAAGGCCTCTTTTTCTTTGATAATTCGTTCTTCTTCAGCCTTAACTTTATTTTCTTCATCAATTCTCTTTTGCTCTTGTTCTCGAGCAATTCTATCTTTTTCACTCTCTGTATCATCTTTAACCGGTGGTTTTGGAGTTGGAGTTGGGGTTGGGGGCGGATTAGGGTTCTCAACAGGAACATTAGGTTTAATTTGAATATCTACAAAACCAGTTGATTCAAAATATTCACCTTTTTCACCAGCTTCCATGTCAAATCCTTTTCCGGAAGTTATTGACACTCTTGCAGTTCCCTCTTTTAAAGCATTAAAATTAACTGTAACAGTTCCGTTATTTGTTTCAACAAAATGAGTTCTGCCTAGAAGTTGTATGACACCACCTCCACTAGTAATTTCAACTTGGAAATCATGTGTTGCACGTCCAGTGATACCTTTTGTTGTAATCGTAATAGAGCCTGATTTTCCTATAGATGGCACACTTGCCTTCATACCGTAAGTCACTTTAAGAACAGCATTTATAGTAACATTGTTAACTGACACCATTAAAAACAGTGCCATAAAGCATATTGTAATTTTTTTCATATTTATCTCCTAATCCAATGGTCTGATTTTTAATAAATGACTCTGAACCATACCTAAATCAATAACTGTTATTTCGCCATCATAATCTACATCAGCCCTAGAGAACATATCGCCTTGGAGTGGCCTGATTTTTAATAAGTGGGCTTGAATCATTCCCAAGTCTATTATTGTGACACCATCCATTCCATCAACATCACCCTTTTTAAATACATCAACTGGTGGTTTGGGTTCGGGTTCAGGTGGTGTTGGTTTTTCTCCGATTCGTTCTAAGTAATCAAAATGAACATATCCAGTTACACCATTATAAGTAGTTGTTCCCCAAATCACATTACCATTATCTACAACCTCAATAATTGTGTTTTTTGGAATTGAGCCTACTACATTGCTAATACTTACATTCGGTTGATTTCTCATATTAAGTGATTGTGAGCCAATCACTTTATAGGTTCCTGTTTTTTCAGTTGGCTTCACTATAGATCCTGCAACCACAGAACCCTCTTTAACATATCCCTTAAATTCTTTATATTGAAAGTGAACATACCCATTATTAGTAGCATATCCCTTTAAAACAGACCCTTTTGGAATTGTAGCAACAACTGTTGATTTATCATTCCATTCTAGATACATTTTTTGATCAGAAGTGAAAGTGTAACTTCTAGAAGTTTCTAATATCATTGTCGAGGAGCTAGGCAACGAAGTTCCACCCGGTCCAAATTTGGCAATATTTGTTACACCGCTATTCGGAAAGTAAACGAAATCTTTAGTTAAATCTAAGATTGAGTTAGGTTTATCTGATATTGTGCGATTTGTTTTTATGTAATTACCGGCAACACCTAGGTTAGCGACAATTTGATTTTTAAGCGATTTATTCGAATAAACCACTCCGCCACTTCCAGCACCCGTAGTAAAATTTTTAACTGTGTTGTTTGGAATTTTTGTTAATTGATAATTATTGTAGTCTTTAAAACCATTTTTTTTATCTATAGTATAAGCAATAGAAGCAATCTTCATTCCATAAAGTGGATCTGAAGCATATTTATAAGATACACCAGAACTCATATTTCCAAAGCTAAAACCATAATGTTTCCAGTGTTTGGGTATCATATACTCCATTAGGTTTTGACTCATATGTAAGTTTATAGAGTCACTTACCGACCCGAATCTCGCAGCATTATCTGGATTAGAATCTACCGCATTCCATCCGAAAAGGTTATTTCTAACTTTTGCATATTCCGATGTTCCATACGCAGACTCCAGATTGGCTTGTGCAAATATCAACAAGGAGTTCATACCATACTTATTTCCATTTTCAACGAAAGCTTGCGTTTGATTGTAATAAACTGAGTCAGTATATTTCGTATCCGTTAAATGATTACGCAATACATCTCCACCATGGAGACTTATTGAGTTAACAGGTAACCATTGGAAATAGGAATAGTATTCACCTTGAGAAGTACCGTTTAATACCTGGTTTTTTCGTTCAACATCCCTATAGTAGGTAATATGATTATCCGAAAAATAAGTTCCTACGTCCATCCAGTCTGGAGCAATACCAAATGTACTTACTGCATCATACATTCCTGGAAAAGTTCTGTACTGGTAGAATGTAATTTCATTATAAGAACCATTTTTATTTACACTGAAGTACTCTGGTTTAACTCTCATTGTATAATTGTTTTCCGCTTTACTATAATAATTTTCGTGACCTCCTAAAAATAGATCAAGATCGCCATTTCCATTAACGTCACGCATAAATGCTTTAGGTATTAAATCGATTTTATTAATATCAACATAGCCTCTTTGTCCAGCAACTTCAACATCTGCAACAAATGATTTTTCTTGTTGAATAACAT
>JBGXRX010000083.1:0-5435 GCA_041811795.1 Erysipelothrix sp. | reverse complement strand
GTTGGACATAGAATTAGATACCTTTCTTTTATTGTTGTAACTTAAGTATAGCGTATATCTAACCTATGTCTCTTTTTTTTTATCCAAAATATAAAAATTCTGGCGTTAGTAATTTCTCACCAACACCAGAATGTGTAGAACCAGTTTTTTTTTATGTCTTAAAAATTCTAGGATTGATATTTGTGAAAATCAAATAGCCTTGTGCAAAGTTTGCAAAGCCATCAAGAAAAGTATGATGAAAGTTCTTGAAACCTTTATTAAAGGGGTAAAAGGCTATCAATCAGGTATGTAAAGCACTATAATGGATTAGAATACTTCAGGGCAGGGTGTAATTCCCGACCGGCGGTAAACCCCGCGAACCTTAGGGTTGAATCAGCTCATTTCTGATGGCGACAGTATAGTCTGGATGGAAGAAGTTTTTTTTCATGCTTTCCTGGAGTGTATATTTTTTTCTACGGGAGGTAAAAATGAAAAAAACAAATACACACCAAATGGTTAAAATAGCTTTTCTGACAACACTGTCAGTGATCTTATTCTTAATGGAGATGCCAATGCCTGGCGTTCCATTACAGTTTGATCTCAGTGACTTACCAGTTGTTTTAGGAGGGGTACTATTTGGTCCAGGTGCAGTTATAACAATTGCACTACTTAAGAATATCTTGCATATACTTTTTATATCAAAAAATGCAGGTTTTGTAGGGGAGTTAGCCAATTTTGCTTATGCGGTAGCTATCGCTATGCCATTCGCTCTTGCCTATAAATACACAAGCTTAACGAAATTGCAGACTGTCATGGTAGCGATCCTTTCGATCCTTTTATCATCATTGTTCATGCATGTTTTCAACTACTATGTAACATTTCCCCTATACGGATTAAGCCAGGTAGGAGCGTGGACGGTTTTAAAGACAACCTTCTTACCCTTCAACCTTATTAAAGGTGCTATTCTAATGGGTTTATTTGTAGTTCTAAAGCCGTTTTTTGATAGAATGATACACTGAAAATATGATATAATTATCAGTAAGGAGTGTGCTTAATATGAGATCTCGAGTTAATAAAAATGCGGAGTTGTATACTCAAATCGCAAATGATACAGAAAGCAAAGTTGAAAGTAATGATCTTTCACATTTTGCTAACCGTTTGAATGCAATCGATGAGCAATTTGGAAAGATGAATGTTGTCAATGAACAGACTTGTCCTAACCATGCACGCAGTATCGAAGAGACATATCAAACAAGCAATCAAAATCAAACAGAAACACCAGTAAGTGAAGAGCCATACCAAAGCCAAGAGGAAGAGGTAAAGCCCACTGCAAACTATGATCAACCATCTTTTAAAGGGCTTGATGACTTTGACACTTTTGAATCAACATATTTAAATGACTTCTTAGCAGAAGTTAAAGAATATAATGTTACAAAAGGTTATCGCGATGAGAATAACACCTCAACTAATATTATGAGAGATTTGAATTTGGATATTGAGTTCAATAAGTCGCGTGTTATTTCAGACCAACCACTTGATGGACCATACATTCCAGAAGGAATTGATGATCTCATTACTGAAATTGATCCACTATTAAAAACTCGCGAAACAGCAGTATTTGGTAGAATTAATATTGAACCTGAAGTGAAGACTTCAGATGAAATCAGTAATCACTTCACAGCGGTTGATCATCTACAACGATTTGATCAAGACCAAGCACATATCGAAAAAACCATAGCTATTGAAGTTCAACGCATGGTAGAAGAAGATTATGTGCCATCCAATGAAGATGAAGCAGTAAGTGACTTAGAAGCTGTTGAAACCATCTTAGATGAACTAGAACATGACCAAGTACCAAGTACTTCACATGAGAGTGCACCAAGTACTGACACTGATATCGAATCAAGTGTAGACTTAGAAACTCAATTGGAAGGCATGGATATGCAAGTCAGTCCAGCTGATATGAATCAAGATGATGCAACGGTAGAATCACAAAAATCAACCATCACAAGTGAGACTCGAGTTGGGTCAAGTTCAATTGATGATGAAACTGCTAAACGTCTCATGGAGCAGACTCAAACACTGCAAATTAAAGTAATAGATAATGAAAAAAATATTGAAGATATGACTGAAACGATGGTAAAAACAAATAGATTACTCAATGTAACATTAAGCTTATTAATGTTAGCAATCTTTGTTGTCATTATTCTAATTGTATTTACTAAATGGAGGTAATGATTTGTTTAATATAGCAATTGATGGTCCTAGTGCCTCAGGTAAGAGTACCATAGCAAAAGCATTGGCAAAGGCTTTAAACTTTACCCATATCGATACGGGGTCAATGTATCGTGCCATTGCATACCTGTGTATTTCAAGCAATATTGATCTTAATGATGAAAAGGCAGTTGTTGATAAATGTTCACAAACACGTCTAAGACTCCTAAGTGATGGTTCTATTGAAGCTAATGGGCAAGATCTTTCTTACTTGATTAGAAATGACCAAGTGTCTAAAGGTGCTTCAATGGTTTCAAAATATAAAGAGGTTCGTTCAATCTTAGTTGATCAACAAAGACAAATCGCTGCAGCTAAGGGATTTGTATTAGATGGTCGTGATATTACTTCGGTTGTACTACCCGATGCAGAGGTAAAAATATTCCAAACGGCTGATGTTGCTGTAAGAGCCAAACGTCGTTTTGATGAAATGATTAAAAATGGTCAAGATGTTGTTTATGATGATGTCTTCAATGACCTAGTAGAGCGCGATCTTCGCGATACTACAAGAGAAGAGTCACCACTGATCAAAGTTCCAGGAGCACTGGAGATTGATACAACCTATCTCACAATTGAAGAGATTGTTGAATTGGTGATGAATTATATAGAGAGTAGGGGTTTAAATGATTGATGGAGTAATAGCAATCGTTGGCCGCCCAAATGTTGGGAAAAGTTCACTGTTTAACCGTATTATGGGAGACCGTTTGTCCATTGTTCATGATGAACCTGGAGTCACACGTGATCGTTTATACGGTAAGACAAAATGGTTAACAAAGGATTTAAGATTTATTGATACTGGCGGTATCCAGATTGAAGGACAAGCATTCGGTGATGAGATCCAAATGCAAGTTGAAATCGCAATGGATGAAGCGGATATGATTATCTTTGTGGTATCTACAATTGAAGGTATGACGAACGATGATGAACATATTGCACGCCTCTTAAGAGAAACAAACAAACCTGTTATATTGGTTGCTAATAAGATGGATGACATTCAATTCCAACCAGAAATATATCAATTTTACGCACTGGGTCATGGTGATCCACTAGCAGTATCGTGTGAGCATGGTATTGGTATTGGGGATTTACTGGACCAAGTTATTGTTAAATTACCAGAAAAAGGAATTACAAACTATGAAGCTGAATTGAGCTTTTGCTTAATTGGACGTCCTAATGTTGGTAAAAGTTCACTGGTTAACGCACTGTTAAATCAAGACCGTGTAATTGTATCTGATGTTGAAGGAACAACTCGAGATGCAGTTGATACGCCATTTAGATTTAATGAACGAGACTATGTTGTTATCGATACAGCAGGAATTCGTAAACGCGGTAAGGTCTATGAAGATGTTGAAAAATACTCTGTACTTAGAGCTATGTCTGCAATTGAACGAGCTGATGTTGTTGTCTTTGTATTAGATGGTGAAGATGGTATCCGTGCCCAAGACAAACACGTTGTTGGATATGCACATGATGCTGGTAAACCAATTCTAATCGTCAATAACAAATGGGATATCGTTGATAAAGAAGAGGAAGGTATGGAAACTGTCCGTAAGAAAATTATGGGAGAGTTCTTATACTTATCATATGCGCCAATTGCATTTGTATCAGCCTTAACTAAAAAACGTGTTCATACATTATTACCAATTATTGATGATATCTATACTAATTCACAAAAACGTATTTCTACATCAGTTATTAATGAGGTAATTCATGATGCCATTACACTAACGCCACCACCAAGTCACAAAGGTCGTCGTTTAAAAGTTTACTATGCATCACAAGTATCAGTAGGGCCACCTACATTTGTTATATTTGTTAATGATGAAGAGCTATGTCACTTCTCATACAAACGTTATTTAGAAAACCAAATTAGAAAAGCCTTTGACTTTACAGGGACACCAATACGAATTATTATTCGTCAAAGAGGTGCCGCGTGAGAATAGGAATTGTTGGTACAGGAAGCTGGGGTACTGCTTTAGGTAATGTATTAGCAGACAATCACCATGATGTTATCATGTGGGGTCGTAGTGATAAGGAAGTTGAAGATATTTCAATCAACCATCAAAACTCACTCTATTTTCAAGATACGAAGTTAAATGAAAACTTAAAAGCAACAAGCAACTTTGATGATTTAAAGGGCTTGGATGTTTATCTTCTAGCAGTACCAACAGCAGCAGTTGAAGAAGTTTCAATTCGCCTTAATAGCGTGATTGAACAAGCTGCTATCATTATTAATGTTGCTAAAGGATTCCATCCAGTAACTCATGATTTACTATCTGTTGTGATTGAGACATCAATCCCACAAGACAAGCGATTAGGAGTTGTTTCACTGATCGGACCATCACATGCAGAAGAAGTTGTTCTAGGTAAACTAACAACTGTTAATGCTGTTTGTGCTGATGAAGTAATCGCTTATGATATCCAAAAGTTGTTCTCTAATGATTATTTTAGAGTCTATCGAAATACAGATGTTATTGGTTGTCAGATTGGTGTTGCTATAAAAAACATCATTGCAGTGATATCAGGTGCTGCAGCAGGACTTGATCTTGGAGATAATGCACGTGCTGCACTCATCACAAGAGGACTTGCTGAAATGACGCGTTATGGACTACACTTTGGTGCAAAAGCAGAAACATTCTTAGGTTTATGTGGTGTGGGTGATTTAATTGTTACCTGCTCAAGTGAACATTCAAGAAACTTCCAAGCTGGATTTGAAATCGGACAGAAAAACTCAGCAGTAGAATACATGAAACATATCACTAAAACAGTGGAGGGGATTCATGCTACGAAAGTTGTTTATGATGTTATGATTCAAGAAGGTTTGGATATGCCATTGACCAATGAAGCCTACCAGGTTTTATATCAAGGAAAAAACCCATCTGATGCAATATTAGATTTAATGAATCGATCACTTAAAGATGAAGGTGCAACTCCTTCTGTTTAAAGTTAAACACAAGATCCCGTGAGGGGTCTTTTTCTATATTTAGTAATGAAAGGGTCTACAAAAAAATGACTTGAATTTACATTGTGAAAGAAAATTCACTCTAGAATAAGTCCAGAAAAGAGGTTAGTGTCAAGCGGGTGTGGGAATTGAATTAGTTTTTTATCGTATACCAATTGATTACTAGTTTAAATCTGAGAGGTAAATCCTTTTAGCCAATTTGAGGTTGAGGATTTATCGGATC
>JBGXRX010000082.1:0-5044 GCA_041811795.1 Erysipelothrix sp. | reverse complement strand
TTTTTTTGTGTACTAACAGGTTTTTATATTTTTAAGGGGGCAACAATGTTAATTCATAAAATTCTCAATAACAACGTTATTGTTGTATTGGAAAAAAATGATGAAGAAAAGATCATGATGGGAAGGGGACTCGCGTACAAGAAAAAAGTAGGTGATACCATCGATTTAGCGGATGTCGATAAAACATTCAGTCTTTCATCTCATGAACTGAGTGATAATTTCATTCAATTGATCAACGATATTCCGTTTGAGGTTTTTTCTCTGTCGGATGATATCATTGCGTTTGCGCAAGCGGCTCTTAAGAAGAAAATGCATGCGAATTTAACTGTATCTTTAACAGATCATATCCACACTGCGATTGAGCGTTTTAAAGAGGGCATTGTCATTAAGAATGTCTTGTTATGGGATATACAGCGCTTTTATAAAGATGAATATCAGATTGGGCTTAAGGCCTTAGATATGATTGAGGAACATTTCAACTTGAGGTTACCGGAAGATGAGGCAGGATTTATTGCGTTTCATATTCTGAATGCATCGGGTGAAGATTCCTTAGATGATATTGTTGAAATTACGAAAGTAATCAATGAAATCACAAACATCGTAAAATATCGATTTAAAGTTGAGTTTGATGAGGATGATGTTTATTTCTATCGTTTTGTAACGCATCTTAAATTCTTTGCTTATCGATTAGTTAATAAGAGTGTTTATAACAGTAATGAGGATGGACTGCTTGAACTGATTAAAATCAAGTATCCAAGTTCTTACAGTGTGAGTCTTAACGTCAAGGATTTCATTTCGGATCATTATAACTATGTTATTTCGGATGAGGAACTTCTGTATCTTACGATTCATATTGAACGTGTAATCTTTAAAACGAAATAAGTTTTGGATGGTGACATTAAGTTGGCCAAACCTTCGTGTTAGAAAAACAACAAGGAGGAATTTACCATGGGTAAATACACAGAATTAGCGAATACAATTATTGAAAACGTTGGCGGGAAGGAAAATATTTCTTCTTTAGCTCATTGCGTCACGCGCCTAAGATTCCGTTTAAAAGATGAGTCAAAAGCAAATGATGAGGTCTTGAAGGCAAATGATGGTGTTGTTACTGTGATGAAAGCAGGGGGACAGTACCAAGTTGTTATTGGTAATCATGTTCCAAATGTATTCAGTGAAATCAATTCAATTATTGGTCTAACTGAGGACAGTGATGATTCACAGGGGCCTAAGGGTGCATTAAACATTATTATTGATATAGTTTCGGGTGCATTCCAGCCTTTCTTAGGAATTATGGCTGCATCGGGTATGCTGAAGGGTGTGATGGCTGCTGCTGTTGCATTTGGTTGGACTACTATGGACTCTGGGACGTATATCTTATTTAATGGTATTGGTGATGCTTTATTCCAATACATGCCAATTATCCTGGGTTATACAACAGCTAAGAAGTTTAAGCTCAATCCTTTTACGGGGATGGCGATTGGTGCTGCTTTATGTTATCCAGCGCTGCAAGCTTCAGCTTTCACAAGTGATCCAATTCAAACTGTTTTCGCAGGAACGATTTTCGAAACGCCTGTATTCGTTAAGGTCTTTGGAATTCCATTGCTCGCACAAAACTATTTAAGTTCAGTAGTTCCAGTTATTGGAGTTACGTGGTTTGCTTCTCGAATTCAAAAAGTCGCATATAAAATAGTACCTGAAATGATTCAATCATTCATTGTACCATTAATCGTATTAATCATTGCATTACCAGTTGGTTTCTTAGCAATCGGACCACTCATTACAATGGCTTCGGTCTTAGTTGGTGAAGCGTTCATGGCTCTTAATGCGTTCTCTCCTGTTATTGCAGGGGCATTTACTGGATTCATCTGGCAACTACTTGTAATCTTTGGATTGCATTGGGGTCTTATTCCAATTGCAATCATGAACTTACAAACATTTGGCTTCGAAACTGTATTAGCGGGTACATTTGGGGCTTCATTTGCTCAAACTGCTGCAGTAGCGGCAATGTACTTTAAACTGAAAAGTGATAAAGAAAAACAACTTGTTATTCCATCAGTTATCTCGGGATTGTTCGGTGTTACTGAACCCGCAATTTATGGATTGTCACTTCCAAAGAAAACTCCGTTCATTTATTCAATGATTGGTGGTGCTGTTGGTGGTGGTCTCATGGGATTCTTTAATGTTAAGGGATTTGTTATGGGTGGACTCGGAATCTTTGGTTTCTTAAACTTCATTGATCCAAGTACTGGTAATGTTAACGGTATGTATATTTCAATGGGTGTGGCTGTAATTTCCGCAATCATTGGTTTCGTTCTTACTTACTTCTTCTGGACTGATAAATCGGTTGAAGAAGTAACTCATTCAGTTGAATCAATAACTGTAAATAGTCCTATTAAGGGTGATGTTGTTGCCTTGGAATTAGCTCAAGATGCAGCTTTCTCTGAAGGGGCATTAGGTAAAGGAGTTCTAATACGACCAACTGATGGTTCTGTCTATGCTCCATTTGATGGTACTGTTGTTGCTTTATTCCCAACTAAACATGCAATTGGACTTGTATCCAATACTGGAGTTGAGGTTTTAATTCATGTGGGTCTTGATACAGTTAAACTTGAAGGTAAACACTTTGTATCATATATTTCACAGGGTGATACAGTGAGTGCAGGTCAAAAACTTCTCGACTTTGATATTAAAGCGATTGAAGATGAGGGTTACCTAATTGAAACGCCGGTTCTTATTAGTAATTCTGGTGAGTATTTGGATGTCATTGCTCATGAAAAATCGAATGCTCAATTAAAAGATGTTATAATAAGTATAGTTCAATAAATAAAAGGAGGAAATTATTTATGAAGGGTTTTCCAGAAGGTTTTTTATGGGGAGGGGCTACTGCCGCTAACCAATGTGAAGGTGGTTACAATAAAGGCGGTCGTGGACTAGCGAACGTTGATGTTATCCCTCATGGTGAAGATCGTTTTAAAGTAATCGCAAGTCAACGTGAAATGCTTGATTTCGAAGATGGGTATTACTATCCAGCTAAAGAAGGAATCAACATGTATGATCACTTCAAAGAAGACATTGCATTGTTTGCGGAAATGGGATTTAAAACATATCGTTTATCCATCGCATGGACTCGTATTTTCCCTAAGGGAGATGAAGATACACCAAACGAAGAAGGGCTTCAGTTCTATGAAGACTTATTCAAGGAATGTCAGAAATATGGTATCGAACCCTTAGTTACAATTACTCACTTCGATTGCCCAATGCACTTAATTACTGAATACGGTGGATGGAAAAACCGCAAGCTCGTAGGTTTCTACGAAAACTTGTGTCGTGTTCTATTTACTCGTTTTGATGGTTTAGTTAAGTACTGGTTAACATTTAATGAAATCAACATGATTCTCCATGCACCATTCATGGGAGCGGGATTATTATTTGCTGAAGGTGAAAACAAGAAGCAAGTAATGTATCAAGCAATTCACCATGAACTTGTGGCAAGTGCACTCGCAACTAAAATTGCTCATGAAATCAACCCTGATACAAAGGTTGGTTGTATGCTTGCAGCGGGTACAAACTATCCTTACACACCTAAACCAGATGATGTTTGGGAGGCACTGAGTGCAGATCGTGAGAACTTCTTCTTTATCGATGTTCAATCTCGTGGGGAATATCCTCCATTCGCATTGAAACAATTAGAGCGAGAAGGTGTTGTGATTGAAATGGAAGAGGGCGACTTAGAACTTCTTAAAGAAAATACTGTCGACTTTATCTCATTCTCATACTACTCATCACGTGTTCAATCAGCTGATCCAAAAGTTAATGAACAAACAGAAGGAAATATTTTTGCTTCAGTAAAGAACCCATATCTTGATGCTTCTGAATGGGGATGGCAAATTGATCCACTTGGTTTCAGAATCACAATGAACATTCTTTATGATCGTTACCAAAAACCATTGTTTGTGGTTGAAAACGGTTTGGGTGCTTATGATACACCGGATGCTAATGGATACGTCGAAGATGACTATCGAATTGCTTACCTAAGAGAACATATCAAAGCAATGAAAGATGCAATCGAACTTGATGGCGTTGATCTTCTTGGATATACTTCATGGGGATGTATTGACCTTGTTTCTGCGGGAACAGGTGAAATGAGTAAGCGTTACGGTTATATTTATGTTGACCGTGATGATGCTGGTAAAGGAACGTACAAACGTACACCTAAGAAATCATTCTACTGGTATAAACAAGTCATTGAAACAAATGGCGAAAATCTAGAATAACATTAATTATTGTATAAATATTTATGGCACTCAGCGAGTGCCTTTTTTGTACGCAAGTCATGGTATAATCTATGTAATGAATGGAGGTCCTTATGAAGATAGCGCACATTGCAGACTTACACATTGGTAGAAAATTTGAGGACTTAAGTCTCATTGAAGACCAAAAATATATATTGAATCAAATCATTAATATCGTAAAGGAAGAAGAAACAGACGCTCTTTTAATTGCAGGGGACATCTATGACAAGATTAGTCCTAACACAGAATCCTTTGACCTGTTTGATTCACTCCTTGGCGATTTATCACGGCTTAATTGCACGGTAATCATGAACTCAGGGAATCACGACTCCAGTGAACGTTTGGGCCTTGGTGGGCGTTTATTCACCTATCATAAGATTCATATCATCACAGATCTATTAGACTCCCTAACTCCCATCACACTAGAGGACGAGTTTGGTGCCATTAACTTTTATACTGTGCCTTTCATCAAACCCAGTGATGTACGAAATGCATTTGAAGAGTTCAAAGGAACATCGTATCAAGAAGCATTTCACTATGTAATAGAAAAGATGGATATAAACCTAAACGAAAGAAATATATTAACTGCACACCAATTCTTCATTAATGCAGGACAAGTACCTGAACTCTCAGACTCTGAAACAGTGAGTGTAGGAGGCGTTGATGCGATTGACGTATCAATTGTTGAGATGTTTGATTATGTCGCACTAGGACACATTCACGGCCCTCAGAAGGTAAAATACGACACCATT
>JBGXRX010000081.1:0-3622 GCA_041811795.1 Erysipelothrix sp. | reverse complement strand
CTACCACTAAACTCATGGATTCACCGCTTGGATCCACGTATTAAAATTCTTTCAATGATGTTCTTGATGGTATCTGTATTCTTAGCAGATTTTAAAGCTTATATTTTATTAGGAACATTATTAATACTAGCTGTATTATCGGCAAAACTTACTTTTAAATTTATTATGAAATCCATGAAACCGATGATGTTCATGTTAATCTTCTTATTTATTATTAATATGTTGGTTATCAGAACTGGCTATGTTATTTTCTCAGTATGGAATTTTACATTATACTCCGATGCATTGGTACAAACAGGTTTTATCTTAGGACGTTTAGTCTTTATGATTATGATTACAACACTACTAACAGCAACCACTGCACCCCTTGATTTAACATTGGGACTGGAAGATTTATTAGCACCATTTCGTAAGATTGGTGTTCCATCGCATGTTATTGCAATGATGATTTCAATCGTATTGAGATTTATTCCAACATTGATTGAAGATACACAACGCATTATGCAAGCACAGGCTTCACGAGGTGTTGATTTGGATGAGGGTTCCATCAAAGAAAAAGTACAAGGTATTATTTCAATGATCCTACCACTCTTTGTTTCAGCGTTTCAAAGAGCTGAAGACCTAGCCGATGCTATGGAAGCACGTGGCTATTATCCAGGTAAGGTAAGAACACGTTATAAACAATTAGAGATTAAACCTATTGATATTGTGGCTTTAATAGGAAGTATGGGACTGGTTCTAGCTGTTGTTCTCATGAAACGTTTCTTATGATTTATAAATGCATCCTACAATATAATGGATCAGCATATTCAGGTTGGCAAAAACAACCCGGACAGATAACCATTCAACAAGTATTGGAAGAGGCACTATCCATCATTCATAAAAGTCCAGTTGAAGTACATGGCTCAGGCCGTACGGATAAAGGGGTTCATGCTTATGGTCAGGTCTTTCATTTTGAATCTGAACTTAATATGGACGGTCAGGCATTCTTAAGAGCACTTAATGCTTTAGTACCCAAGTCATTGAAGATTCTAAGTGTAGAGGATTCTGAGGGCTTCCATGCTCGATTTGATGCTCTGTCTAAGACTTACATCTACCGTATTAATACGGGTGAGCGTAGCGTCTTTGATGAGGATTATGTCTATCAATTCAATCGCTCATTAGATCTTGATAGCATGATTGAGTGTGCTAAACTATTTATAGGAAGCCATGATTTCACCAGCTTCAATGCTACTGAACTTACAATCATTCCCAATCAGATAAGAAAGATTGAAAAAGTGGATATTGTAAGACAAGGTGATATTCTTCAAATAACCTTAAAGGCTGATGGCTTCTTAAGGTATATGGTTAGAATGCTAGTTGCAGCTTTAGTTGAAGTAGGACAGGGTCGTTTAAGTATAGACGATATCCAAACCATACTGGATGCTAAAGATAAAGATGCATTTACTAAAAACGTCCCTTCATGTGGACTTTACTTACTTTCAGTTGATTATTAAGGAGTGATGACAATGTTTGAAATTATTATGCAATACAATCCTTATGCTGATGAACCTATTGATATGGTTCAAATCAATCAATGTATTGATCTCGTATGGGATGATTATACAGTTATGAATTATAACTTTCTAGTACTATCAAGAACTGATAAAGCATCTTACCTACAGGTTAAAATTTCTGAAGATGCTCAATTTGTTGTTGAAACATTACTTGATGGTAAAGTATACCAATTGCTATTGGATGATAAGGAAACTGTATCAGCAATATTCAAAGGTTACTTTATGGATTTTGATTTTGATATCACTGTATTTACAGATATCACACATACAATTCAAGCTTAATTGGTAAAAACTAAAAATAGTTCTTTGTTTTTAGACCCAACTCCATTACAATGGAGTAGACATAGCTGAACATACCCACTTTGGCTCGGAACTTAAGTAATGGGGTATGTTCCATTTATGTCTTTTTTTATAGTAAGAAACACTGCTACGGCAGTTTTTTTACGGGTTCATCCAAGTTCTAATGGTATGATTATTCCAACGATTATAGAAGGGGAGAAGTTATATTATGCTAACAATTTTATGTGTTGTTGATGACCCCATTATGCATACTCATTTAAAAAGATAATTTGATCACAGTAACATTCCAGTTTTACCGCATTTTTACAATCATGTTGAAGCACTCTTTTTTAGTATTGAGGATCATAATACAATTGATGCTTTTTTCCTTGATGTTGAAATGGTTTCAATGAATGGTATTGAGCTTGCTAAAAAGCTTAGGTCATTAGGTTATGAGCAACCCATCGTTTTTATTACTGGCTACACTCAGTATGCTATTGATGGTTATGATGTTCAGGCTTATAACTATTTACTAAAACCCATCAAAGAAGATAAATTCTATCAAGTTCTCTCTGCTTTAGAGGGACTTAAGCATGTAGAAAACAATTACATCATGTTTGAAGTTGATGAAGGAAGTATCAGAATTAATGTTGATCACATCATTGGTTTTGAAGCACAGGGCTCCCAAGTAAGAATGGACCTGGTTGATGGAAGTCATAATCTTAAATTATCATTAAGTAATATATTATCTCAACTCGATGATAATTTTATTCAAATCCACCGCTCTTACATCATCAATATCAAGGCTGTTGAATCATTACAAAAAGAACAGATAATATTAAGTAACGCTTCTATTTTTCCTATTGCTCGAAGACTCAAAGTAGAAGTCCATCGAAAGATAACTCAATACTATGAGAAAGGTTACTATAACTTATGATCTATCTAATCATTCTATTGTTTATCATATTAATTGTTGGTGGAGTCTATAAACTTTACCAAGAGAGAAAAATGAACGACTATCTACTCGCATCTTTAGATCAACATATTTCTGAAGTTCAAAGTATGTATGAGCAGATGCGTGGCATCAAACATGACTATGTTAATCAACTACAAATACTAAAAACGCACTCCCAAAATGAAAACTATAAAGATTTAAGTAACTATGTCAATGAAATGGAACATGAATTAAACCAAGTGGATACCATCGTTATGAGTGGTAACATTGTTATTGATGCATTAGTCAATTCAAAACTAACTTTGGCTAAGAATCAAGGAATCCATCTATCAGCAAAAGCAATATCTCCACAAAAGTTATCCATATCAGATTTAGATTTAGGGATACTCATTGGTAACATATTATCCAATGCCTATGAATCTGCTCTTAAAACCGACATTAAGTTCATACGATTCTACTTGGCCCCGATAAAAGGAAACCTATATATTTCTTGCTCAAATTCAGTTAAGGGTAAGGTTAGCTCTTTCTTATCCTCTAAAGGGGATGCTCATGGTTATGGTATCAAGCGTATTGACTCTGTTGTTGAGAAATACAATGGATGGTCGGTAAGAGCCAGTGAAGACGGTGTTTTCGTAAGTGAAACTTACATTCCTCTCGAAGATTAAATAGAAATATATTAATATAGAATATGCTTTTATACCTCTACATGATGCTTCCTGAAGCTTATCGGTATGGTTATCAAGTTATTAAAATATTACTAAATCTATAACGGGGCTAAAGTTCTTCAAAAGCGCTGAATTGCAAGTTGAAGTTGGAAATTCGTCAGAAATGG
>JBGXRX010000080.1:0-2565 GCA_041811795.1 Erysipelothrix sp. | reverse complement strand
TTATGAAAACAAGGAGAATGCTATTCATCGCTATGAAGAAACTGTAGTAATAGAGTCCATAGGTAAAAAAGTACTCAGTAAAGAAATCACTAGCAATACAGTTCCAGATTCGGCGTTGACTATTGATTTGCTTGACCATTACGATCTTGACCTAGTCGAGAAGATGAATGAGAGAGATGGTATGACAATCACCTTCAAAGCTTTACCTGATAATAAGTACTACCAGTATATTAAGATTGATTACACTAAGCTAAGTCAGGATGACTTAAGCGAAGAAGAAAGAGAAATACTAGGTATTTCTGAATTTGGAAGTAAAGGAATAAACTTGAATTTGAGTTTATTTGTTGATGATTACCTATTTATAGAATCCGATTTCATCTTCATGGATTCTAATGCTATTTCATCACCTCTTGGTCGCTTTACAGTTGGAAAATATTAGTTGTTAACCAAAATCCATCACAACGATAGATTTTTTTTATAGAAAAAGCATCACCTTGATATAGGTGATGCTTACTTATTACTATTGATTTGAGTAATTCTCTCCTACTAAAATATCATATTGAATCATTTTGTACTCTTCAATCATTGATTGTAATTCAGGACTTAGGTCTAAATACTGTTGAGTTCCCTCTTTAGTTTTATAATTCAGTGCTGAACCACCAACCGCTTGCTGATTGATTTTTAAATTTAATATATGCAGTGGTGAAAGTTCTACCCCCGCATAGAGATGAGTCAGAGCATTCAATGAGGATGCTGATACAACTTGTTCTTTAGCCATTTGGCGATGATCTTGATCGAAGTTTTTATAGATGAAGAAATCAGTAGTGTATAAATCGAAAGGGTCTTTGTTCTCATCTAGCAATGAGTTATAAAGCCCTGGTAAGTGGTCGCCATAATAAACTACCATAACCTTTTTATCCATTTGAGAAACAGCTTGGATGAACTCTTCTATAGCCTGATCAGAGTAGTGAATACCCTGAGTATAAGCAGCTAGACTCTCTTCTAGATTAGGATCTGTTTCAACTGAAACTCCTGGATATAAAGCGTCGTATTTATCCGTGAATGGAGAGTGATTTTGCATTGTTACAACATTCATAAATTGAGAACCATCTTGTGATAAATAAGCTAGAGCTTCATTGAATGTTGATTTATCACTGATATATGTAGAATCAAATAAAGGATCTTGATGGATCATATCCGCATCGAAGTAACATTGGTCGAAGCCAAGTTTTTCATACACTTCAGGTCTTTTAAAGAGTTTATCATTGTATGAGTGTAATGAAATAGCCTTACCATAAGGATTATCTCTTAAATAGTCTTTAACGATTCCAGGGAATTTTTCAAACTCTGGGATAATTGATTTGAATGGAATAATCGATGCTGAAGCTAAATACTTCATACTGAGACCTGTTAAAACTTCAAATTCTGTATTGGCAGTGGTTCCACCATATACTGGTGATACCATGAGTCCTTGCAAAGACTTCCCTTTTGGATCGGAGATAAAAGGTAAAGGATTTTCTTCAATTTCAACACCATTAACACGTTGAGGGTTGGATAGAGATTCTGAAAGAATATAAACTACCGATATATCTTGGAAATTATCGTATTTAGATTGAATGTTAAAGGTATCTGCTTGTGCTTGATATTTCTCCATAATAGCTTGAACAGATTCTTTAGAATAACCCTCTGGCATAACCATAACATCATTAGAAATATTAGATATATAACCATTTACAAATCCATTTTCTCGATATGATTTTAAGATATCGAATTGGTATTCCTTAAACCCAAATGAAGTAAGAGTTTTCTTAAGTAGACTCCCCTCCACTTGGTATGATCGCATGGATAGTAATAATGTAAAAGATAGAATAAGAAGGAATCCTCGACGATAGTTACTCTGTTTATCGATATCAAATATTTTAACTCCAGTTTGGAATTTTCTTTGTCTGTAGACCAGAACCAATATAATAGCGATGATAGCCAATAATAGTAAGGATACAAGTACAATTTGGATGGGTGTAATCAAACGAATAATAGCTGGTAAGTCGAATAAGAATCCTAAATCAGTGGGTATGAGTGGCTCTGATCGAAACTGTATTTTTAAAAGATTCACTACACTAACTAATATTGAAATAAGAAATGAAAGCCACATGGTAAGCCTTAGTTCATTGATTAGTGACAGTAAAAGTAATTGCATTGTAAAGATGATAAAAATTGAAAATAGAGTCAATGATAGTGAGGCTGTAAAAGTAGCTAGCGTATCAAAAATGTTGAGGTTTAGAACGCTTGCAGTCAGTAAAAAACTAATGACAATTGAAGATGCCAATAGTTTGATGATTACTTGGTTGCTAGGATATAAGTTTCTACTAACTGGTCTTGGTTGTTTCTGCATAATTTACCTCATTCATTTCTATATTATAACATAGGCTTGAATTGCAATTGCAAGTTGTCCACTTATTTTAAAAGAGTTTATTTTTGATTTATGCCATTAAATGCATCATAAGCGACTCTAGTGGTGTTAAGTATCCAAGTAATCTTCTTGGATAGTCATTCATCCAATTATTT
>JBGXRX010000079.1:0-7154 GCA_041811795.1 Erysipelothrix sp. | reverse complement strand
TCATTAGTTTGCTCTAACCATGATGACAGTAACATCTTGAATGATTGACTGTTAATAATCTCTTCTGTACGATTTGGAAATCCTTGATTAAAGTTGATAATTGCTGTGTTTGATTTTATATATAGTGTTTGTGACATATGTGACCTCTTTTCTTTCTTTCATCATTATATCAAAGTTGTTATGTGACAAGCCATAGTTAGATTGAATTATCTCTGTCTCTTTTGCCTCTTGCTTATTATTTAATTAGCAAAGATTTGAATGGAGACTTCGGTAATGAACTCTTCTTCACTTTTCACTACTGTTTCGTTAAGTAGCAGGCGTTCATAAAAGTAGTCGTGTAATTTATAGTTATGATTATTGGCGTAATTGAGTATTTCAATATAAGCCTTTTCTAAGGTATCTAATGTTCCCTTATGGTAGTAGGTGATGTACATGCCGGCAGGTTTAAGCGTACCTTGATTGCTCTTGTTGTTTTCAAGGTCTAAGGCGTAGAGGAATGACTTTTGCTTGTCTGGGGTCTTGAGTGCATCCTTATGGGTTATTGTTCCTACATAGTTGGCAAAGACAATGTTAGAATGGAGACAGAAGTTAATATACTGTTGGATATAGTCTTGATCATTAGTACCGTGTTCCAATTGACCTGTAATCAGCCATTCTTGTTCTACATATTGAATCTCACATATATTGTGAGGTTTTTGAGTTGCTGTAGAAATCATGGATTGGGTTAGGTTGATGAAATCTTTGGAAAGTTTAAGATGGGCAATCTCTTCATCAATTGACGTCAGTCGTTGCGATAGGATGTGACTCAGGTTTTCCGTGGAACGCTCATCCAAATAGGCTTTAATCTCTTTTAGAGGCATCCCCATTTCCTTTAGGAAGGTGATAACAATGAAGGTGAAGTATTGGTAAGGAGTATAGAATCGATATCCATTATCAGCAGTATAATCGGGTTTAAATAGACCGATGTCATCATAATAAATTAGTACATGTTTGGGAACTCCGGCTAGGGTAGCGAAGTCTCCGGTATTTAGTTGGTATTTTTGTGGATTCATGTTGTTTTCTCCTTGACTATCAGGTTACATTATACCTTATTATATGGCAGTTGTGTTTTTACCAAATGAAAGAGGTTTTGTATGAAGTTAATAATTAAATATTTAAAACGTCATAAGTTTTTATTCATATTAAATTTAGTAGCGATTCTAGCATATACAGCTACTGAACTTGGAATACCTACAATTATGGCGGCCATGATTAATCATGGTGTTTCGACGCAAGATATGGACTTCATTCAATCAAGAGGGATGATACTAATTCTAATATCCTTAATTGGTGGAGTAGGGTCAATCTTGATGTCCTATGCTTCAAGTCGCATGGCTTCTCGAATGACTCGAGATATCAGAAATGATTTGTTTGATAAGTCGCAAGAATTTTCACATTCTGAATATAATGAATTCGGAGTATCATCAATGATTACTCGCGTTTCGTCTGATGTATATCAACTGCAGTTATTCACGCAGTTATTATTAAGAATGGGTTTAACATCACCATTTATGATTGGTGTATCAGCATTCTTAATATTTACGACTAATGCTAAATTAGCACTTTTAATGACTCTATCCATTCCTTTCATACTATTGGTAGTATATTCGGTTGGGAAACTTTCAGGCCCACTATCTCGTAAACAACAAGAGTTTATGGATGTTATGAACCGTATCACCCGTGAAAATATTACGGGTGTTAGAGTTGTACGTGCATTTAGAAAAGATAAAGCAGAAACGGAGCGATTCCGAGTTACTAACGAAGAGTATGCTAAAGTTTCTAAGCAATTATTTAGAGTTATGGCACGTGCGGAACCTCTATTCTTCTTCATCTTAAACTGTTCAGCTTTAGTTATTGCTTGGAATGCAGCAGGAATGATTGAAGTAGGTTCAATTGGTGTTGGTACACTGGTAGCTTTCTTTGAGTATCAGTTCCAAGCGTTATTCAGTTTATTACTATTCTCAATTGTATTTATTATGTACCCACGTGCAGCAGTTAGTGCACGTCGTATTGAAGAAGTATTGAATACTGTTCCTTTAATTCAGAATCCAGAAAATGGGGTTCATGAAGGAATTACAGGTGAACCAAGTGTTGAATTTATTGATGTAGACTTTGCATATCCTGATTCTGAAGCTAAAGTTTTAGAAGGTATTTCTTTCTCGGCTAAAAAAGGTGAGACTGTTGCCTTCATCGGATCTACAGGTTCAGGTAAATCAACACTGATTAATCTAATTGTCCGTTTCTATGATGTATCTTCAGGTTCCATCAAGGTTGATGGTGTTGATGTTAGAGACTATGACCTTTACTCACTTAGAGATAAGGTTGGGTTTATCCCTCAGAAAGCACTACTATTCAGTGGAAGTATTTCTGAAAATATTCGTTATGGTAAAGAAAAAGCTGTTGATGCAGAAGTTGTAGATTCAGCGAAGATTGCATCGGCTGATGATTTCATTCAAAAGAAAACTCATAAATATGATGAGTGGCTAAGTGAAGGTGGATCAAACGTGTCAGGTGGACAAAAGCAAAGATTAAGCATTGCTCGTGCTCTAGTTAGACGACCAGATATTTATATCTTCGATGATTCATTCTCAGCACTAGACTATAAAACTGATGCAACCATTAGAAAAAATCTAAAAGAAATTACAAAAGAATCAATTGTATTTGTTGTAGCACAAAGAATCTCTTCAATTGTTGAAGCAGACAGAATTATTGTTATGAATGAAGGGCAAGTTATTGGTCAAGGGAAACACCTTGAACTAATGAAGACATGTCCTATCTATGTTGAGATCGCAAAAAGTCAATTGAGTGAAAAGGAGATGGCACAATATGAAAACATTTAAAAAAATGTGGGTTTTCTTAAGTCCATATAAGGTTAAACTTATTCTGGCTGCTCTTCTTCTATTCTTAGCGGCGGTATTAACCGCTGCAGCGCCAATGACTGAAGGTTTTATCACTACTCAGTTACAACATGATGTTGCTGATATTGCAGCTTCTGTAGCGGGTGCTCATATCCAATATGACATATTATTAAAAATCGTGGGAATCTTATTCGCAATGTATCTTGTTAATACATTATCTCGAATTGCCTATCAGTACTTGATTTCAAGTGCTATCCAATCAGCGGTTTATGATATGCGTATGGCAATCAAAGATAAAATGGCAAGATTACCAATTCGATACTTCGATGCTAATAGTGCTGGTGATTTAATGAGTCGTATGACGACTGATGTTGATGCTATTTCAGGAACGCTACAACAAGCATTAGCTCAAATCATGATGGCTTTACTGAACATGGCTTTTGCAGTTGTATTAATGTTTAGTATAGATATTAAGATGGCACTTGTTGCGATCTTATTGATTCCATTAACATTCTTTATGAGTAAAATCATTGTTGCTAAGTCTCAGCCATTATTTAAACAACAAGCTGATGCACTAGGAGCACTGAACTCAGTTGTACAAGAGAAATTTACTGGATTTAACGAGATTAAACTGTATAACTATCAAGAAAATGCTATTAAGGACTTTAGAGAAGTTAATAGTGAACTCTGTGAGACTGCATTTAAAGCAAACTTTATATCAGGCTTAATGTCGCCAGGTGTTTCTCTGATGACTTATTTAGTTATTGCGATTCTAGTTTATATGGGTTCTATTAATGTGATGCAGGGAATGGGTGTAGGTATGTTACAAGCCTTCATTCGTTATGTATGGCAAATAAATCAACCATTAATGCAAATTACAAGTTTATTAGGTACAATCCAAGCTTCATTTGCGGCTATGGATCGAGTAATTGAATATCTTGAAGAACCAGATGATGTAGCAGATCCTATCAAACCCGTAATTATTGATGATTACTCGGGTGCTGTTAGTTTTGAAAATATTAACTTTGGTTATAATGAAGAGCCAATTATCAAGAATGTCTCTGTAGATATTAAACCAGGTGAAATGGTTGCGATTGTAGGACCTACTGGGGCTGGTAAAACAACTATTATTAACCTACTAATGAGATTTTACGATGTTAACTCCGGATCGATTAAGATCGATGGTGTAGACATTAGAGATTTCAGAAGAGATGATCTTAGAGCATTATTTGGAATGGTTCTACAAGATACTTGGTTATTCTCAGGTAAGATTAAAGAAAACATTGCATACGGTAAACCTAATGCGAGTGATTCAGAAATTATTGAAGCGGCTAAACGTACAAACGTTCACCACTTTATTACGACACTTCCAGATGGATACGATATGGTTCTAAATGAAGAATCATCTAATATCTCAAATGGAGAGAAACAGTTAATTACTATTGCTAGAGCTTTATTGAGTGATCCTCGAATTCTAATTCTGGATGAAGCGACATCATCAGTTGATACACGACTGGATGCTATGATTCAAGAAGCTATGGCTGAGTTGATGAAAGGGCGAACAAGTTTTGTCATTGCTCACCGTTTATCAACCATCAGAAATGCAGATAAAATACTTGTTATGCGTGATGGTAACATCATTGAGACTGGTAACCATGATGAACTTATGGAACAAAATGGTTTCTATGCTGATCTCTATAATTCACAATTCCAAGAATCTGATACAGAATAATTATTGAGCAGCCACTAAGTTGGCTGCTTTTCATATGTAGGTCTACTACAAGAGTGTATAATAGAAGGAAAGAAACGAGGTGCCCTTAATGGTACGATTAATGGAAATATATGAGTTGAATCAAGTATTGGATATAACACCTGAAAGCTTTCACGAAGAGTATCAAGAGATACTGCCTCATTTAAATGTTTATGTAAGTGAGAAGGAAGGTTCGATTTGTGCCTATGCTTATATTGTAGATGGTTATATTATTGGTGGTATTCATAAGAGTGATGGAGCCAAGGATAGTGACATCATTGAACTTATTACATTTATTAAATCTAGATATTCTGAATTAGTCTATGCAAAATCTGAAGGGGACGATAGTTATAAGGATGTATTACTTGCCTTAGATTTCGCTTTAGAGTCTACAGAAATGGATGAAGAAAATGGTCAAAGCTACGAAATATACTCTTGGGAAGAACAGTAAAATAATATTGTCAGAAGTTTAATAACACTCTGTAGATATTAGGGTCAGGTAACAGATAGTTATTCTTGACTTTATAGTTCATTGAATGGTATTATTATCAAGCCCTAATGGGCATTCGTTATGTGGGAGAAGGACACAACCTTCGTTTACCACATCACAGACAACCAATATAAGGAGGAATGTCGAGTGAGTAAAAAAATCGCTAGAGTTGTAAAATTACAATTCCCTGCCGGTGGAGCTAGACCTGGACCAGCATTAGCTGGAGTTGGGATCAACATGCCACAATTCTGTACTGCTTTTAACGATGCAAGTAAAGAACGTGCTGGGGATATCGTACCTGTAGAAATTTCAGTGTATGACGACAAATCATTTGATTTTGTCTTAAAAACTACACCAGCTGCTATTCTATTAAAGAAAGCTGCAGGAGTAAAATTAGGTGCTGCAACACCTTCAAAACAAGTAGCAGGTACAATTACTGCTGATCAGTTAAAAGAAATTGCAGAATACAAATTGCCAGATCTAAATGCAAACGATGTTGAAAGCGCAATGAGAATTGTAGCTGGTACAGCACGTAACATGGGTATTGCAGTTGAAGGAATGGAGGACTAATACAATGGCTAAATTAGGTAAAAATACAAAAAAAGTCAATGAATTAGTTGACCGTACAAAAACATATTCAATCGAAGAAGCAATCGCTTTAGTTAAAGAAACAAGCTTTGTTAAGTTTGATGCAACTGTTGAAGTTTCATACAACTTAAACGTAGATCCACGTCATGCGGATCAACAAATCCGTGGTGCTATGGTTTTACCAAAAGGTACAGGACGTAGCCAAAAAGTATTAGTTGTAACTCAAGGTGCTAAAGTTGAAGAAGCTAAAGCAGCTGGTGCAGACTATGCTGGTGGAAAAGAACTGTTAGAAGATGTAGCTAATGGATGGTTTGACTTCGATGTTATCGTTGCAACACCAGACATGATGGGTGAATTAGGAAAACTAGGACGTGTTCTAGGACCTAAAGGATTAATGCCTAACCCTAAAACAGGAACTGTAACTACAGATGTTACTAAAGCTGTTGAAGAAATCAAAAAAGGTAAAGTTGAATACCGTGTAGATAAAGAATCAAACATCAATACAATTATTGGTAAAATGTCTTTCTCAAACGAAGATTTAATTGAAAACTTTAATGCAATCAACGATACAATCACGAAATCAAGACCAGCAGCTGTTAAAGGTGCTTTCGTTAAGAACTTAGTTGTTACTTCAACTATGGGCCCTGGTATCAAAGTTACAATCGAAAAATAATTAAATACCGGAGAAATCCGGTTTTTTTATTATTCATTTTGAATTAGTATAATTACATTAGCATCATTGAAAAATGATGTTTTTTTTATTTCAATGCTAACTTGGTTAGTTGGAAAGTGTCTCTTTACAATGTAATATATTTAACGTACCGTATAGAGTGTAAATAGGGTTTAGAATAAAAAGATTATTAATTTTATTGGTGATTCTGTTCACTCTGGTAAAACAAGTATCTGCTATTGATAATGTGGCAAGGATTGGTGGAATGTCTGAAATATATGCTGAAGTTATAGGCCTTAAAAGGTAATAATACTACTAAACTTAAATTTGGTGGGATTGTTCTAGGATCTAGCGTTTCGATAAATCATAATGGACAAACTGTTAATCAAGTAAAATATTATGCTGTAAGAATACTAGATGACTTCATCTATACCTGAAAAGTGGCGTGAGAATATTGGTTATTCTTTGAAAATACATTTAATTAACTATGAGAGGGTGTAAAATAAGAAGATTGTTTTGTAATCCTTCGTATGACTGTTAAATATGAAAAAATACTTATCCTTTTAGGTGTCTTACTATTTTTAACTTCTTGTAGCAATAATGATGTAGTAAAAAAGGCGAATATATTAGCTTTACACATACATATGGGGATGGAGAAGATTTTTTAGTGATGTTTATTATTATGATATAAATAGAGAAACACTAAAGAAAATCACCATAGTACCTCATACATCAAATTACCCAATAACAGTGTATGAT
>JBGXRX010000078.1:0-7840 GCA_041811795.1 Erysipelothrix sp. | reverse complement strand
ATATATCCAATGTACTAGGTCATGAAAATGACATTGCTACACTTGCAAAGATCGCACATTCTAAAGATGTTCTGATTTGTGTTGATGGGGCTCAGTCCATTGGTCATACAGCTGTTGATGTTAAAGCATTAGATGTTGATTTCTATGCATATTCTGCACATAAAATGTTAGGACCCTCAGGTGTAGGAGTGCTATATGGAAAGATTCAACATTTAAACTCCATGAGTCCATTGAAAATGGGTGGTGGATCAAATGTTCGTTTCAATTCTTGTGGAGATATCGTATTAAAGAAATCACCACTTAAATTTGAATCTGGGACACCTAATATTGAGGGTGTCTTAGGTTATGGTGCAGCAATTGATTATCTAACAGACTTAGGTTTTGATAAACTTCACGAACTTACAAGTAACTTACATAAAAGGTTGCTTGATGGTTTAGCGGGTATGGATCATATTGAAGTGATGAATCCATATGCTGATGTAGCAATTGTATCTTTAAGTGTAGATGGTATCTTTGCTCAAGATGTTGCATCGTATTTATCCACATTCAACATCTCTGTAAGAGCGGGTGAACATTGTGCTAAATTACTTAATGGAGCATTGCATCATGAGAAAACAGTTCGTGTATCTATCTACTTCTATAATTCAGAAGAAGAGATTGATCGACTGATTGAAGTATTAAAAGATATCACATTAGAAAAAGTAATCGATCACTATTTGTAGGAGGTGCCCATGAATTACTTAAAAGACCCACAGTTTTTAAGACAGTTAATTATGGATCACTATGAGTATCCTAGAAATAAAAGAGAAGAATTAAGTTATGTAAGAGAACGTGTTTCCACCGACTCTTGTATTGATGATATTACGGTTCAAGCACTGATTAAGGATGACATCATCGAAGATGTAGCCTTTGTTGGTACTGCTTGTACTATTGCTACCTCATCAGTATCAATGATGAGTGAACTTCTTAAAGGTAAAACATCAGAAGAAGCAAACAATATTATTAGTAATTTTAATGCTATGTTAAAAATGAAAGACTTTGATGAGGATGTATTGGGAGAACTTGTTGCATTAAGAAATGTATCAAGACAACCCCATCGCATCCACTGTGCTGATTTATCATGGCGTGCCATGCAATTAATTATTAGTAAGGAGCTTGATCATGAGTGAGTTTAGTAGTGATTTAGAACGCCTACCCGATGAGGCCTATGCTTTTGGCTTTCACGATGATGTTAAGGCAGTAATTGAATTTGAAAAAGGTTTAAATGAAGCTGTTGTAAGAGAAATATCTAAAATTAAGGAAGAACCTGAATGGATGCTAGATATCAGATTAAAGGCATACCACAAGTTTGTTGAAATGGATTTACCAACATGGGGTGCTCCTTTAGAAGATATTGATTTTAATGAATATATATATTACTTAAGAGCTTCTGATAAATCTGCAACAACTTGGGAAGAAGTTCCTGAAACGATTCGTAATACATTTGATCGATTAGGAATTCCTGAAGCGGAAGCAAAATACTTATCGGGAGTTGCTACTCAGTATGATTCTGAAATGGTATATTCCTGTATGTTGGAAACTGTAGTTGATCAAGGAATCCTATTTTTTGATATGGACACAGGTTTGAGAGATTATCCTGAAATTGTACAGAAATATTTTACTAAGTTAGTCGCTCATGATGATAATAAATTTGCAGCACTCAACACAGCAGTTTGGTCCGGAGGTTCTTTTATCTATGTTCCAAAGGGAGTTAAACTGGATAAACCACTACAATCTTATTTCAGAATTAATGCTGAAAACATGGGTCAATTTGAAAGAACACTGATCATTGTTGATGAAGGTGCAAGTGTTCACTATGTAGAAGGGTGTACTGCTCCTATTTACTCAAAAGACTCTATGCATGCCGCTGTAGTTGAAATTTTTGTTGAGAAAAATGCATCTTGTCGCTATACCACGATTCAAAACTGGTCACGTAATGTTTATAACTTAGTTACCAAAAGAGCCATTGTAGAAGAGAATGGTGTTATGGAGTGGATTGATGGTAACATCGGTGCAGGAACTACTATGAAATATCCTGCTTGTATCTTAAATGGTGCATATGCTAAAGGATATACTATATCAATTGCTGTAGCAGGACAGGGACAATGGCAAGATACAGGGGCTAAAATGATTCACAATGCTTCTTATACGCAGTCTACAATTATCTCAAAATCGGTATCACGTAATGGTGGTGTCGTTAACTATAACGGAATTGTTAAACACACTGATAAAGCACAATACGCTAAAACTAAAGTAGAATGTGACACTCTTATCCTTGATGAAATGTCTCGTTCAGACACAAAACCATTTAATATTATCAACACTAATAATTCAACATTGGAACATGAAGCTCGTGTATCAAAAATATCTGAAGAAGAACTCTTCTATTTAATGAGCCGAGGCTTAAGTGAAGAACAAGCTGCTGAAACCATCGTTATGGGATTTTTAGAGCCTTTCACTAGAGAATTACCTATGGAATACGCCGTAGAACTAAATCAACTCATGAAACTTGAGATGGAGGGTTCCGTTGGATAAGCAAGCATTAGTTAAAGACATACGCGATAAACGATCTCAACTTACAGTTATGGATCGTTTGCCCTGGGATAAAGTAATCCATGATCGAGTTATGGATTATGTTTCACCTTATAGTAAAATAGCTATCTACGCTGCTATGAATGGTGAAGTAGATACCTATGGTATTATGGAAACTTTATTCTGGGATGAAAGTAAAATAATTTGTGCACCCAAGGTTATACCTGGTAAAGGCATGGTATTTTATCGAATCAGATCATTTAAAGATTTAAAAGAGGGACACTTTGGTGTATTAGAACCAATTGGTAATGAAGAAATCATTCCAGATTTATCAATTACTCCACTCTCTGCTTATAACAAATTAGGATATCGTATCGGGTATGGTAAAGGTTACTATGATCGATATTTTGCACAACATAATTGTATGAGAATAGGAATTGCCTATAGTTTTCAATATCTTGATATTGATTTCCAAGACGAATTTGATATTCCATGTAATATGATTATTACAGAAAAGGAAATTGTATATGAAACTACGATCTAAAACAGGTTTTTCCTTAGTAATGTTCTTTGGATTTTGTACCTATACATTAATATCAACACAAATTGTTCCATATCTTACTTCACTTGGTTACAGTCCCATTCAAAGAGGATATGTCCTTTCGATGGCATCCGTAATTTCAATTGTAGGGCAGATGGTTGCAGGTTATATTTCCGATCGCTATAAGACAGTAAGAAAACTATTTATCTACTTAACGGTTGTTATGGTGTTGACTGCTTTTATGTCATTTACTGTTGGAATTGAGAATTATTGGTATCACTTCTTTATGATTGGAATGGGTAATGGGGTTAGTCGTATTGCTCTTAATCTATTAGAATCATGGATTATGGAAGTTGATGGACTACAACCAGAATTTGGTGCGATCCGTGCCTTTGGCTCTTTAGGATGGTCACTATTTTCTTTAGCTGCAGGGTTCTTGATTACGTCCTTTGGTTATCCATCATTAGCAATCACTATTGGAGTCTTCTCCTTGGTGGTTATGTTTTTTGCAGCACAACTACCAGATGCAAATAAAATAGAAACTAAAAAGGTTGAGTTGAGTGATTTAAAATTACTTTTTAAGAATAAGGATTTCATCATTCTTATTGTGATTTATCTCATTGCCTTTATTTCATATAATGCTGATAACATCACGTTAACGGATTATATGATTGAATTAGGTGGTGATGAATCCATCATCGGATTAAGATGGTTTGTTCAAGCCAGTATTGAAATTCCTACCATGTTTATTGGTTATCGTATTTTGAGAAGAAAGGGAAGTCACTGGATGCTAGTAGTAGGTGTTAGTGCTTTAGCATTGAAATTAGTAGGTTCTGGTATTGCTGCTAATAACACAATCATTATTATGCTTGGTGCATTGCAATTATTCTGCTATCCATTCTTATTATTATCACAAAAGGATTTAATCTATAAAGAAATTCCACCTCATTTAAGGTCAACTGGGCAACTAGTTGCTGTGTCGTTATCGATTGGATTAGCGGGTGCACTGACACCAATTATTTCAGGAATGTTGGTTGAAACCTTCGGTATTCAGATGGCACTCTATATTTTCGCATTAATACTACTCGTACCAGTGATGCTTTTGGGACTTTTAAGCCCCCGTGAGGCAGTAAAATAGACTAAAGTTGCTATTTTAGTCGTTTATGAAGACTATTATGCGAATCTTTGTGAAAACTTTACGCAAATGTCGTATATTTCTGTTAGAATAGAAAGGACAGCGAGGTATATTATGGACATAGTACAATTAACATCAAAATCCATGAAAGAACTAAGAAATCAACGTCTTAATATTATGAAAGGGATGATTGAGGGGCAAGAGGGGTCGCTCCTTGTATTGTCGGGTGCCTTTACAGGCGCAAACCGTCAACATCATACTGTTTCATATGCCGTGTTTTCTATCTTTTATGAGTTGTGGGAACGTTTTTCAATGGAATCTTGGTCTTATACATTTGATAAAGAAGGCTTGATGTTCTATATAAAATTGGAAGAAGATGCACTAAAAATCAAAGAAGTTTTAGTACATTATGAAGACTTCCATCCATTAGGATTTGCTATAGAATCAGATGTATTATCTAAGGACCAATTGATAACACGTGATCTTATCGGATTCAACCCACGTCTAGAACCTTTTACAAAAAATCCATTAGAATCAGCTTTGGATGGCGTTAATGAGGATCCTAAATATGCTTTAAACTTTATTAAAAAAATAGAGTCTGAAATAGTTCAAGGGGATCGTCAAACCATTCTTTCTAATATAATGGTTTATTCATATGTGACTGCATTTACAAAACCATTAGGATTTGGAATGTATGGACCAAACTATCGTGGATCTAATGATCAAATGAACTTTGAGAAGTTAATTCATTTAGTTCGTGCTTATAAAATGGAAGTACTTAATATTTTCAACTACAATTCAAACCGTATTGAAGATGTTATTGCATTCCAAAACAAGGTTGAAAGTAAAATATCACATGCGGTATTAAACCAACAATCTTATAAATATACTGTACTCATGAGTTCAATGGTTATGTTTGGTTTCATCAATTCCAGAGGTTATGCCGATATCTCTAAACAAGTTCGTGCATTATCTGCAGTACTTGAGGATAAAGGTGTCTTTGAAGGTGAAGGAAAACGCTATGACATTACAAAAAATGGTATGCGTGAGTTATTCAACTATACAGTTCCATTCTTCCAAAAGAATAAGACTGTTGAATCAACACTACTTTATCTATTGAGTCGCCATAGAGATGATTCAATTCTCTTACATAATGGGGAACAGAATCTATTGAAAGTTCAATTCTTAGCTAAGAACTTAATGTTAAAAGAAGATAAATGGATTGAGATGAACAAGTTCTGTACATCATCATATATTTATCCCCACGATTCTACTCAGTTGATGGTGGTAGTGGCAATGTTGGATCTTTTCCAACGAAATTACTTAAAAATTAAAATGATGTTTGACCGAAACAAATAAGGAGTTTATATGAATTTTTTAGAAGAGTTAGAGTGGCGTGGACTACTAAAAGACGTTACTAATAAAGAAAACCTACAAAAAAGAATGGCTGATCCAATTACACTATACTGTGGTTATGATCCAACAGCTGATTCACTTCATGTAGGACACTTACAACAATTAATATTACTTAAGAGATACCAAAAAGAAGGCCATCATCCAATTGCTTTAATTGGTGGTGCAACAGGAATGATTGGAGATCCACGTCCTACTACGGAACGATCACTATTATCCAATGAAGATTTACAACACAACATCAAATGCTTATCAGAGCAAATTACAGGAATCCTAAACTCAGATAACAACCCAGTTAAAATCGTTAATAATGCTGAGTGGTTAGGTGAGATGACAATGTTAGAGTTCCTAAGAGATTACGGGAAATTCTTCTCAGTTAATACAATGTTAGCAAAAGATACAATCGCTTCTCGACTATCTACTGGGATCTCCTTTACAGAGTTCTCATATACGATTCTTCAAGCAATTGATTACCTACATTTATACGAAAACCATAATGTAGAACTACAAATTGGTGGATCTGATCAATGGGGTAACTTAGTATCAGGAACTGATTTAATCCGTAAAGTTAAAGGTCATGAAGTTGAGGTTTTTGGAGCTACTTCATACCTAATTACTAAATCTGATGGAAGTAAGTTTGGTAAGAGTGAGGGCGAAAATATTTGGTTGGATCCTAAACGTACTGATGCTTATGCATTCTACCAATACTTCGTCAACTGTTCAGATGATGATATCGTAGACTTTACACGTCGTTTATCAATGACTACACCAGAAGAAATTAATGCACTTGAAGCTGAGTTTAAAGAAGCACCGCACAAACGTGCAATGCAAATCGCACTAGCCAAAGAGTTAACACTTTTACTCCATGGAGAAGAAGGTTTAGCAACAGCTGAAGCAATGACTCAAGCATTATTCTCAGGTAATGTTCAAGATTTAACATCAAATCAAATTCGCTCAGCATTTGCTGACTCAAATACAATTGATGTTAGCGAAGATCAAAACTTAGTAGATTTACTAATTGAAACTAAAATCATGCCATCGAAACGTGAAGCCCGCCAGATGATTGGTCAGGGTGCGATCAGCGTTAATGGTCAAGTTATAAAAGACTTAGACTATGTTGTTACTAAAGAACAAGCATTTGATAAGTCCTTAACGCTAATTCGTAAAGGTAAGAAAACTTACTATATTCTAAATCACGAATAAGAGGGAAACCTATGAAAAAAGTAATATCATTTCTTTTGGTCCTACTACTAGTTACTGCTTGTGGTAATTCCAAGGATGCACTTAAAAAAGAACAAATGGATTTATATCAATCATTTTGGACTGTCATTCAAGATCAAGAAGTATTTCAATCATCATCAAGTTCATTTACTATCAAAGCAAACTATGCAGAAGGTAAATATGAAGTTGTGATTGATCAGGCTCGTCTTGCCATGACTGATGTTAAAGTCTTAGTAATCGAAAATGATGCTTTACCAAGTAAAGATAAAGTTAACATGCCAAGTGCTGGTATTTTTGAAGATTCGGTTGATATGATACCAAATCAAACTCAAGAAGGTACTCAATTTGCATCAGAGGTAAGATTATCTAACTCTGCTACAGCTCCAGTGAAACTAAATATATTAGTTCAATGGCGTTCGTTATCAACCAATGAAATCGTTCGCGAGTTCTTCGAATTCAATCTTGACGCCTAAACCACCTTCGGGTGGTTTTTTATTGCATGAAAGACAGAAATATTTACTAATGTGATAAAATTGAATCAAAGGGAGGGATGTTCAATGATACGTAAGGAAAGAATATATAATAGTCCAATAGTAGAAGGCGAATATCGTATATTAGTTGATCGTTTGTGGCCACGTGGAGTTTCCAAAGAGAAAGCCCATTTAGATGTTTGGATGAAGGAGTTAGGTCCTTCTACAGTGCTTAGAAGGTGGTTTAATCATGATCCAAGCCGTTTTCCCGAGTTCAAGACTAAGTACTTATTAGAACTAGATATACCACTTCAAAAATCTCTATTAAATGAAATTATTGCACAGTCTAAACAATCACAAGTAGTTCTTTTATATTCATCTCATGAGGAAAACTACAATCAAGTTACGGTTATATTAGAAGTGCTAGAAACGATGGCTCATGACGATTGATTTTATTAATGATACAATTGAGAATGTTGCATAACAATT
>JBGXRX010000077.1:0-9944 GCA_041811795.1 Erysipelothrix sp. | reverse complement strand
GATGCCAAAATAAACAAATAGCATTCGATCAAGTCCATTCATGTCTTGTTTCAATACAACCTTTGCATTGGGGAAGCTTTGTGTTGCTAGTTCTACAAGAGCATCTCCAATATCAAATCCAATTTCAAATGCCATCATTGAGCGATCATTCATCACGATATGAGCTTTCTCAAAAACCTTTTTATAAAAGTATAGGCCATCTTCACCACCAAATAAAGCTACGTGAGGTTCATTTGATAATACTGCTGATTGGATGTGTTCTGTATTTTTAATGTAGGGTGGGTTACATACCAGTACATCGAATTTACGATCCAATACCGGTTCTAACATATCCCCTTGAAGTATTTCTAATTGAGCACCCAAGTGCTGATTATTTTCTTTAGCAATTTCTAATGCTTCAAAAGAAATATCTGTTGAAACCACTGGCAAGTCTAACTCTAGAGATAATGCTAATCCAATAGCACCACTACCGCATGCAATATCAGCGATAACAGGCTTATCAAAATAGGCATCAATATCTTCTAATACATGTCCTACAAGTTCTTCTGTTTCACCTCTTGGAATCAATACAGCATCTGAAACCTTCAGCTTATAACCATAGAACCACTCATATCCCAAGACATATCCTAAAGGTATATCTTGACAAAGTTTTTCTACATTTGATAAATAAGCTTCTTTAAAAGCACCATCTACATTTTCATCCATCAGTAAAAACATATCCATATCACGCTCTTGCATCATCTCCAACATTAATACACGGGAAAATCCCGTGTATATCTTTGCGTCTTCAAGTAAGGCAGTTGCATGATTCATTAATTCCTTATGCGTCATTTTGAGCCATTAAATCGAGCTGCTCTTGTGCGATTAGTGCATCAATAACATCCCCTAATTTACCTTCCACGATTTGGTCTAATTTTTGAATCGTTAAACCAATACGGTGATCTGAGACTCGGTTTTGTGGATAGTTATAAGTTCTAATCTTCTCAGAACGATCTCCTTTACCAATCTTAGATTTATTGCTTGCATTACGCTTCTC
Source organism: Erysipelothrix sp. (assembly GCA_041811795.1). Taxonomy (GTDB): domain Bacteria; phylum Bacillota_I; class Bacilli_A; order Erysipelotrichales; family Erysipelotrichaceae; genus Erysipelothrix. The sequence goes on along the minus strand of JBGXRX010000077.1, from coordinate 8,908 downwards.
ATCTTCAATTCTTTGGTGTTCTTCGTAAACTCGAGCATAAATAATCTTCATGGCTTGATCACGGTTAGCGTGTTGTGATCGTCCATCTTGACACTTAACAGCAATCCCTGTTGGCTTATGGACAATACGAACAGCAGAGTCAGTCTTGTTAACGTGCTGACCTCCAGCTCCAGATGCTCTCATTGTATCGATATCTAAGTCGTTAGGATCAATTTCAAATCCTGCATCCTCAACATCAGGTAATACTAGTACAGTTGCAGTGGATGTATGAATACGACCCTGTGTTTCTGTTTTCGGTACCCTTTGTACACGGTGTGCTCCAGATTCAAATTTAAAGTGACGGTATGCTTCATCTCCCTTAACTACGAAGGAGATTAATGTATAACCACCTGATTCTGCTTCACTGGATTCAGTGACTTCAGTTTTGTATCCTAAACTTTCTGCATACTTCGCATACATACGGTAAAGGTCTCCAGCAAAAATATTACCTTCATCTCCACCTGCTGCTCCACGAATTTCTACAATAGCGTCAAAGTTATCACTTGGGTCTCTTGGTATTAAGAGTACTTTAAGTTCTGCTTCTAGCTTTTCTAAAGTTTCCTTTGTTTCTTCAAATTCCATTTGAGCCATTTCAACAATTTCAGCATCTGTTTCTTCTGCTAACATTGCTGCTGCATCTTTATTCATTGCTTCTTGTACTAAATATTCTCTGTAAGTATCAACTTGTTTAGACATAGCTGATAATTCTTTACCAAATGCAGCCATTGAACGACGATCTGACAATACTTCTGGTTTTAATAACTCTTCATTTATTTCTGCTTCTCGCTTGAGAATATTCTCAAGTCTTTCTCTCATGACTTTATCCATAGATACACCTCCTATATTACTTATTATCTAAATATGAATACTAAATTAAAACTTTTGCTACTTTTGGTTTATTAGCAACCTTGTGGTCGTGACGACATCTTGCCTCATAGGACTCACTAGCTCCGATCAGTACTGTAGGATCATCATATGATGCTGGTTGATCATTAACTAGCCTTTGCGTGCGTGTTGCAGGAGCACCACACACTGTACATACAGCAGTTAACTTTGTTACGAACTCAGCACTGGTCATAAGACTTGGTATCACCCCAAAAGGTTCCCCTCTAAAGTCCATATCAAGTCCTGCTACCATGACACGCTTTCCTTGCAGCGCTAAAAATTCGCAGATTGCTACAATATCTTCATCAAAGAATTGTACTTCGTCTATTGCAATCACTTCATGATGTTTCTTAACATGATCTAGAATATCCTTAGCATGCGCTATATCAATTGATTCCATTGAACTCCCTGAGTGTGATACAACTTCTTTCGTAGAGTAACGATTATCTACCTTAGGCTTAAAAACAATGATGTTTTTATTTGCAAAACGTAAAACATTAACACGTCTAATCAATTCCTCAGTCTTACCCGCAAACATACAACCTGTGATGACCTCTAAGGTGCCATCTTTATATTGATGATACATCATATTCTTATACCTCGCTTATACCCTACTATAATAAACTATTTTGCATAAAAAAATAAGGGTTTCCCCTTATTATTCAATTCCATATTTTTTATTGAATTTATCAATACGTCCAGCAGCATTTGCGAAACGTTGTTTACCTGTATAGAATGGGTGGCAGTTTGAACATGTATCAACTCGTAAGTTTGTTTCTGTTGATCCAACATTTACTTCAACACCACATGATGTACAAACAATTACTGTTTGTGTATATTCAGGATGTATTCCTTTTTTCATATTACGTATCTCCTTCCGCCTAGATTTTCATCTAGATAAGTACTTAAGTAGTTTACCATATGCGCCATACTACTGCAAGACAAACAATTATTAGATGAAGTAAGTAATTATACACTCGAAATCACAGCTATTCTCTATATTATATAATTGAGAATTAAACTACCGTTTTGTTCTCATACAATTTTCTATATTCAGAAGCTTAGTAATTGATATAGTAAATTGCAATATTGAGAGTTTAGTGAAATCTGAATGTTTGGTTTACATTTGTTCTCAAATGGTTTACATTTATAAACGTACGGTAAGATAAAGGAGTTTACGCAATGAAAAAAACAGTAATTATAGCTACAAGCCTGCTACTGTTTGTAGGGATATTTGTAGTTACAAGTAACAGCCAGCAAAAAAGCAAAGATGCTTTTCTATCCAGATACAATTTGCAAACAGAAACTATAAAAAACACAATTGAATATCTTGATGGTTCAGAGATTAAGCCAGTCCAACTCGGCGCTCAAATCACATCTGAGGCCTTAGTTATGAACGATGGTAAGGAAAATCATACATTCTCTACTAAAGATGAAGATTTCTACCTCTCTTTTGCACCTTATCAATACAATACTCACCCTTGTTTTGATCACATCCCAGCAGGATGTCAGGGAGAAATGATCAATACTGAAGTTGAAGTCATTGTTTATGATGAAAAAGGCAATGTAGTCTACTCAGGAACAGAAACAACTGCAACAAACGGGTTTGCCGGAATCTGGTTACCTAGAAACATTAAAGGAACCATCACAGTAAAATACGATGACCAAGTCGCAGTATCCGATTTTGGTACTTATAAAACTGATGGAACTTGCTTAACAACATTACAGTTAGTTTAATATCTTAGATTAGTTAGTATCATATTAATATGTAAAAGAACTCCTCTCATAATTTGAGAGGAGTATTTTTATTTTGCTGTTAATGTGACAGCTACATGATGATTGTCGTCAACTTTGACCCAATCTAAATCGTGTTCACCATTTCTAAAGTTAGCAAAGGTAAATGTATCATTTTCTGCTGAATAGAAATCATCACTTGCCTTATTTTCAGATTTTGAAGAGGCAATATCAGTTCTTAAGAAAGCAGCTATGAGTCGTTTAGTATAGGGATGAATTGGATTATCGAAAAGAGACTTTATAGGAGCCGCTTCGACAACTTTCCCACCATACATAACAATAACATCATCTGCCATTTCATTGATAACACCCAGATCATGAGTAATAAACAGAATTGCGGTATTGAATTCATGTTTAAGATCATTCATAAGCTTTAAAATATCAGCCTGAATGATAACATCCAGTGCAGTAGTAGGCTCATCAGCTATTAGAACCCTAGGATTACAAGCAAGCGCCATCGCTATCATAACCCGTTGACTCATACCACCAGATAATTGAAATGGATAAGATTTCATGACCCGTTCTGGATTAGCAATCTTAACCGATTTTAACATTTCAAGAGCCTTCTTTGAAGCTTCCTTCTTGGACAAATCTTGGTGTAACATGAGAACCTCATTGATTTGCTTTTCAACTGTAAAAACAGGATTTAAACTTGTCATAGGTTCCTGGAAAATCATAGATATATCATTCCCTCGAATGGATCTTAGATCCTTAGGTTTAAGGTCAGATATGACTTTTCCATCATAAGTAATGGATCCATCGTATATTTTTTGATTGGCATGAAAGAGTTGGAGAATGGACATGGCGGTTTGGGATTTACCAGAGCCCGATTCCCCTACAATGCCAAGGGTTCTACCTTCATCAACAGAGAAGGAAACACCATTGACAGCCTTGACCAAACCTTTTTTGGTATCAAAATAAGTATGTAGATTATTAACCTCTAACAGTGCCATTATGCATCTCCCCTTTCTCTTAAATGACAAGCAACAAAGTGCCCTGGCTTAACTTCAAACCAATCTTTATCAGCTTCACCCGTTTCTTCAAATTTGAATGAGAATCGATCATCACTATGAGCTTCTTTAAGGAATTCCTTAAAGTCAGCATCTTTCAGTGAAGGGATAGCCGCCAACAATCTCTTTGTATAAGGATGTTGTGGATTTCTAAAGATATCTTCTGCATCTGCCAGTTCCACTAAATTACCAAAGTACATTACACCAATTCGATCGGATATATAACGCACCACACCCAAATCATGAGTAATAAATAGGTAGGTTAGATTTTGCTTTTCCTTAAGTTCCTGAAGCAGGTTGATAACCTGGGATTGTATGGAGACATCCAGGGCACTTACCGCCTCATCACATACAATAAACTTAGGATTCAAGGCAATGGCGCGCGCAATCCCGATACGTTGACGTTGCCCACCAGAGAACTGGTGAGGATAGCGACTAATAAAGGATTTATCCAGACCACACTGTTCCATTATTTCTTCAATATAGGATGTGTAGCCTTCACTTCTTTTACTTGCAAATAAGCCGTGATTTATTAAGCCCTCTCCGATAATATCCCCAACGCTCATACGAGGGTTAAGTGAAGAATAAGGGTCTTGGAATATGATTTGTAAGTCATTTCGAAGTGTATTCATCTCTTTCTTATCAAGTGATGATAAGTCGATTCCACGATCTCTAAAGGACTCATAATAATCAAATCTATCGTGTGATCGAAGGCGATCTTTTAGTGTTGAAAGTTCCTTTTCGATTTGCTTAAAGAGTTTTTCTTCTTCTAATCTTTTGATCTCTAAAGTGTCTGCTGCTGCTTTTGCTTTAGTATTTTTGTGATGTGATAACTCATATCGTTCTGTTTCAAATTCAATGGCACGTTGTGTTTTGGCAAGTTTCGATCCAGCATCATAACGACGCAACAAGATATCACTTACTAGGTTTAAATCACTGTGTACCAAAAGACCACCACCCAAACGCAATGTATTACCATACTTTTCATCAAAGGAAATCTTAGCTAGACGATATTTGTCCATTCCTACAAATGAATCGTCAAGTTTTAGCTTTTCCAACTCAGCAAAATCAACATCATAAGTTCTAGATGTCTTTGCTAAGTCTTTATACACTTTCTTAACGTATTTAGGCATGAGATTTTCGATGGTATCACCATAGTACATAGTAGAACCACCGGTTTGCTCCTGTAATTGGATTACTGTTCGACCAAGTGTAGACTTACCACAACCTGATTCTCCAACAATTCCTAAAGTTTCACCACGTCTGATATTAATGGATATATCTTTGTTGGCTTTTACATAATCTTGATGTCTTTGGAAGACACTAGATTTCTTGATTGGATAATATTTTTGTAAATGCTGAATACTGATTAACGTATCTTTTGAACTCATAGTGAACCTCCTTAATCTCTTAGTTTTGGATCTAGTGCATCACGTATACCATCACCTAATAAGTTAAACGATAATATTGTTAACATGATTGCAACACCTGGGAATATCGTTAGGTATGAATGTGTTCGTATGAACTTACGTCCATAGTTCAACATAGTACCCCACTCTGCAACTGAAGTCTCAATACCCAATCCAATAAATCCAAGTCCGGCAGCCGATAAGATACCAGATGCAATACCCATGGATGATTGAACAATCAGGGGTGATAAAATATTGGGAACAATATGCCTTACCATGATTTTAAAATCAGAACCCCCTAATGCATGGGCCGCTTCAATATATTGTTTCTCTCTAACGGTCATAACAGCAGATCGAGTTATCCTAGCATAGGATGGAATCATCCCAATCCCGATAGCTAGAATTAAATTGTTCATTGAAGATCCTAGAGAAGCTACAATAGCTATCGCTAGTAGAATCGATGGAATAGACAGTAATACATCGGTGAACCTCATAATGAAACCATCAATTTTACCACCATAATAACCAGCAACCAATCCCATAAAACCACCAATTACTAAAGCAATTGTTACTGAACTGACTCCGATGATAAGTGAAACCCGAGATCCGTAAACAACTCTTGAGAATACATCCCTTCCAAGTTCATCAGTTCCAAAAAGGTGTGCTCCACCTGGTTCTTGTAAAGCATTAGCAAGGTTTTGTTCAGTCATAGTAAATGGTGCAATTTGATCTGCAAAGACTGCAATAAGAATAAGAAATAGAATAAATCCCAATCCGAACAATGCACGTTTATTACGAATGAGTGATTGTGTTAAATCTTTAATTGATCCTTCTGGTGCTGATACATAATCATTTTTATTTTTCTTTTTAAACATACCGCACCTCCCTATTTGTACTGCGCACGAATGCGTGGATCAATATAAGCATAGATAACATCTACACACAGGTTAACTATGGTAAATATGAATGCAATGAAGAGAACCCCACCTTGAACAATCATTAGATCTCTACCACTAATACCCATAACCATTAAAGTGCCTAAACCATTGATTGAGAAAATTGACTCTGTAAGAACAGCCCCACCTAATAATGCTCCAAACTGTAGACCAACAATGGTTACAACTGGTATTAGTGCATTTCTTAGTGTGTGACTATAAACAACTGCTCTTTCACTAGCCCCTTTGGCTCTGGCCGTCATGATATAGTCTTGTCCTGCAACATCTAACATGGAAGACCTCGTGATTCTTGCAATGGAACCAATGGACCCTGAGGCCAATGTTGCCACTGGAAGTACCATTTGCTGCCAGGTGTTAAAACCGGTAGCTGGAAAGAGTCCCAATTGAAGCGAGAAGAATATAATGAGTAAGAGTCCTTGCCAGAATGTTGGCATAGAAACCCCAATAAGCGAGAAGAACATAACCACATTATCAACAATTGAGTGTGGTTTTTTTGAAGCAATAATTCCTAACGGAATCCCAATCGCAGTCGCTACCACGATCGATAATGCTGCCAATTTGATTGTATTTGGTAGACGAACTAAAATTTCATCGATTACCTTGCGGTTTGTAACATAGGATCGACCAAAATCAAAGTTGAAAACTACATTTCCAATATACCTAAAGTATTGAATGATGAAGGGTTTATCCAGCCCCATCTGTGCCCTTAAAGCTTCCAGAGCTTCAGGTTGAGCAGATTCCCCCAATATTAACATTGCCGGATCACCCGGTGATAAGTGCATAATACCAAACACGATGAATGAAACACCTAACATTATTGGAATGACCCAAAGGAGTCGTTTGATGACATATTTATACATAGTAACCTCCTTGTCTTAAGTTGTAAAAATTGGGGTCTAGTGGACCCCAATTTTTGGAAAATCATTCTAGATTATTTCTTTACAGTTACACTATTTAAGTAGTATGAACTTGCAGGATTGTTGTTGAATCCATCAACTTTTACTGAAGCTCCAATAACATCTTCACCTGATTGGATAAAGATCCATGGTGCATCAGTTGTAATGATTTCTTGTGCTTCGAAGTACATTGCTTTACGTTTTTCTGGATCTGTCTCTGTTTTAGCACCCATTAGTAACTCATCTACACGATCGTTCTTGTAGAATGAACGGTTACCAGCCGCTCCGAACTGATCAGAGTGGAATAGTGGATACAATCCATAGTCAGCATCAGTAGTAACTGTTGTCCAACCTAATGCAAACATATCAGACTCACCATTAGCAGATGCTTCTAAGAATGCACCCCACTCTAATTGAGAGATTTCAACTGTAATATTTAATTTTGAGAGTGACTCTTTAATAACTTCAGCAGTCGAAATACGTTGTGAGTTGTTATTACCTACGTAGAACTTGAAGGTAAATCCATCTGCATAACCCGCTTCTGCTAACAATTCTTTCGCTTTGTCCATGTCATAGTCATATGGTTTTAACTTATCGTTATAACCAAATACTAAGGAGTTCACTGGCCCAACAGCCTTTGTTCCAACACCTTGGTAGATTGTTTTAATGATTGAGTCAACATCAACCGCGTGGCTGATCGCTTGTCTTACTTTAGGATCACTAATTGGTGTCTTACTTGCAACATTAAACCCGATATAAGCTGTTGATAAGTTTTGATCACGGTATAGTTTCAAGTCATCGTTTCCTTCAACTTTTGCAACATCATTAGGAGAAATATCTAATGCGATATCGATCTCACCATTTTCAAGTGCAATCAGTCGAGTATCTTCTTCTAAGATTACTTTAAAAACAATCGTAGGAGTTGCTGGTTTCTCACCATGGTAGTCATCAAATGCCTTGATTGTAATTTCGCTACCTGTAATCCAGTTATCAAGTTTATAAGGACCTGTTCCAACTGGTTTAATACCATAGTCCTCGCCACCTTCAGTAACAGCCTTCTCATTCATGATCCCAGTTGCTGGGTGAGCTAAGTGAGTAAGGAATGGTCCATAAGGAGCCGTTGTACCAATTTGGATAGTATAGTCATCGACAATCTTGATCTTTCCTGGATCGATTGCACCAACAATGTGGCCAATGTCCTTAGATTCAGATGCACGTTTTAATGTATAAGCAACATCTTTAGCTGTAAATGGTTCACCATTATGGAACTTAACATCTTTCTTCAGTTTAAATTCATAAGTTGTATCATCAACAGCCTCCCAAGACTCAGCAAGCCCTGGAGACAATTTAAGATCATCGCCCTGGAAGATTAAAGTCTCGTAAATTTGTCGAGCAATACGTGTCGTTGACTGCGTATTGGTTGCCTGGATATCGAATGTAATGGCATCCGCACCAGAAGCCAGTGTCAGTGTATCTTTGAATCCACCGTCCCCGCCATCAGAACCCTTGGAGCCACAAGCAGTAAGCACTAATAGTGATACCAGTGCAATTGTTAATAACTTCATTTTCTTAAGTTTCATAAATGAACCTCCCTTTTCTATTTCTCCAACTTTACCATAGAGAAAATAGCATTGCAAGCACAACAATGAAATATATTTCACACAATTGTAAATTGTTACATTCGCACAGTTATACCTTGATAGTAGGATATATGAACTATTTATATAGCTATCTTGTACTTATAAGCCTTGATATGAAATAGTTAATGTAATTTGTTTCATATAATCTGAAAGCGCACTACATAATAAAAGACCCCTACTTGGAGAGGTCTTAGTTTCTACTTATTATAAGAATAGTATTTCTCAAAGAGCTTATCATTATGCTCATCACCACCATCAACATTAGAACTTTTAAAGACT
>JBGXRX010000076.1:0-2917 GCA_041811795.1 Erysipelothrix sp. | reverse complement strand
TAAGCAATTGAAAAGATTGATAAGAAGTCAGAACGGTTTGCTGTTTGAGAAATATCTAAAATCTCATCCTCTAAACCTAGTGCTGCAGCTGCAGATGATCCTGGTTGAGGATTTCCTTCCAATACAACGATCCCAGATTTTTGCTCTTCTGTTTGGAATTTTTCAGCAACACCTAATTCGTTTAGTGAGCAAATCATCCCATTGGATTCAACGCCACGTACTTGCGTTGGCTTAATGGTCATATCTTTGAGTACAGCACCATTAGTAGCTACTACAACATATTGACCCTTAGCAATGTTCTCTGCTCCACAAACGATTTGTTCAACAGATGTTCCCAAATCTACTTTGGTAATATTTAAATGATCTGAATCAGGGTGTGCTTCACACTCTAAAACATGACCAACAACTAAATTAGTTCCAGTAATGATAGTAGAGATTCCCTCAACTTCAAAACTTGCAGCAGTTAGTTTATCTGCTAATTCTTCTGATGAAATATCGCTAATATCGACATAGCGATTTAATAATTTTCTACTTAGTAACATATTTTACCCCTACTCAACCCTTCTAAATTGGTTAATGAATCGTTTATCATTAGTATAGAATTGACGAATGTCTTCAACACCATATTTAAGCATAGTGATACGTTCAACACCAATACCAAATGCAAAACCTGTTAGAGTTTCATCCTCATAACCTGCTGCTTTAAGTACTTGAGGATGAACCATTCCACCACCAAGAATTTCAATCCAACCTGTATCTTTACAGATTGAACATCCCTTACCATCACAAACATGGCATGAAACATCGATTTCTACTGATGGTTCTGTAAATTGGAAGTAAGATGGTCTGAAACGAATCTCACGTTTATCTCCAAACATACGTTTTGCAAATAGTGATAACGTTCCTTTTAAGTCTGATAAAGTGATGCCATGAGCAACAACTAAACCTTCCATTTGAACGAATTGATGTGAATGCGTTGCATCATCATCATCACGACGGTAAACCTTACCTGGACAAATAACCTTAATTGGAATTTGTGGTGCATATGCTTCTAGTGTTTTAGTCTGAATAGCAGTAGTATGAGTTCTTAAAAGACGTTCTTCATCAATGTAGAATGTGTCTTGCATCTCACGTGCAGGGTGATTTTGAGGAATGTTAGCACGTTCGAAGTTGTATAAATCCAGTGCAACTTCATCCCCTTCAACAACCTTATAACCCATTTCACGGAATAAATCTTCCATTTCTCTTTGAATCATGATGAGTGGGTTTTGTGAACCTGATCGTAAGTTAACACCTGGTAGTGTTACATCAATCGCTTCCTCTTTCATCGTTTGTAGTAACTTTTCAGCTCTCAATGATTCAATTTTTTTATTAAATGCAGCTTCTAAAGCTGATTTAGCCTCATTTACACGCTTACCAAATAAAGGTTTTTCCTCATTGGGTAAGTCTTTCATCAGTGACATAGCACTTGTAAGTTGACCTTTTTTACTTAAATAAGCAATACGAACTGCCTCTAGTGCATCCAGATTACTTGCATTATTTAAAGCTTCTAAGCCTTTTTCAACAATAGTCTCTAAATTCATAGTTTTCTCCTTCTTGAACGTAAAAAAAACAAGACATCCAGGAACGTCTTGCGCGGTACCATCCTGATTTATACTTGACTGTATACACCTTAATTAGTTTATAACGCAACTACACGGAAGTGATTAACTTCTCTCCAAGGTGAATTCATAATGTCTTTAAGTATTGTTTCTCATCCCAACAATATTTCTGTACATAAAGGTCTCATTACTACTCTGTCTTTTCATCGATTTTACTGTCTTATCATATCAAATTTATGGTCTAACTACAAGTATCATTGCTTGTAATAAGCCTTATCTAAGTGACTTTATAGATGATCTTGATGGGATTCAAGACTCCTATTATTACACCATGCTCATTTATCATTATTTAATGTAGGATTAGAATTGTATTTTAAAGACTATCTATGTTTTAATAGAGTTTAGAAAGCAGGTACACCATGAAGAAACTCAACTCCTACGATTTTCTAATGTTTCCACTGGAAAAGGCCTTACTGGCTAATATACGTAAAGATATCATCAGCCAAGCACAAGGTAAAATTTTGGAAATTGCATTTGGTACAGGCGTCAATATGCCTTATTACAATATGGATCAGATAAGTGAAATTCATGCTCTAGACATCTCAGAAACCATGTCTCCTTTTCCATCTGTTCAATACCACATCCTAAGTGCTGAAACACTTCCCTTTCCTGATGAGAGTTTTGATAGTGTTGTACTGACATTGGGGCTTTGTACGATTCCTAATCCAGAACATGTTATTGCTGAAATATACCGTGTATTAAAACCTGATGGAGGTTATTACTTTTTAGAACATCAACAAGCTCAATCAAAAACCATCAGCAAGTTCTTTAATTTCCTGAATCCTTTCTGGAAGAAACACATGGGAGGTTGCCAAATCAACCTTCAATCACATATGCTGATTGCAAAGAAATTCAACATTGACTATAATCGTCGTAATATCTTTTATTATGGAATCGCCATGAAATCTTATACCTCTAAGTAAACATTAAAAAACACAGATCATTAAACCTGATCTTATCGAGAGTTAATGATCTGTGTAGCTAAATCAAAATTGTCCTTTTTAACAAAAATATAATAAGAAATTTGAACTTTTTTATTTACAAACATCATTCCACTTCTGTTTCTTTTACTATTAGTAAAGATACTCCATAATGGTGATAAAGGGTTGGTCCTATCAGATACTTCTGTTGTTATGGGTATATTATTTTTAATTAATAGTTCTCGAGCTTTATAAAAATCTTCTAAACTTTGTGATACATAGATTTGTTTCCTAAAAAACATCAGTAATAGCTCCTCCCTATTTTATTTTCAGTAT
>JBGXRX010000075.1:0-6008 GCA_041811795.1 Erysipelothrix sp. | reverse complement strand
CACTGAACTATGATGGCATTGCCTTAATATAATACTCAATTTCATGGCTGATTGCAACCCCTATCTAAGGCACATAGAATACTATGACCAAATTGTAAATGAACTAATTATCGATTTCAATAATGAAGATTTTTAAAGGTCGTGAACATTTATAGATTCAACTTCTGTAGATACTTTTACCAATTCATCAAATGACTATTCTTGTTTGATAACAAACGCCATCAAGAAAAATATTAAGGTTGGTATTTGAGCCCTTAAAGCAAAATTGAATAAAGCAATTGCAATTAAGACCTTCGACGGAGAACCACTAAATATACTTGGTATCGATGAAAAATCATCAGGGTCCGAAATAACAATCTTAGCAGGAGCAGTTAAATAAGAGAATAAAGGAACACAAACAAATAAAGTAAGCATACCTGGAATTAGATATCTTAACCAACCCTTATATGTTTTGCAAATGTTGTATTGCAAGACTCCTGGAATACCGAAAATGATCATCATAAAACTTTTCTCACTTTGTTCGTTCTCAATTATGATCTGTTAGTCCTAATAATAGTGGTTTAAATAATCTCAAAAAAGTCCCGAAAATTATAATTCATTGGGTTGATCTTCGTTTACTTTTTCATTACTAGATGTAGTATCTTGCGAATGGAAACCACTGTTATCTTTATAATTATCAAATGGAGTAACCTGCTGATAGTTTTTTGGTTTGATAAAACCAGCCATTACTATACTTGCAAAAAAGAAACTTCCATTTATAAATGAATCTATTATGGGTGCAACCATATTTAACAGAAAGAAGTCGAAATGGTTACCATCATCCACATCTACAATTGTCGGAAACAAATTACTTTCAAATGAATCCTGGAACATTACATTAACGAACGACAAATTATCAAATAGTAGTAACAATCCCAAAACTATAGGTACAATCACTCTGAAGACTGTCTCGTCTTTCCTACACAAGTAATAATGCATTAATAGTAACAATCCTTTGATCATAACTTATTTTCCTTTCGATGCTCTTGTATCAATTGCTTAGCTGCTTCGAAACTAATTTTTTTATCAATAACCATTCGTTTCACCATAGCTTTGTAAGGTGCATCGATATGATCATCAGTAATTTCGATTTTATCAATGAGTCGATCGAAACGTAATCTAACGGTAGGGTAAGTTACACCATAATGTGCAGCTAACTTTTTTAGAGAGCCAGATGATAAAAGGAAGTTTTTAATAAAAACCACATCCTCTTCCTCTAAACCTATCATCCAGCCTGGGATCTTATCTATCATTACAACACCTCTTCTATCAAAAAAAAGAATGTCTTTAACATTATTAAAGTCAACTTTAATAATGTTAAAGACATTCTTAGAAATTTAGATCTCTTAGTCTTGAATAGATTGTTCTGACAGGAAGTCCGATGACTGAATTAATATCACCCTCTATCTTTTCAACAAAAATAGAGGCGCCACCCTGAATAGCATAGGATCCAGAGCGGTCCATAGGTTCTCCTGTTTCAACATATTTTCGAATCTCCTCATCACTCATAGTATGAAAAGTCACCTTTGTAGTACAAGAGAAAACTTCCTCACGGAGCGATGATAAAATGCATACACCAGTAATTACTTCATGACTTCTACCGGATAGACGCTGTAACATCTTAAATGCATCATCAGAATCTTTAGGTTTTCCTAGTATTGTATTATCGCACACGATAACTGTATCGGCAGCGATTAGAATACAATCAGGATATTGTTTGAACACAGAGTGTGCTTTTTGCTGAGCAATCGATTCAATTTGATCAGTATAACTCAGATGTTCATGGTAGACTTCTTCCCCTATTGGAAGTGTCATCATAAAATTCGGATTGACATGTTGTAATAGTTGATATCTTTGTGGTGATTGACTCACCAAAACTAATTGCTTATTATTCATTATTGACGATTCCTAACATAAACGTGTTTTACGTTGGAGTTGGGTATCCTTCTCTCCTCAATCTCAAATAAATCCAGAGATTTAATAAGAGGTGTCAATTGGAAGAATCCATAGTTACGAGGATCGAAATCTGGTTGTTTTTTCATAATTAAGTTTCCAAGATCACCCATGAATACATATCCATTATCGTCCGCCAAATCAAGAACACTTGTTTTAAGCAGTTGGATAAGAATATCTTTAGACTCATTAGAAACTCTAACCTTAACAGGTTTAACACCAGAATCCAAGGGTTCAATGATATCTAAATAGATGAATTTATCACAAGATGCGATGAAAGGACTAGGAGTCTTTCTCTCGCCAATACCAATAACATATTTACCAGCTTCACGTAGACGAACTGCTAATCGAGTAAAATCCGAGTCTGAAGAAACGATACAAAAAATATCTGCGGTTCCTTCATAAAGTAAATCCATTGCATCAATAATCAAGGCAGAGTCTGTTGAGTTCTTACCTTGTGTATAAGAATATTGTTGAATCGGTGTGATGGCATGATCTAGTAATCGGATTTTCCAACCAGATGCACTTTGACGAGTCCAGTCACCGTAAATTCTTTTGATAGTAGGTGTTCCATAACGAGTCAGCTCATTTAAAACTCCCCCTATATTTGAATAGGGAACATTATCACTGTCAATTAATACTGCCATTCGTTTTTCATTACTCATGTTTTACACCCTTTCTGATGACAAATTCAACGCCATCTCTAATATTATGAACATCAACATGATAACCATAATTACTGGTAACACGATTGACTATAGCAAGACCCAATCCAAACTGACCACCCTCACCCATTTCATAGGCTTTGAATAGTCCTGAAGCTTTTTCTTGATCAATGGAACTACCATCATTATAAACACTACAATACCCATCTTTAACATTAATGATGATTTCACTTTTAGCATATCTTAATGCATTATCTAAAAGATTTTCTATAACAACACGCCATGGTTCTTCTGAACCATTAAAAGTTGAAGATTCTTTAGCGTTGAGTGTGAAGTTGATTTCCGGTCTGAACTGATTTGTTGAAACAATAACATGTTCAATAACTGGAGCTAACTGGAACTCTTGTTCAATGTCTTGAAGTTCATTGGTCATGTAATCCATACGGTTTAACATCAACAAGTTAAAGACTTTCTTTTCAAGTCGTTCCGCATGTTCAATAATAACATCAACTGATTTTTCTAATGTTTCATAAGGGTAGATACCATCTTTAATACTTTCACCATAAGACTTGATTGTCGCAATAGGAGTTTTTAAATCATGGGAAATATTTTGAATCATTTCTTCTTTTAGTTTTTCTTGTCGCTTTAATTCATCATGCATCTCAACCAGAACCCTGGCAAGCGCACCAATTTCATCATCACGATCAACTCTAAGCGTGACATTTTCATTCCTTCTAATCCTGTTAATATATTCCTTAATAAGGTTTAGAGGATGAATAATATAGAGTACCCATATGAGTAATAATGAGAAAACAACAACCATAATAACCATCATCATATTGATGATGTTATTGAGCAGTAGACTCTTAAACTCATTTTGATATTGCTGGGACATAATGGTTACCAAAACATCTTTTTCATTAATAGCCGTAACAGTATACAATGAAGTTTTCTTATAATAAAAATCATTTTGAGTCATAGAAGCCAATCGTTCAACATTAGCATCAAGAAATTCTACAAGTTCATTGTCCACATTAGTTAAACTTGAAGAAATATAAAATCTACCCTCGCGATAAATGATATGTGACATATCCTTATCATAGGGACCAAAAAGATGTTCTGGTCGAATATCGATTTGGTAGTCATAAATAATATTCTCTTGTGATCGATGAATAACATCATACATTTGAATATCAACAAAGTGATTGATATTACTAGATATGATTCCAAAGAAGAATATTAAAAAGAAAGCCGTAGTAAAAACAACAATACCTAAGAGTTGTTGTGTAATACTCAACTTTCTAATAAAGTTAGCTACTTTTTTCATTAGCCCAGGCGATACCCAAAGCCATAAATGGTTTGTATGTTAAGTCCTGGCATTTTCTTACGTAAACGGCGCAGTGTATCATCGACAACACGATCCGATCCAAAATAGTTTGTTTCCCAGACATGAACTAAAATCTGCTCACGGGTAAAGGCAACGGATCTATTTTTAATAAACATCATGAGGAGGTCAAACTCTTTTGTAGTAAGTTCTAACTCTTCACCATCTTTAAGTGCTTTACGTTGTTTCTCATCAATGGTATAACCATCAACTTCTGTTTGTACATCCTGTGAGTAAACTCTTTTGATGATGTTGTTTACGCGCAGTACAAGTTCTTTAGGTGAGAATGGTTTTGTGATGTAGTCATCAGATCCTTTTTCTAAGCCAATAATACGATCAAACTCTTGATCACGAGCTGACATAAAGATAACTGGAGTTAGTGGTGAGTGAGCCTTAATACGCTCAATCAAATCAAACCCCGATTTATTATCTAACATTATGTCTAGTATCCATAGATGAACATCATCATCTTGAACATGAGAATTGGCTTCGTCATAAGTAAAATAAGATCTTACTTCATACTCCGCCTTTTCTAAGTAGCTTTTAACTAATTCGTTGAGGTCTTTTTCATCCTCTACAATATTAATAACATATTTCATAATATCACCTATTATCCTATGTTTCTGATTACCTTAATCATATCACTGATATGCCCTTCACACAATTCATGTGTTTGTGCTTCAACCATAATACGGATTAAATTTTCAGTTCCAGAAGCTCTAATTAAGATTCTTCCGTCACCTTCAAGTGCTTCATTAATATTTCTCTCTGCCTCTAATACAGATTCATGACCCATTATAAGGTGTTTATCTTCAACACTCATGTTATGTAAAACCTGAGGGAAAATAAGCATACCATCTAATAATGATTGTAATGAATCGTTTGCTTTAGCAACAATCTCCGCAATCATAAGAGCCGTAAGTACACCATCACCTGTATTCATATAACGTTTAACGATTATGTGTCCTGATTGCTCTCCACCCAATGCGTAATCTTTTTCAACCATTTCAGCAAATACGTGTTTATCACCAACATCAGTTTGAACAACATTAAAGCCTTTAGCTTTAGCTGCTTTAATAAAACCAATATTAGCCATAACTGTAGATACGATTGTTGATTGGTTAAGAAGCCCTCTGGCTTCTAAATCTTGAGCTAAGATGTAAAGAATTGCATCTCCATCTACAAGATTACCTTCATGGTCAACTGCTAGACAGCGATCCGCATCACCATCAAAAGCAAATCCCATATCATATTTTAGTTCTTTAACTTTTTCCATTAATGACTCTGGATGTGTTGATCCACAATGATAGTTGATGTTAACACCATTAGGTTCTGAGTGCATAACATGAACTTGTGCACCTAAATCCTCAAATGCTTTTTGAGAACTTGAAACTGCTGAACCATTAGCGTTATCGAGTACGATCTTTAATCCCTTTAGTGGTGTTTGAACAACTGACTCGATAAATGATATGTAATTTTCCATACCATGAGCATAATCATTAATTCTACCAATAGATTCACTATCCGCGAATTCTAACTCAATTTCACCATCGATAAAGGCTTCAATATCATCTTGCATGTCATCTGATATTTTCATACCACTGGCCGCAAAACATTTTAAACCATTATCTTGATAAGGGTTATGACTCGCAGAAATCATAACAGCTCCCGCAAACTCTTTTTCAACCACCAAATAAGAAACAGCTGGCGTAGAACATACACCCAACATGTAAACATGTGCTCCCATTGAGCTTGCACCTGAAGCAATGGCCGATGCAAACATATTTCCTGATAGGCGTGTATCTTGTCCTACTAATAGTTTTTTACCTTTATATTGGGATCCTAAGTACTGACCCACTTTAAGCGCAATATCCAGTGTTAGTGTCTTATTGGCTTCTCCTCTAATACCATCCGTTCCAAAATATTTACCCATTACAAAACCCCTTCCTAAGTCACTACTGTTTAAT
>JBGXRX010000074.1:0-4511 GCA_041811795.1 Erysipelothrix sp. | reverse complement strand
GGTCTTATTGTAAGACCCTTTGTTAATAAAAAGGGAGCAGTTTATGAAAGTCATCCATCTACCAATGAGCCATTGGTAGGGTTTAAAATACCATTTTTCGATGATGTTTTAGAATTTGCACTAGCTTGTGCTGATGTGATTCCAAGTGTTCGCTATGTTGGATGGGATATCGCTATTCAGGATGAAGAATTACTACTACTAGATGGTTCTTTATTGAGTAAGTTCTTTCAAACGCCGCCCGTAGTAACGCAGTCTACAGGTGAGGAAATACATAACCTAAGAGCTGTATATGAATATGTAATGCCAGAAATTATTAAGATAAAGAAAAGTAAGAAACGCGATTAGCGTTTCTTCTTTCACACTTGGGGTAAAAATCTTGTTAATTAGAGTGTTTGTCTAAAGTGATGAGTCAGGATTTAAGATATTCTAGTATTCGATAAGAAGTAATAAACAAGGAGGATTAAGATGAATACAAACAAAAGTTTCATTAAAATACCAAAAGAATTGGTTGAAGATATGAACTTGAATAAAGATTCGAAATTAATTATTCGTGTTGAAGAAGATGGAGCTTTATTAGCGCCTGTCAATAGTTCGAGAATTCATCTTCCTTGGAAGGCACTGGGGAGTGTTGTCCTGATCTCATTGGTGACCTTTTTCCTAGTCTTTAAGGATTATAGACAAATACCACTAACTGGACCTCTGTCTATTGCTACCATTGTCATACTGGTAGGTGGTATTGGTGCGATGATTAACTTTACTTATTTCTTTATTAAGAACAAGAGAACAAGTCATGATGGTCTTTATCGAGGTATCTATTGGAGAAACTTTCCAACGGTATTTCTATCCTTTATGATTATCATGGTACTAGGTTTATTGATGGTATTTAGAATCGTTGGAGAACTCTTTGTAGGAGCTTCATTTGATATTTATACATCAACCTTAATTGGTAGCTTGTTTGTCGCTGTTATTAACCTTTTAATGATTCATGTGGCACAGACCCTAACACCATCAACAATGATTAAATCACTGATTGCTATAATATTAGGTGGGGTTGTGTTAGCAATGATTACTAATAAAGACCAACAATGGTGGCTATATAACTTAAGTTTTCTAGGCACACCTGAAGCTTCTAATGCATGGCAGTTTAACCTAACATTACTGCTATCAGCATTCTTAATGATTGCTCTAATTGATTATATATTTGTTTTACTTTATGATTTATTGGGTTCAACTAAGAGGCTAGTGGTTTTTAAATACATCTTGATTGCAACGGCTATTTGTTTGGGCGGAGTAGGATTCTTCCCGTATAATGAAAGTAAGTTCAATCAAACCATGCACAATCGAACAGCTGGATACTTAGTTTATCTTTTTATTCTAATGATCATCACTTTAAGATGGTTGTTACCAGAAGTGGGTAAATCATTCTTGAAGTTCTCATATGGTGTAGGGGCAGCTCTATTGGTTTGTGTATTCTTATTCCAAGGAGTGAATTACTTATCACTAACAGCTTTTGAACTCTTTGCTTTTGTATTAGCATTTACGTGGTTGTTAATGCTTCTCAGAATTTTAGTTAATATGGTAATGCGTGTTGGTAAGGTTTATGATGTTGAATTGGTATTAGATTTAGGAGATGAAGAATAGTATGAAGTGTATTGTATTAAGTGATCAAAGTAGGGGCCATGGTTTAAAGGGTCAATCGGGTTCAAGTCTTTATCTTGAAGTAGAAGATCGTAAGATATTAGTCAATCTGGGTAGTGATGATGCAGCATTTCGTAATGCTGAAAGTTTAGGTGTTGATTTATCACTTGTTGATACTGTAGTGATTACAGGGGGTTTAAATACACTTGGGGGAGGGTTATCCTACCTTAAGAACACAGATGCTTTAAAGGAAGTCATCCTTGCTAAAGACTGTTTTAAACCTAGAACCAGAACAATGGGTTTAATCAAGAAACAAGTTGGATTGGATGCCTCAATTGTTAAAAACCTAGAAGATAAAGTTAAATATATTGAAGAAGATTATGTTGTTGATACTAATATTACAGTTTTGATGGCAAAGAATATTACTGAAAATGTTGATGGTAATGTTGCCTCTAAACAATATAGAGTTGGCTCAGAATCAAGAAATGATAATTATGATGATGAGATTATTTTAGCAGTTAAAGAGTGGAATAAGCTCAATGTTTTTGCTGGGAGTCCTCGTGTTGGAATACTTAATGTTGTTAACTATGTTGATTCTATCTATAAGATGCCAATTCATGGTTTCGTTGCTGGATTTGAAATGAGACGATCAATCTATTCTCAAGCTAAAAGACCATCGATCTATCAGATAGAGCAAATGGCTCAGTCTATGATTAGTCAGTCTGTAGGGACTTATTACTCACTATCAACGACAGGTAAAAAAGCATTTGCTTTTCTATCAATGTGGTTGGATAATCGACTTCTTGCATTAAAAACTGGAGATCAAATAGAATTGTAATATTGCTCTAGATGCTAGTTATGAAACTATAGATTATATGTCATAATATAAATATGGATACGATAAATGGGGATAATCTTATGACCCTACCTGGAGTAATGATGGAATTTCTTGTTTTCTTTTTATTGGAAGGTTCAGCGTTTTCACTAAGGTCATCACGACCCTTAACTCTAAGAGTCATTGTAGGTTGATTATGCATGCTGATTTACTTAGGTATTTTTCTAGTAGTTATAGTGCCTGGATTACTATGGCGCTATCGGGTGAAAAGCCTAGTTATGCTATAATGATAACAGGATTACTATTACTAGTGGCCATTATTACCTCGACCTATTTAGATATTAAACTTGTAAGACAAAGTGGCACGATATAAGGAGTGTAAATACGAGATCATTACTTGATATGATATCGGAAACAATTCTTGATGGTATCGATGCAGTTCTAAATGGGGGATTAAAGTCTGCTTGTCAAGATGATAAGAAATCTTTACCTAAAATTATTTTCGCATTTAGTATTCTTATGGCAGTAGCATTTATATTGATTGTAATATTAATTATTGGTGTCGTATTGGTTTCCAATCACAATAATATCGGTATTGCCTTAATATTATTATCGCTTTTATTATTGAATATTCCACCAATTAAGATTATTAGTGACCTTAGAAATCACAGACAATTACGCTAAAATGAATAGCAGGAGGAAATATTATGAGTCTTTTTACTGAATTTTTAGTTGAAGTTGTTCTAGAGTTTTTTGGTGAGTTGTTCTTTAGTGGTGCCTATGAAGCAGTCTTAGATCATAAGAAGCATTCAAAGTTTAAGGTCGCTATAGCTCTTATCTTTCTATTTCTTTATGCAGTGCTTTTAGTATCAATATTGATAGTGGGAATCTTTCTTGTAATAGTAGGTATGCATGTTGAAGGGACCCTTCTAATCCTGTTAGCTGCTTTTCTTATAATTCCATCTGTCATTAAATTGAAGAGAGATCTTATAGAGCGTCGACAAAAGGCTTTGGGACTTGATTAAAGACTCATAATTCAAGAGAATAAGTCCTGTGAAATAAGATATAGTAGAAAATGACCAAAGCGGAATATGATTGATTGACACACATCTTCTGAATGGTATAATAGGTGTAGAAATCAAAGATTAAGAGTAGTAATTCAATGAATCTTTTAAAGAGAGCTGTTGTTTGGTGTGAAACAGTAGAGATGATGAATGAAGTCGCTTATGAGATTAACTTTTGAAGCTAGTAGAAAGTTACGTTGGTCGCGTTATAGACTTTGAGGTAAGGAAACTTACAAACTAAGGTGGTACCACGATCATTCGTCCTTTCTAGGGCGTTTTTTTATTTTACAAGGAGAGAAACATGGAAAAATTTAAAGTCAGACCAATTGAAACAGAGAGATTTAATTTAAGAGCAGTCACAGTTGAAGATGCTAAAGACATGTTTGTTTATGCAAGTGATGCAGAAACAGTTCAATACACAACATTTTTACCCCATAAAGATTTAGATGAAACCATTGATACGATCAAACGATTCTTTATCAATAAACCACAAGAGGGCAAACCAGAATCATTTGCGATTGTTGATAAAAAGGCAGATCGTATGATTGGTACATGTGACTTTTGGCCTTTAGAAGGTGAGGGTGTTTGGGAATTTGGATACATCATCAATAAAGAATACTGGGGACAAGGGGTCATGACTGAGGTTGCTAAGGCAGTTTTAGATTATGCTTTTGAGAACTTTGATGTTGAAATTATGAAGTTAAAACATGTTGTTGATAATGTTGGGTCAGGTAAAGTTGCCCTGAAATTAGGATTTAAGCAATTAGGAGTTGTTAAAGATGGCGCTCAAGCAGGTCTTGGGGTTGTAGATGCAATGACTTATGAAATGAGAAAAGAGGATCACAAAAATGACTAAAGAATTACAAGCTAAGTACGATCATCTAAAAGTTGAATCGGACAAATATCAAAAATGGAATGAAAAGGGATACTTTAAAGCAGGAGATGTTTCTAAAGAACCATATTCAATTGTAATT
>JBGXRX010000073.1:0-7627 GCA_041811795.1 Erysipelothrix sp. | reverse complement strand
TCTTCACAACTATCACAGTTCATGGACCAAATGAACCCACTTGCTGAATTAACGAACAAACGTCGTATCTCAGCGCTAGGGCCTGGTGGTCTTACACGTGATCGTGCTGGGTTTGAAGTTCGAGATGTTCATACATCACACTACGGACGTATTTGTCCAATTGAAACACCAGAGGGTCCGAACATCGGACTGATCAACAACCTTACATCATATGGTCGTATTGATCCTTACGGATTCATTCAAACACCATACCGTATCGTTAAAGAAGGTGGCCTTGTTACTGAAGAGATTATTTATCTATCAGCTGACGAGGAAATGGAATACGTTATTGCTCAGGCTAACGAGGTTACAGGAGATCGTCTAGGAAATGAACAAGTTGTTGTTCGTTACCAAGGGGAAAACATTCTTGCAGCTCGTGACACTGTTGAGTTAATTGACGTTTCACCACAACAAATTGTTTCTGTTGCTACAGCAGCGATCCCGTTCCTTGAGAACGATGATGCTTCTCGTGCACTTATGGGTGCGAACATGCAACGTCAAGCTGTACCATTACTAATCCCTGATTCACCTTATGTTGGAACAGGTATTGAACACCGTATTGCTAAAGACTCTGGTTCTGCAGTTGTTGCAGATGCTGATGGGATTGTTAAATATGTTGATGCAAATCAAGTTATTGTTAACAATGCTAATGGGAAAGAAAGAGTCTATACTTTCCAAAAATTCCGTCGATCAAACCAAGGAACATGCATTAACCATAAACCACTTGTTAAAGTTGGAGAAAAAATCTTTGCAGGAGATATGCTTGCAGATGGACCTTCAATGGACAATGGTGAGTTAGCACTTGGACAAAACATTACTGTTGGGTTTATGACATGGCATGGATATAACTATGAGGATGCGATCATCATGAGTGAGCGCCTTGTAAAAGATGATATTTATACATCAATCCATATTGAAGAATATACTCTTGAAGTAAGAGAGACTAAGCTTGGACCTGAGGAAATCACACGTGATATTCCTAACGTATCTGAAGTATCATCACGTCATCTAGATGCACGTGGAATCGTTATGATTGGTGCTGAAGTTAAAGAGGGTGACATTCTGGTTGGTAAGGTAACACCTAAGGGTCAATCCGAAATTCCACCAGAGGAGCGTCTACTACTTGCAATCTTCGGAGAGAAATCACGAGAAGTTCGTGACAACTCATTGAAGGTACCACATGGTGGTTCAGGAATTGTACAAGACATTCGTATTTTCCGTCGTGAAGATGGACATGAATTATCACCTGGAGTAAGTGAGTCAGTTAAAGTTTATATCGTTCAGAAACGTAAGATTTCTGAAGGGGATAAGATGGCTGGACGTCACGGTAACAAAGGGGTTATTTCTAAGATTCTACCTGTTGAGGATATGCCTTACATGGAAGATGGAACACCAATTGACATTATGCTTAACCCACTAGGGGTTCCAAGCCGTATGAACATTGGGCAAGTACTTGAGATTCACTTGGGTATTGCAGCCAAAAACCTAGGCGTTAAATTTGCTACATCTGTATTCGATGGTATTGATACTGACGAATTATTCCACATTATGGAAGAAGGTGGCATTGCTGCTGATGGTAAGATGGTTCTCTATGATGGACAAACAGGTGAGCGTTATGATGAGCGTATTGCAGTTGGGGTGATGTACTTACTGAAACTATCTCATATGATTGATGACAAGCTGCATGCACGTGCAACTGGTCCTTACTCACTCGTTACACAACAACCATTAGGTGGTAAAGCACAAAATGGTGGACAGCGATTTGGAGAGATGGAGGTTTGGGCACTCTATGCTTATGGAGCGGCACATACACTTCAAGAAATCCTGACAATCAAGTCTGATGATGTTAACGGACGTACACGCACTTACGCTGCTATCCAAAATGGAACGGACATTCCAGAACCTGGAATTCCAGAATCATTCCGCGTATTGAAACATGAACTTCAGGCACTAGCATTAGATGTTAAGTTCTTGGATGAAAAAAGATCAGAAATCATGGAAGTTGTAGAAGCAGTTACACCTGTTGACAATGACATCGCTGATGTTAAAGAAGAAATTGTAGTCGATGAAGCGGATGTTAATCCAGTGGATGATGACTTTACAGAAACTGAAATAGAAGTAAAAGCAGAATAAGGAGGGTGTCGTTTTATGAGTATTAATAACTTTGACGCAATCCAGTTAGGTCTAGCTTCTCCAGAGCGCATTTTAGAATGGTCTCATGGAGAAGTTAAAAAACCTGAAACAATCAACTACCGTTCACAAAAACCTGAACGCGATGGTTTGTTTTGTGAGAAGATTTTTGGACCGACCAAGGATTGGGAATGCTACTGTGGTAAGTACAAGAAAGTACGTTACCGTGGGGTTATATGTGATCGCTGTGGAGTAGAAGTGACGAAGTCTGAAGTACGTCGTGAACGTATGGGACATATTGAACTTTCTGCACCAGTTGCTCATATCTGGTATTTAAGAGGAATTCCATCACGCATGAGTTTACTTCTTAATATCACACCTAAGATATTGGAAGAAGTTGTATACTTTGTTAAATGGGTTGTTACAGATCCTAAAGATACAAACTTACAATACAAACAAATATTAGATGATCGCGAATACCGTGATTACACTAATGAATATGGATACAATGGTTTTGTTGCTCAAGCAGGAGCCGAAGCAATCAAAACATTATTAGAAAAAGTTGATCTTCCTGAAGATCACGCTCTCGTATTAGAAGAATTAGAGACTGCAAAAGGTGATAAACGTAAGAAATTGATTCGTCGATTAGAAACGATTGAATCTTTTATAAACTCAGATAACCACCCAGCATGGATGGTACTGACTCAATTACCGGTAATACCACCAGATCTACGTCCAATGTTACAACTGGATGGTGGACGCTTTGCAGCATCCGATTCAAACGACCTCTACCGTCGTGTTATTACACGTAATAACCGTCTAAGACGTCTATTAGACATGGGAACACCAGCTGTTATTGTACAAAACGAAAAACGTATGTTACAAGAATCAGTTGATGCTCTAATTGATAATGGTCGTCGTTCAAAACCTGTTACAGGTGCTGGTGGACGTCCACTAAAATCATTGTCACACTCACTTAAAGGTAAGCAAGGACGTTTCCGTGCTAACTTACTTGGTAAGCGTGTTGACTTCTCTGGTCGTTCAGTTATTGCTGTTGGTCCAGATTTAAAAATGTATGAATGTGGAATTCCTCGTGAGATGGCAATTCAACTATTCAAACCATTTGTTGTTAATGAAATGAAAGTACGTGGAATTGCGAATAACGCTAAAGCAGCTGAAAAGCTGATTGAACGTCAAGATCCTCGTATTTGGGATGTTGTTGAAGATGTTATCGAACACCACCCAGTTCTACTTAACAGGGCACCTACACTTCACCGTTTAGGGATCCAAGCTTTCAAACCTAAAATGATTGAAGGTCGTGCAATTCGTCTTCACCCTCTTGTAACTCCTGCTTTTAACGCGGACTTTGATGGTGACCAGATGGCGGTTCACGTTCCATTATCAGAATTAGCTCAAGCTGAAGCTGAACTATTGATGTTAGGATCAAGAAACATTCTTGGACCTAAAGATGGTAAACCTATTGTTACACCATCACAGGATATGGTTTTAGGAAACTTCTACTTGAACATGGAACAAACACCTGCTGAATTCCATAAAAAAGCAGATTACTTTGCTAAATTAGGGGATGACCTAGAGGCGGCTAAATGGCGCATGTACGGTGATAACCAAGGTAAAGCATTCCGTAATATCAACGAAGCTAACATTGCTTATGAGAACCACTTGATTCACCTGCACACACGTATCTTAGTACGAGCTGCATCATTAGGTAAAACAAACTTAACTCAAAGCCAATCACAAAAATATATTATTACAACATTAGGAAAACTTATCTTCAACGATATGTTCCCTAAAGACTTCCCTTACTTAAACGAAGTTTCAGCTGATAACTTCCGTGGAACACCTGACAAATTCTTTGTCGCAATGGGAAGTGACATTAAAGAAATTGTTAATGCAATGCCATTAAACAATGACTTTAAGAAAAAAGAGTTAGAGTTAATCATCAAGGAAATCTTTGATCATTACTCACTTGATAAAACATCAGAAATCTTAGATAACATCAAAGACTTAGGATTTGAGTATTCTACTATTGCTGGTATTACAGTGTCGCTAACTGACATCAACGTTGCTCCTAATAAGGAAAAATATGTTGAAGAAGGTAAGATCAAAGCTGCTGAATTAATGGTTCTCTTCAAACGAGGACGCTTAACTGCTCAAGAGTGGGAAAGTAAATTAATGTCACTTTGGGAAGGCATTAAAAACGTTGTTGGTGCTGAGTTAATGGAAAATCTTCCAAGACAAAACCCAATCAACATGATGGCGACATCAGGAGCTCGTGGTAACGTTTCTAACTTTACTCAGCTTGCTGGTATGCGTGGATTGATGGGTAAACCAACTCAGTCTAAATCAAAACATGGTTACCAATCATCAATTATTGAGGTTCCAATTTACTCATCATTCCGTGAAGGTCTAAACGTATCTGAATTCTTCGTTTCAACTCACGGTGTGCGTAAGGGACTAACGGATACAGCTCTTAAGACAGCTGAATCTGGATATCTAACTCGTCGTCTAGTCGACGTTGCTCAAGATGTTACAATTGTTGAACATGATTGTTATTCTGACAATGGTTACTTAGTTGAAGAATTAGTAGATCGTAAATCCAATACTGTTCTAGAGGGGCTACACGCTCGTCTTGTAGGACGTTATATTAAGGAAACGATTGTTGATCCTAAGACTAAAGAAGTAATCATTGAAGAAGATGAATACATTGATGAATTAACTGCTAAACGTATTGTTGATGCAGGTATTAAATCATTAAGAATTCGTTCAGTATTTACATGTGAATCAAAACTTGGCGTATGTCAAAAATGTTATGGCTCAAACATGGCAACAGGTCAATTAGTGGAGCAAGGTGAGGCGATTGGTATCGTTGCGGCTCAATCCATTGGGGAGCCTGGAACTCAGCTTACAATGCGTACATTCCATACAGGTGGGGTTGCGGTAGCGGGTGGTGAGGATATTACTCAAGGTCTACCTCGTGTAGAGGAGTTATTCGAAGCACGTACTCCAAAAATACCAGCTGTAATTTCAGAAATTGATGGACGTATTACTGATGTTCGTGATACAGAAGACGGTTATGGTGGCTTTGTTATTTCGGTAGCAAATGACTCTACAACTGTTGAACACACAACACTACCACACCAACCACTACGTAATTACCTATCAGTAGGTTCTGAAGTAGTTGCTGGGGATAAACTAACTGAAGGATCAGTAGATCCTAAGAAACTTCTTGAATATGCTGGCCGTCTTGCGGTTCAACAATACATTCTTAAAGAAGTTAAGAAAGTTTACCAATCAGGTGGTATTGAAATCTCAGATAAACATATCGAGGTTATGATTAACCAAATGTTACGTAAAGTAATTGTTATCAACGGTGAAGATACAGGAATTTCACCAGGGGTTCAAATGACTGTTGACCAAATGGCTGACATTAACATGGAAACGCTGATGGAAGGGAAAAACCCTGCACGTTACTTACCAGTACTGCTTGGTATTTCTAAAGCATCTGTTGAAACAGAATCATTCTTATCTGCTGCATCATTCCAAGAAACTACAAAAGTTCTTACGGAAGCTGCAATCAAATCTAAGATTGATCCACTACGTGGTCTTAAAGAGAACGTTATTATTGGTAAACCAATTCCTGCAGGAACTGGATCACACCTATACCGTGAATCTACAGAACGCGTTAAAGCACTTGCTGCTGAACTTAAAGAATTACGTGAAGAGCGTAATGCTGTTGATGAAGAGGACTCAATGTTCTCAGAAATCGTTCGTAGCTAATTAAAGCACTCAATCAGAACACCTTCGGGTGTTCTTTTTTATATTAACATTTAACATATATTGATAACTTAACTTGACAAAACACATATTGCAAGCGATTATATATATATATATTCATAGGAGTGGATTATGAATTTTACTCAAAAAGGGAGAATATATATGCGAAAATTGAAATATATTTTGATTGTCAGTATTCTATTTACATTCATGCCGTTAAGCACAATTCTTGCTGAAGAAGAAGCTATTTCACCTTATACATTTGTAAATACTGTTGAGGTAAATAAAATATCTGCAGTATCCGCATCATACCCAAATAAAGTTGATGGGCACTTAGGTGTTAGAATAATTGGAAGTTATAATCTAAAAAAGTCAGGTAATAATTGGATTTTAGATTCTCACGATCTCGCTGTTGAACAAGTTATTCTTATCCTACCTAATGAGCAATATAATGTAAGACATATAAGAGATTTCAATGCTACTTACGTTTCTAGCAGTATGAAAGTTAGGGTCACAGGTAAATATGATATTTACTATGGAGCAAATTATATAAAAACTGTTTCTTATAATGAACTAGTTTAAGCATTTAATAAGCCTTTACCAATCCACTCACGGTAAAGGCTTTAATTTATAAAGGTAAAGAAATATTCTCAACAAATTTTTAGTAAAAAGACTAGTATGGGGGATTCAAATGAAACTTGCTAATAATGCTATATTGGTAGTGAGAAGAAAACCAATTCAATTTATTACGCTTCTGATTACTATAACACTTGTTATTGTTACAATATCAAGTTCTTTTAAAATAAAAAATGCTATAGGATCAATCAAAGAAAATGTCGAAGAAACGGTAGGAGTCTATATCTCGGTTAAATCCCCAGTAAATGGTTATGGTTTGTCTTATGTGGAAGATTTAAAAACTGCTACAGAGGAGTATGTCAATTTACTAGAATCAATAGATGATTATGATCATGTTAAATACTCTAGTTTTTCATATTTACCGTTTTTTTCAAGTTTTGCAACATTAGACATAGCTTCTGCACCAGAGGGTACAGATCAGGAGCCTACCCTATTTGTTGGTATAAACAATCCCGGTTTTTTCGATTTTAATCAGTCTACAGATGTTAAATTGATTTCGGGTCGTAACTTTACTATAGATGAAATTAATAATGGTGATTACAAAATTATAATTCCCGAAAATACTTTGAATTTCGAAAAGAAAGATTTCTTCAAAGTTGGGGACAGTATTAACATCGTGATAAAATCAATGGACGGAATGAGTAATTCACTGTCTAGAACTTTCTCAGTTATTGGCATAACTGACAAAGGAACTCATTCATCTTACGAGTGTTCTAATGGAAACGGCTGTGGATTTCTATTTTTGACGAATTCAACAATTCAAAAGTTTTCTGATGAGATAAGAACTGAAATTTTATATAGGCAGTTACATGCCGGTGGAATTGGTTATCTGACAGGAGAGTCCCTTATTCAAATAGATAATTACAATAATTTGGGAAAAGTGGTTGATAAAATAAAAGAAAATATACCACAAGCAGAAATTGAGTATCAAGTCGTAACTTCAGAAGATGATATGTTGCGTATTTTGGAATCTTTAAACAATATTAGAGACTAAAATTCCAATAGGAATTGCGAATAGACTTACTAT
>JBGXRX010000072.1:0-9697 GCA_041811795.1 Erysipelothrix sp. | reverse complement strand
TTCAAGTATTTAAATTGATTATGAAAGACTCTGTCGAAGAGAAAATAATCAAGCTACAAGAACAAAAACAAGATCTCTTCAATGCCTTCGTTGAAAACAATCAAGGAACCATTACAAAGATGTCTACAAGTGACATTATTGCTTTATTTTCATAATATAAAGAAAATAAAGTTTAAAAGTATGCAAAAAGATCGGATAAAATCGATCTTTTTTTGACCATTGGATAAATTACGATCAAGTCAGACCTATCTAAAGTTAAAATTCGGTTAGAATTGTCACTATTTAGTAAGAGAATTAAACATATCAGTTAAATATCCAAAGAAAAGATACGTTTATGATATAATTGTTCCAAGTGGTAAAGAAATCCAAATGAAAACGGTTCCTATTCAGTGTTTTACTGCATGAACTGTCTATGTTGAAATAAAATTTAGAGGTTTAGAGTCATTTATTATTCTGACTTAAAAGCATCTATTTCTATTTTATCGGGTCATTTGAGGCTCTGTCTCAGCCAATCTAATAATCTAACTTAAAGGTTGTGATTATGACATATCAAACATGATATAGATCTAGAAAACTGACAATAAACTACTGTGATATAACATGTATATCTGAATGGTTTGAAGTTACAAGTTTTCTTAAGGAGTAAAGACAAGAGAATTTACACGAAAAATAAAGGGGATAGTATGAAGGTTTATAACACATGTTTATTAGGGGTTCCAATCTTTAAGAACCTAAGTGAGGACGACCTAGTTGCAATAACAGACTTGATTCAGCCTATTGACTTAGGTAAAAATGAAGATCTCTACCAAAGTGGTGATTCCGTAACTGACTTGTATATATTACATAAGGGATCACTTAAAGTGTATGATCTTAGTAAAGATGGTAAAGCCCAGATTTTACGCGTTTTACGACCGGGTGAATTCATTGGTGAAGATGCTTTGTTTAAAGGCAGTCAAGCTAACGAATTTGTAGGTGCAATGAAACCTTCACATGTCTGTAAAATATCGGGTAGAGCTTTTCGAGAGTTACTTTTAAATTCACCACAATTGGCAATTGAGATTATAAAAGTTTTATCTCAACGTTTAGAGTCAATTGAAAACAAAGTGATGTTAAATTCAACATTACCAACCCAACAGAGAATTCTTAGGACTCTGGAGCAATTAGCTGATGAAGATGGATTGGTCTTGTTACAAACATCGAAGAAAGATTTTGCATCATCACTAGGTATGGCTCAAGAAACATTGAGTCGCCAACTTGCTACACTTCAGAAGAAAAATCTTATTTCTATGAGTGGGCAAAGAATGATTCAACTATTATAATAAATATAGTTAAAGCCCTTTAGTGAACTGACCCCAATATCTTGGACGGTTTATTTAAGCGGCAAACATGAAGGATTGATTTCTGTATTGTACAGGAGTTAATCCTTTTAGTTTGCTTTTAATACGTTTATTATTATAGTAATCAATGTAATCATCAATTGCCAGTTTTAAATCGTTGATGGTTTTATATTTGTTTTCATATCCATAAAACATCTCAGATTTCATAATACCGAAAAAACTTTCCATTAATCCATTATCTATGCTGTTACCTTTTCGAGACATACTTTGGAATATTCCATAAGTCGTAAGTGTATCAACGAAATATTTATGCTGATACTGCCAGCCTTGATCAGAATGAATAATTAAGTTTTTAGGCACTGAATTAAAAGTTAAGGCTTTATCCATCATATCTTTAATTTGATTTAAATTAGGGCTTCTAGAGACATTATAAGAGACTATGTACCTTGCATGCGCATCTAGAATAGGTGATAGATATAATTTTTCACCCCTTAAATTAAATTCAGTGACATCAGTAAACCATTTTTGGTTTGGATTTTCAGCTTCAAAATTTCTTTCAATTAGGTTATCAGCTACCTTACCAACAGTGCCCTTATATGAAGAGTATTTTCGTTTTCTTCTGACTATAGAGTGTAAACCCATTTTGTTCATGAGCCTTAAAACCTTCTTATGATTAATTTCAAGACCTCTATTATTTAGCTCCAATGTTATTCTTCTGTAGCCATATCGACCTTTGTTTTCATAATATATTTCGATAATTAAATTCATTATAGAATCATTTTTTAAATCCTTGTCTACTTTAGATTCATAAAAGTAGTATGTAGACCTTGATAATCCTGAGATTTTCAATAGTGTATGTAAGGGATATTTAGGTCGTAGTGAGGAGATTACTTTTGCTTTTTCTTCTTTTCTCTCTCCACCCGTTCGTCCACTATGACCTTCAATTTTTTTAGGTATTCGTTCTCCGCCTCTACATACTCAAGTCGTCTTTTGAGTTCTTTTATACTATCTTCATGATTCAAATCCTTGACACTATTATTACGATTTTTATTAAGATTTTTGCTCATCGGAGGTCTTCCTCTTTTCTTCTCAATGATATTATAACCGTTATTCTCATATTTTCGTATCCAATTAGTGAGCATACCAGTACCGCTAAGGCCGAGATCTAAAGCAACTGCAGTTCTAGATTCGTAATTAATGAGCACACGATTTATAGCTCCAATTTTAAATTCTGGTGAGTAAGACTTGTTCTTATTGTCACGAAGGACATCCAAACCATGCAAAGATATTAATTTATATAAGTATTTTATATTGGAAATGTTGACACCGTAAATCAACGATAAGTTTGTTAGTGTCTCTCCATTTTTTCTTTTATTATAAATATCAATTTTTTGCTCTCTTGTTAATTTTGCCATAATAAAACCGAACTCCTTATCTATGTCTAAGATTTGGGGTTCGGTTCATAGAGGGCTTTTTTATGATTTGGTGTAGATAAAGATTAGTGTAAGTGGTGTGAATTTATTGACTCTAAGGTCTTAAGTGTTTATCATTGTAGAAGACCATATATAATATATGTAATGGAGGTACTTATGTTAAAACTTAAAAATATTAAAAAGAAATATGAAGTGGGGGATATTGTTACTGTTGCTTTAGATGATATCTCATTAGAGTTTAGAGAAAGAGAATTTGTAGCCATACTAGGTACTTCAGGATCTGGTAAAACGACTGCATTAAACATCATTGGTGGATTGGATCGATATGATTCAGGTGACCTTATCATCAAAGGAAAGCACACTAAGGACTTTAAGGAGTCTGATTGGGATGCTTATCGTAATAATTCTATTGGGTTTGTATTTCAATCTTATAATCTGATCAACCACCTCAGCATTGTGGCCAATGTGGAGTTAGGTATGACACTGTCAGGTGTTTCTAACAGTGAGAAGAAAGAGCGAGCATTGAGTGTTCTAGAACGTGTTGGTTTAAGGGAACACCTTCATAAGAAACCCAATCAACTATCAGGGGGACAGCAACAACGTGTAGCAATTGCTAGAGCATTGGCTAATGATCCTGAAATACTACTTTGTGATGAGCCTACAGGAGCTCTTGATTCAACGACATCTACTGAAATTATGGATCTAATCAAAGAAGTGGCATCTGATAAGTTAGTTATCATGGTTACTCATAATCCTGAATTAGCTCATGAATATGCGAACCGTATTGTAGAATTTAAGGATGGTAAAATCATTGCTGATTCTAACCCCTACAAAAGTGATGATAAAGAAGATCGTTTCTCATTAAAGAAAACCTCAATGTCATTCTTCACAGCACTACGCTTATCATTCAATAACATTGCAACGAAAAAGGGGCGTACTTTCCTAACCTCTTTTGCATCTTCAATAGGGATTATTGGGATTGCTGTCATATTAAGTTTATCCACAGGATTCCAAAGACAAATCGATAATTTCCAAGAAGATGCTCTATCAGAGTTTCCAATTATTATCTCAAATCAATCTATGACGGTTGATCCAGAAGTCTTACAGGAGCAAAGTAATGCTGGACCATTAGGTAAATTAGAGTTTGTTGATAGTGATTATGCAACACTTTACAATCCAACAGATACGAGTTTATTACACAACAATATATTGAGTAAAGAATTTACTGACTATGTTGATAAGATGGATCCGCAATATGCCTCATCTATAGGTTATACATACCTCTACAACTTAAATCTAATACGTGATGTTGATGGTACTTATGAAAGTGTATCCATCAAGAAAGAGGGTATGAGTCAGGGTATCAATACGATTCCTCTTAATTTGAATCCTGACCAAGATTCTTACCTTGAAAAATCTTACGATTTATTAGCAGGTGATGTTCCTGAAGATATGAACGATCTTGTTTTAGTTGTTGATCATCAAAACCGTATTGATCAGACTTTATTAGAAAACTTAGGCTTTGATATTGAAGATATGGAGACAATTAAGTTTGATGACTTAGTGGGTACTGAAGTTATGTGGATTCCAAACGATGGTTACTATGAGAAGAGTGACTTTGGAAATTACCTACCTAACAAAGACCTGAATAAAATGTCGGAACATGGTGTTAAGTTAAGAATAAGTGCTGTAATCAGACAAAAAGAAGATGCTAAAATAGCATTGCTAGATACTGGTATTGTCTATTCAGATCAGTTGTCTAAAATGATGGTTGATAATGCAATGAATTCTAAAATAGCTATCGATCAAAGAGACTCAGAAGTCAACGTACTTTCTTTACAATCTTTTGAAAGCGACATGGAGAAAGAACAATTCATGGCCTATATTGGTGCCAGTGATAGACCCTTTATGATTTCTGTATATCCTAAAGATTTTGAATCTAAAGATGAAGTTTTAGCTTATCTAGATGCTTATAATGTTGGTAAGGCTGAAGAAGATCTTGTAATCTATACTGATATGGCATCCATGATGTCAGAACTTACTAAGGGTATTATGGATGGTATTACTATTGTTCTAATTGCATTTGCATCCATATCATTAGTAGTAAGTTTAATTATGATAGGTATTATTACCTATACATCAGTGCTGGAACGCACCAAAGAAATTGGTGTTCTTAAAGCGTTGGGTGCTCGTAAGAAAGATATTACCAGAGTCTTTGATGCTGAAACCTTTATTCTAGGGGTATTCTCAGGGACACTTGGTGTTACCATAGCCTTCTTATTAACCATTCCTATTAATGTAGTAATCAATAATATTTCCGGTCTTAATCATGTTGCTCAATTACAAGCAACGCATGCATTAACACTAGTTGTAATCTCAACACTACTAACCGTGTTAGGAGGACATATACCTGCTAAGATGGCATCGAATAAAGATGCAGTGGAGGCATTACGAAGTGAATAAACCACTAACTTTAGAAACATTTTTTATTGGTTCAAATAATTTAAGAACGCAGATGCATGGTTTTATTAAAGCCATTGCTAAAAAGTATGATCTCAGAGGTCAAGAATTTATATTCTTACTAGCCATTGATCACTATAAAGATTCAACTGTTGGATACTTAAGTAAGAAACTTAATGTTCAACAAGCTAATGTCTCCAAAATGGTCAAGTCATTAGAAGAACAAGGTTATATTACTAAAGAGTTAGATCCTGATGATATCCGGTCATTTACACTCAATATGACACCTAAATCAATCGACCTCAAGAACCAAATCCGTCAATCTTTCTCTGCTCAATACGAGAAACACAAAGATGAGATCAATCTTGAAGTTATGATCAAAGGTATTGAGGAAATGCAGAAACTAATCCAAATTTACGAGGATATTTTATAATCTTAAACCCAGTGTAAACTGGGTTTTCTTTCGCTTTAATGATGTCCTGGGAAATAAACGAGACAAATAAAGAAAAACCCTCTTTGAGGGTTTAAAGTGATGATGTTGGTTTTACTTTCTTGTAGATTTTATAGAGTATCACACCAATGATTCCACCCAATGTATTTGCCATAAGGTCTACGATATCAAAGGACCTAACATTGAGATGGGTCAATGAAGTAATTAACTGGGTAAGTTCTATAAATAGTGAGATTGAGAAGGTAATAAAGATGATATCAAAGGACCGAACTCTTTTAACAATTGAAGGTAGTAACATTCCAAAAGGGATAAAGAATAAGATATTTAGAATGACCTGAGTTGTTATCAAATGTTTTGAAGGATCAACATTATATCTGAAACTGTGGAAATTTCTAATGTGTTCGATTGCTTCAGCCGAATATGGAAATGGTGATAGTGTAAGGTCTGTTACAATCCAACAGTAAACTAAAAACAGAGCATGTCTGAATCTCTTTTTTGAATCCATATTTTTATATGAAGTAAAATGAAGAATAATATAGAGAATTATGAAAAGTGGTAATGAAGTTGGAAACCAACCTGGACCAGTGTGACGATTGAACATATTATCCCTCCTTTTGCTCTAATAATATAGCATATTTCCCAGGCTATAACTATGACAAGTTCTTGAAATTATGCCAAAACACTAGGCTTTAGTGATAACTCCTAATAATAGTAATGTAGGCAGTTTTACTATGTTACAATAATAACAAGATAGCTTGAAAAAGGAGATTGAACAATGAAGAAACTATTAATTTTTACGGTAGTGGGACTCTTATTTTTAACAGCTTGTGGTAATAAAAAAGATGATGTTTCTGAGGTGGGTGAGGAGAATTCTCAATTTACAGAATATCTTGATGAGCTCATCCTCGAAGCACTGGATCCTAGTGATATATCAATAAATTTTACTTTTATTGATCCTGATAAATATGGGATAGTTAGGGAACCTTATGACTTAGGATTTACATCTAAGGAAGATTATGAGGAGTATGCAGCAGACCTGACAAATCTGATTGATGAACTATCAGAATTTAAAGATGCTGACTTATCGCTAAATCAGCAAATGGATCGTGATGCACTCATTGATGAATTTCAAAGATCACTGGAATTATCCAAATATTATGACTTTGAAGTCGGTACTTCGATTTTAGGATTTGCACGATCATTCATGGGTAGTGTTCCTGCTTATCTTGAAAAGTATGAATTTCATGATCTGACGGATGTTGAAGGTTATCTGAACTTCATGGATACATTAGCAGCATCATTTCAAGAGTATGTTAATTTAGAGGTCGATCGTCAAGAACGAAACACTGGATACTCTAAAGCAGAACTTGATGAAATAGTTAAGCAGGCTAAATCATTGTCAGAGGCAGCATTGAATAATGAATTCTATCTAGTTGAAGATTTTAATGTAAAGTTAGATAAAACTGATTTAGATAATAAAGATGCACTTAAGAAGCGTAACCAGACTTCTTTAAAAGAAGGGTTCTCAGTTGCTTTTGATACAATTGTTAAAGGTTTAGAAGGTATTGATGCGGATGAACCTAAAGGTTTGGCTCATAAACCCGACGGAAAAGAGTATTATCTTGCCCTCTTACAATCCAATACTGGAAGTTCAAGAACGATTGAGGAGATTGAAAAGTTAGTAGCTAAACATAAAACTACTAATTCAATTGCCATACAAGCATTAGTTAAAGATCAGCCACAGATGGAAAGTTTCTTTGAGAATTACACCAAAGGACCTGAATTGAAACAAACCACGGGAGTGGAATTGATTGATTTCTTAAATTCCAACTATGATAAATACTTCCCTAAAACAGATGATTTCCACTATGAGTTAAGAAAAGTAAATGAATCCATGGAAGAAGGATCAAGTCCAGCATTCTACTTTACACCACAGATTGATTACACTGATGAATATAAGCAGGTTATCTATGTTAAAGGTGATTTTGATCCAAGTTCATACAAAACTTACGGTCATGAATCAACACCAGGACACATGTACCAATTTACTTATTTTCTAAATTCAGAACTACACCCAATAAGAAACATTTTCACTTCATCTGCAAATGCTGAAGGTTGGGCTAAATACTCAGAACAGTATGTTGATCGAATTATAGGTATGGATAAAGAACAAGTTGAGTTTAACCGTGCTTACGATTCCATAGTTCAAATTCTACATATTGAGATGGATATAGGTATCAACTACAAGGGATGGGATATGGCTGAGTTTTCAAAATTCATTGGGGAAAACTTTGGGATTGAAGATGAAGCAATGTTGGATGAAATCTATCTAAACTTTGTTCATAATCCTGGTGCATACCCGACTTACTATCTCTCACAACTTTATATTGAAGATTTAAAGAAATCATATTTCCAATTCCATGATGATATTACATTAGATAAAGAATTTCATGAAGCATTCTTAAAATATGGATCAAGTGGCTTTGATGTCATTGAGAAAGGCTTTAAGAACGAGCTGAAAAAATAAAGATTATCTTAATGTGCTATAATGTTCACGAATGGAGATTGATACAATGGATTTACCAAATTGCCCTAAGTGTGCAAGTGAGTACACATATGACGATGGCATAAACTTCGTATGCCCGGAATGTGCTTTCGAGTGGAATGAAGATACAGTCATTGATGATGGTTCATTAAAGATTTATGATGCACACGGAACGCAACTTCAAGATGGTGATGATATCATCGTTATTAAAGATTTAAAGGTTAAAGGCGCAAGCCAACCTGTCAAGTTAGGAACTAAAGTTAAAAATATTAAACTTGTAGATTCTGACCACAATATTGACTGTAGAATCGATGGATTCGGAGCAATGAGTTTAAAATCAGAATTCGTTAAAAAGGCTTAATTCAAAGTAAAAGACCATTTCATAATTTTGAAATGGTCTTTTATTATATAGTTAAATCATGTTCTTCCTTTATGAGGTGGCCTAGTTCCATTGGGTAGGCAAGAAAATAAAAGAATGTCACAACCATATAACCAAATGCTAATAGCATCAATATTATAATGATAACTCCAGGTCCAACAGGTAAAGGTGCTAGAATAAATATGAAAGTTACAATACAAGCTAATATTTCAAGTTTATTAATAAGAGAAACCATTTTCACTTTTTTTTACATTGAGTGGGTTAAAGTAGCTTCCTTCTTCGATCCTTAAAACTACTTTGAATAAAAGGTATATGCATAAATAAATTGGTTCTGAATTAGTCTTAAACGTAATATTACTGCATTGCTATGGGCCATGAAGTTTGGGTCATGAGCCAATAAATAATATGCTGTATCAGGTAACATATATATATATAAAAAGAAATGACATGAACACGACAATTCATACAAGCTATGCAGATAGATTAAATTTAAATCTTCTTTCCTTCATCATTTTCTCCTTCACCATCTAGGGTGTCAATATCTAGAATATTTCCGTGTTTACAGTCCTATACCGGGCAAATCTTGATGAGTGTTTCAAAACGAATGGCTTGTGCTTTACCATTTTTAAGATTGAGATATTAGCATAGTAATCCCAACCCGTTCTGAGAGTTCGGTTAAGGTCATTTTTTGTTTTGCCAATATAACATCGATATTGATTACAATTTTTGAAAGAGACCTCCTTATTCATATTATAATTTAAATTTATCGTTTTATAATAAATTTATATCCTCCTCCAAAAAATAGATTGTCTGTAAATACTGGTTTTAGTCCCAACATAAATATAAAACTCAAGGAGTAAAAATCGACTCAACCGATTTGCCTGAATAAAAAAGCACTTCCTCAAGGAAGTGCTTAATCAATTGTTAAATTAGTTGTTGTATTTTGAAGCGTCTAGTTTAGAAGCTGCTTCTTTATCAATAATAACAATAACATCATCATGGTTTTGTAGTGCTGATGCTGGTAAATCTGTAGTTGGAGCTTCCTCTAACATTTTGTAGATTGCATCCATATTATCCGCACCAAATGCACGC
>JBGXRX010000071.1:0-6973 GCA_041811795.1 Erysipelothrix sp. | reverse complement strand
ATTCACTGGAAGAAGTCAACGTAGAACTATTGAAAGGGTTTAAGAAATGAAAATAGAAAAAACAGATGCACAACTAACAATACCTAAGGTTAATGCCTTACTTCAAGCTCACCAATTAGAGATGGACATGGGAGTTTCAACTCCTAAAGTTCAACACACTTTCTCTGCTACTGATGGTGATGACTATCTTGGCGGCTTAGTTTGTCATATTACGGATCAAACAATTCATATTGAAATGTTAGCATTAGCTCCTGAAGCTAGAGGTAAATCAATTGGTACACAATTGATTAAGACATGTCTCAATTTTGCTAAAGAAGAAGGCGTAATTTCAGTAACAGTCTCTACCTTAGAATTTCAAGCTAAAGACTTTTACCTTAGATTAGGCTTTGAGATTTTTGGCCAATTGGATGATGTTCCATTTAAAGGGACTCGAAAGTACTTTTTCGTAAAACGCGTCAATTAATATTTACCCAAATAATTTGACAGCCTGTAGATTAAATCTACAGGCTTTTTTTACATATGTGATTACTTTAAATTCTCGTATTTACTTTGAGTATGTTGAATCAATTCCTTTAGTACATCAACATCTATATCAGCAAGCTTATTAACATAAATACACCCCTTGCTTGCTTTGTGTTTACCTAATCTTTCAAGAAATTGGTCACGATCATCACCCTTATAATCTAAGTAAAAAACAATGTTTGCTTTACGTGGTGAAAAAGCTACAAGTGGAGAATCGCCTTCACGACCTGAGGCATAAACATAATGGTAGGTCCCAAAACCGATAATACTTGGTCCCCACATTTTTCCAGGTAAAGAAGTGACGGATTCAAAAATCTCTAACAATTGAAAAGCTTCACTCTTCTTACGAGGATGCTCTACGGTTTCTATAAACTCTTTAACACTGGCATCAGTTTTTCTCGTAACATTTTGACTCATGAAATGACCTCCTTAAGGTAATAAAAAAGATGGATTTCTCCATCTTAAATTATATCTATTATTTCATCATGCGTGAAATCATACGCATTTGTTTTTGCATTTTGTCATATTGGCTTAGAAGGCGGTTAACATCTGTTGTTGTCATACCACAACCCTTAGCAATACGGTGTTTACGTGATGAGCGGATAATGCTTGGTTTGTCACGTTCTTCTTGAGTCATACTTAAGATGATCGCTTGAGTACGTTTCATACCTTCTTGAGCTTCACCATCATTAATATCCCCGGCCATTTTATTGGCACCAGGTATCATCTTCATAAGTCCTGATAGAGGTCCCATTTTAGATACTTGTTGAAGTTGAACTAACATGTCATCTAGAGTGAATTGCCCCTTCATCATACGTTCTGCTGATTTTTCAGCAGCTTCGATATCCATTTTCTCTTGAGCTTGCTCAACTAAAGATACGATATCCCCCATCCCTAAGATACGAGATGCGATACGATCTGGATGGAATGCCTCTAAAGCATCCATACCTTCTCCAGAACCAACAAACTTAACAGGAACTTGAGTCATGTAACGAACTGATAGAATTGATCCACCACGTGAGTCACCATCAAATTTAGTAGCTACTAAACCTGTTAGTGGTAACTTAGCTTTAAATCCTGCAGCAACGTGAATTACATCTTGACCTGACATAGCATCTACTGATAATAGAATTTCTTCAGGTTTTGCAAGCTTATTAATATCAACAAGTTCTTGCATAAGTGCTTCATCAACTTGTAAACGTCCCGCTGTATCAATTAAAATACGGTCGTAGTCTTTACCTTTTGCTAAACCTTGAGTTACAACTTCATGAGGAGTTGAACCTTCAAGAGCAAAAACATCAACGCCTACTTGTTGTCCAAGAATCTTTAATTGTTCAATAGCAGCAGGTCGCGCTAAGTCAGCAGCAATAAGAAGTACTTTTTGGTCTTCTTTTTCTTTTAATTGCTTAGCAATCTTTGCAATGGATGTCGTTTTACCAGAACCCTGTAAACCAACCATCATTAAGACTCCAGGAGTCTTTTTAAATTCTAGTGGTGCTTGTTCATTACCTAAAATTTCAATCAATTGGTCGTTAACAACCTTAATGAACATATCTGAAGGATCAACACCTTTAGTAACTTTAAGTCCTAAAGATTCTTTTTTAATTTCCTCTAATAAATTATTAATTACTTCTAACGAAACATCGGCTTCAAGTAGTGAAACACGAATATCAGCAAGTGCGTCAGTAATATTCTTTTCACTTAAAGAACCTTTACCTGATAAATTTCTGAATGTATCGCTTAAGCGATTGGTTAATGTATCGAATGCCATAATATCCTCCTATAAGAACGAGACTTCTTCTTTAGTGTCTCGTGAAACGTCAATTACTTCAATGCCTTCAACTGCCTTTTCAACAAGTGCTTCAATATCAAGGAATGACTCATAACGAGCAATTCGTTTAGGATTGGGTTTTGTTGTTGGTTTTTGCGGTGTAAAGATTGTACAGCAATCTTCAAATGGTAAGATTGATGT
Organism: Erysipelothrix sp.; assembly: GCA_041811795.1. Taxonomy (GTDB): domain Bacteria; phylum Bacillota_I; class Bacilli_A; order Erysipelotrichales; family Erysipelotrichaceae; genus Erysipelothrix. Next base: position 4,479 of record JBGXRX010000071.1, on the reverse strand, counting down.
TTCGTAAGTATCGATCTTCCGTGCTAAGTCTATAATTTCAATCTTATCATATGTTAATAGTGGTCTTAGAACTGGTAGTGTTCCAAAATCAGTAATTTCTTTCATTGATTCTAGAGTTTGAGAAGCTACTTGTCCAAGGTTTTCCCCGTTAGCAATTGCTAAACAGTTTGTTTTCTCAGCCATAACCTCACCAATACGTAACATGAATCGTCTCATAATGGTAATAGCGTATGATTCAGGTACTCGTTTATTGATTTCTAATTGAATATCAGTGAAAGGAACAACGTGAATACGGATATGTTCTTGATAGTCTGTTAAACTTTGTGCTAAGTCTGTTACTTTCTTAAGTGACTCATCTGAAGTATAAGGTGGTGAAGCAAAGTGAATGGCTTCAATTCTAACACCACGTTTCATCATCAGGTAAGCTGCAACAGGTGAATCAATACCACCTGATAACATCATCATAACTTTACCTTGGACTCCAACTGGATAACCTTTATTACCTTCAACACGACCCATCATGATGTAAGCTGCTGATGATCTAACTTCAACCCAAACTTTAATATCAGGTTGACGAACATCAACTTTAAGTTCAGTATTTTGTAATATTTTTGTAGCAACATGACGGTTGATAACATCTGAGATATGCTCAAATGTTTTATCGTGACGTTTTGAAATGACTTTAAATGTAGCACCTGGCTCACGTTGGATTAGGTTTAATGCTGTTTCAGCAATAACATCAATGTCACGCTCAGCTTTAACTGCTAGTGAGAATGATGATAATCCAAATACTTTAGCTAAGTCTTCAGAAATAGCAATCGCATCTTCACCATTTAATGTAATGTAAAGACGATCATAAGTAGAATTGTAAGTGAGTGCAGGATAGGCCTTAAGTTGAGCCTTAATATTTCTTAATAATTGATTGGTAAATGTTTTTCTGTTTTTACCTTTTGTTGATAGTTCCCCATATCGACATAGGATGAACTCATACTGTATGTTTTGCATAATTTTTAATCTCCATTATCTGGCTGCATAGAGCCTTAATATCTGTAAGTAATGTATTATGAGACAAACTGATTCGAATTGTTGAAAAAGCTGCCTTATCACTGATCCCCATTGATTTTAACACATGTGAGGCTTTATTGGACTTAGAATTGCATGTGGATTGAGCTGAAATAGCATATCCTTTGGAATTTAATCCGTTCATCATGATTTCTGATCCCACGTTTTCTACTGAAAAGTTAATGATGTAGGGTGATTGATCAATGCTTGAATTGAATGTAATATCTTCATCATCTTTGAAGTAATCATAGATATAAGACTGCATTTTAAGAACATCTTCATGGTGTTTATGATATGACTCTAGGGCCAAGCGTAATGTTTTAGCAAATAGAATTGCTGAGGCATTATCAGTTGTACCACCACGTCTTCCACCTTCTTGTTGTCCCCCATTAATGAGAGGTAAAAATGGAACTCCTGATCTTAAGATTAATAATCCAGACCCTTTTAAACCGTTAATTTTGTGAGCTGAGTAGGTTACAGCATCAATTTGTTGTAAAGGAAAGTCATGTTTGGCAAGACTTTGAACAGCATCTGTATGAAAGTATGCTGACGAGTTTTTCTTAACGACCTTAACTAATGATTCTATATCTTGGATTGATCCCACTTCATTGTTAACAGCCATAATAGATACCAATACTGTGTCTTTACGTAGTGCTTGAAGTAGATCAGAACTGGATACTTGACCCTTATGGTTAACAGGTAAGTATGTCGCCTCAAAACCGAAATGATCAACTAACTGTCTCACACTCTCTAATACTGATGCATGTTCTATTGAACTTGTGATGATATGTTTTCCTCTATCTTGGTTGGCAAAGGCGATTCCCTTGATGGCCGCTGAGTTGGATTCACTTGCTCCTGAAGTAAAGATTACTTCGTGTGGCAGTACTTTAAAATATTGAGCTAGGGCCTTTCTTGATTGAGCCACTAAATCAGAAACACGCTGACCCCCAAAATGTAGGGAATCAGCGTTTTCGAAATATGTTTTATTGATTAAAGCCATATCCTTTAGAATTTCTGGATGGATGGGAGTTGTTGTTGCTGTATCTAAATAGACAGGATTAACGGGCACTTTTTGCATTATTCTGAATCATCTCCTCGTAATTAATATTTGGTTTATAGCGATCGATGGAATTGATTATTGTAGTTAGTGCTGAAGTGTACTCACCATTATTGAAAGCAATCTCTGCTCGTGTTAATTCATCATCAATGTCAGGCACATAGGCTCTGAACTTATTTGCATAGACAAGTGCATTTTCACACATGTCGACAACACCAACAAGATTGTTGACATTGTTGTGTAATTTATAAATATAGTCAATCGCTTCTGAAACTGTAGCATTAAGAGTAGTTACATCAATAACTTCTTCTGCTAGTAATGATTTAATCTGTTTGGTATAATTACCCGCTTTAACCAGGTCTTCATTGTACTTTTCAGATATAGAATCAACAGAACGATTCTTAATTCTAACTTGAACATCATTAATGATTAAGTAAAGTTTTAATAATTGTTGCTGTGCACGAATTTCATCCGCTTTAGCTTTTTCAACTAAGTTTTTAGACTCATTGAAGCGCTCTTCCAACAGTTCTAAATCTTGTTTCATCTCAATTAGAGACACTAAGACTGTTGATGCTGGTAAACGTTCTTGGTTGGTCATTCGTTCTAACTTCGCTTGGATATCTTTGAAACGTTCTACTGCAACTTGGTACTCTGCAATCGTTTCAGAGTGATTGTTGAAATTGAATCTTAGGGCATCTTTTTCAGCAGTTTCTTGTAGGTAATCTACACCTGCTTCAAGAGCCTCTAATTTATTAAATGTATATTGAGTTTGAGCTTTAAGATCTTTATGAGCAGTATTTTCTTTTTCAATAGATACTCTCATCTGCTCTAAACGCTTCTTACTCTCTTCAATGCTGGATTGAGCATTTTCAAGATCACACTGACCAATACGAACAAGGTCATCTTTTAATATTTCAGAAATAAGTCCAATATTTTTAGCTACTTCCAAGTGGTCTACGAATACATCATCTACTTTAACCATTTGGTAAAGTTTTGAAACATTCTCTAAGAGTCCTGGAATAATTCCTTTTGTTTGCTCATAGAGTCCAGGAATAGCATCTAAATAAGATGCCAATTGAACAACTAAAACATCTGTTTCTTCGGAGATAGTTCTTGCCTTTTCAAAATTAGATGCAAACATCCATTCTTCAAATGCTGAGAAGTTATGTTCAATATCTTTCGTTTTCAGTTCTAAAGTAATAAAAGCATCACCATAGATATTTGAATTTTCATTCATTCTTGTTTTTAAGTTTCTAAATTTTTCTTTAAGTTCTGTAATTTCTACACGTTGTTTACGCTCTTGTTCAAGTAGATCATCTAAAGAGGTATCCAAACTTTTCGTAATTCTGAGTGTTTCTTCAGTCAAGTCAGTTAAGTCTGACATTGTGACCTTAGCAAGCTTTAACTTTCCAAATGCGATGGCATCTTCTGCCTCTCCCATCATTTCAGTTAACTCATCTTGTCGACGGTTAAGATCTTCAAATACGTCTTTACAACGTTCAACCTCAACACCAACCTCTGGTGTCACCTTAGCTAAACCACTGGCTTTATTAATTTTAAATAAAACTGGGATGCTCATCAACTCATTATATCGAATCTCAAGGGCATCGAAATCTTTTTTATAACGTCTTTTAATTAGATATCTTGCATATACAAGAATCACTAATAGGAGCAGTAGAACAAGACCTGCAAAAACAAATTTATTACGAGTAATCAGTCCAATTATTCTATCCATTATTATTCTCACCTCATTTCACTAATTGTATCATATTAAGACAATCATTAGTTAGCAAAAAATGAGCTTTTGAGGCTTAGTTCATGAGCTTGTCACAGGATTAATAAGCTTTGTGTTCAAAATTAATTATTTCCCTAGACTCACGCCTTACCTTTGGCTTAATTTGGTATCATATTTTCTGCAATTAAGGTTGGTTAAAGAAAAGGATCTTATAATAATATAAAAAGAGGTGTAATGATGAGAATTTTATCGATTGAGGATGAGTTGGCAATGGCTGAAGCTGTGGCATCGGTAGTGAAGAAAAACAACTATACAGTAGATTGTGTTCATGCTGGTGAACTGGGTTTAGACTCTGCAGAGAGTGGGATCTATGATGTTATTATTTTGGATATCATGTTACCTGAATTAGATGGTATAGAAGTACTAAAACACATTCGTGAAAACGATTTGATGACACCTGTTATCTTGGTTTCTGCTAAATCTGAACTTGAGGATAAGGTGATTGGACTGGATTTTGGTGCAGATGATTACCTTCCTAAACCCTATAAAATGGAAGCGTTACTTGCACGTCTAAGAGCACTAGGACGCCGTAAGGGACAAGTATTAAGGTCTGAAGTTATTACTT
>JBGXRX010000070.1:0-4889 GCA_041811795.1 Erysipelothrix sp. | reverse complement strand
CGGATAAACAAACTCTGTTTTAATTGACTTAAAGGTTGCTTCCGCAACTGCGTTATCATAAGGAACACCTGCTTCACTTAATGATCTTGATATTTCAAATGTATCAATAAGTTCTTCTATAAGTGAACTCTTAAATTCCATACCGCGGTAACTATGTAAATATTGAACGTTGCTCAAACTTCCCTTTATTGTTGCAAATGCTTCTTTGACGAGCTGATCAGTTTTTCTTGAACCTACACTGTAACCTATGACTTCTCGATTAAAGAGGTCTACGATGACACATACATAATTCCAATCTCTTCCGACTCTAACGTAGGTGAGGTCACTTACGATGACTTCTTTTTGCTTTCTATCATTGAACTCTTGATTGACAATGTTCATTACTTGTTCGCGGTTAACACTTTGTTTTTGTGGTTTAAACTGAGCAACTGTATAACGTGATACAAGGCCTTCCTTTTCCATAATATAACCGATTATACGTCTTGATAAGTTAACACCTTGATCTTCACAAGTTTTTTTAATTTTACGGGCTCCGTAGATTTGATGGCTGTCGTGAAAGACTTTCGCAACAAAATCCGTATGTTCATCTTTTTGCTTAGAAAAATCTTCGTCTTTATACTTATAGTATCCAGACCTACTAATCTCTAATATTTTACACATCTCGCTGACAGGATACTTATGTTCATTTTGTTTTATTACTTTGATTTTCGTCCCATAATCAGCGTCGTTTGAATTACTGCCATACTGCTGCGCCACTGATAAATTGATGCAGGAGATAAATCATATTCTTCAACTAACTCTGAAGGTGATTTACCCGATTCATACAAAGGAACCATTTGTTTCTTAAAATCCTCACTGTAAGTTCTTCTTTTCTTCCAACTCATAGTATCATTCCTCACTTTCTCATATTATAACATTTCGTTATATAGAGAAGTGTCTACTAAAGTGTAACCTTTCCAGAATTGTAAAACACCAGCTTTAACTGGTGTTTTCGTATCATAAAGTTAGGAGTATTTTACTTCTGACTATCTTTAACATTATGACATTTTGATATAGAATAAATGTACGTGGCTTACAGTCAGAGTAGCGATAAGCTTCGAGGTCTTGAATGACTGAGATACCTACATATTACCAAGTCGGGAGTATTTGCTCTCGGCTTTTTTTATATTAGTCAGGCATTTTGTTAAAATATCTAAACACTTTCGACACTTTGATTCGTTGGCGTTTTATCATAGTTCTGTTATTTAGAAATGTACTATTATCTGAATAAATCTAAGATATCATCTTTAGACATACTCGCAAAAGAACCCGTACTTCCTTCAATGAATATATTGGAAAGTTCTTGCTTTTGAGCCTGTAGGTCAACAATCTTCTCTTCAATCGAATCTCTCATAATGAGTTTATAAACGTTAACCTCATTTTCTTGACCAAAACGGTGAACTCTATCCGTTGCTTGGTTTTCAGCAGAAACATTCCACCACGGGTCAAAGTGGATCACATTTTGTGCAACAGTAAGGTTTAAGCCAACACCAGCCGCTTTTAATGACATCAGGAATACTGGTGTTTCATCATTTTGAAATAAATGAATGAGTCGTCTTCGTTCTTCCTTACTGGTACTTCCCGTTAGTTTAAAATATGGAATGCCATGCTGTACTAAGGATTCTTCCAATAAATCTAATGTTGAAGTAAAAGATGAGAAGATTAATACTTTTTCCTGGCGATCCATTACAGAGTCAATGATCTCCAGACAACCTTTCATCTTGGTTGATATTTTATCAAAGCCTTCAAATAAGAGACGTGGGTCACAACAAATTTGTCTCAGTTCACCTAAGATTTTGAGAATTTGTAGTTTATCAGGTTTATCCATTCCTAGGATTTGGCCAACCTCTTGATTCCCTTGAGCAAGTTTTGCTTGATAGATTTCTTTTTCTTGATCATTAAAGTCAAAACCCAAGAACTTCACGAGTTTATCAGGGAGTTCACTAAGTACTTCTTTCTTCGTTCTTCTTAAGATAAAAGGTTCCACAAGACTCTTTAGTCCAGCAATCGCTTTTTCATCCTTATCGATACTAATCGGTTTATCATAGTGTTTTCTGAAGTAGGTATAGTTGTATAAGTACCCTGGCATAAGGAACTCAAAGATTGACCATAATTCTGAGAGTCTATTCTCAATTGGAGTACCACTCAGTGCAATACGGTGGAATGATTGAATCTCTTTCACTGTTTTTGCCGTCTTCGTAGTTGGGTTTTTAATGTATTGAGCTTCATCAATAATGAAGCTTTCAAAATGAATGTCTTTATAAAGTTCTTCGTCTTGGCGTATGTAGTCGTAGGTTGTAACAATCACATCATAGTTTTCGATATCCTTAACTAAGTTTTCTCGAATGCTTTGATTACCACTGATGCATAATACTTTGAGCGGACTGTTAAACTTGATGAATTCTTCTGCCCAGTTATACATAAGTGAAGCAGGGCAAACGATGAGGCTGGGTTGTTTTCGTTTTTGTCCTTCTAAGTATGCAATGACCTGTAGAGTCTTCCCCAGTCCCATATCATCAGCAAGAATGCCATTAAGGCCATTTTGTGCAAGCAGTGTTAACCATTGAACACCCAAGATTTGATAAGGCTTTAGAATCGTATCGAATCGTTTTACCACCTTGATATCTTCTATATTAGATTGTTCAAAACGTTGGGTAAAGTTAGCTAGACTTGAATCAGTATTGAACACAATGGAATCATACTGCTTTTGCCCTTGCTCTAATTGGAAGGCTCTAAAGAGTGGTAAGGATTGCTTAGTTTGGAGTTTGTTGTAATCTAACTTAAGACGTTCAGTTAGCTCCGCTAGGTCTGCAAGGTCCTTAGATTCTAAGTTCAGAATTGTACCATTCGCAAGGCGGTGGTATTTCTTCTTACGTTTGTATTGTTTTAATACCTCATTAAGGTCTTTTGATGATACTTGAAGCGAATTCACATCAACTTCTAAGAGACCACTTTTAAGTTTAATACCAATATTTATACTTAAGGGTGTTGGTCGATTAATATTCTTTAAAGAATCACTAGCATAAACATCGACAGAATCTTTTAAAAACTCTAATCCTAATTCTAGGAAATGAAATGTTTGAGCATCAAGTAAGGATAAGGTTAATGCATCATCGCTTCTCTCATGTTTTAATGTTAAAAGTTGATTGTACACATGAAGGGATTCTTGAGGAATTCTGTCAAACTGGTCGGTATCGAAAAGGTTAATCACTTCACCTTGACTCGTTTCCAACTTCAATCTGAGTTCGAGCTTATCACCTTGAGCATCGATATAGAGTTTTTGACCTTCGATATCCATACCATCGAACTTTTCAGTTCCGACTAATCTAATATATTGATTACCATGTAGGGCTCTTTTGAGACTTCTTAACATCTCTTCATCAACTAGCATACTCTCAACCCGAGTTAAATACCGAATGACTTTATGCACGAGAGGACTATCCGTAACATAACGGGTGAGAAGGTAGTTTTTCCCCTTCATTTTTTCCACTTTATAAAAAGCTTCGTCATCACTGTCGTAGGGGATATCACTGATTAGTGATAAGTTGAATAAATCATCCCTCGGTTCAACACTAATATCAACGACTAAAGATACTTCGTTTATTGATGTGTTAGTGTATTCACGTGGTAATTTAGAAAATAATTCAAAAAACTTTTTATAGTTTTCTGATGTTAATTGAAATTCTTTACTCACTTCTAACTCTGATGAAACCATGGATTGTAAAAGCGGTAAAATATCTTGAGTTGCTTGATCAAAGATAGAAATATCATGGACCAGTGTTAAAAACTTTCCATATGCAGACCTGCGATTGTAGCGTATGGATGATAGTAGATTGGGTATACTCTTAACAACATACATTTTTTCATCACCAATCTTTAATGCGACTGATAATTCACCTAAGCTATCCTCATCTTCTTCAATTGGATCCCCATACATATAATTTCCGTAAAGGTATGCACGAGATTTCATAACCTTCTCTTTTATCTCAAATTCTAAGTGGAAGCGTCCTTGTGCTAATTTAAGTTCAAAATCAAGAACATCATGCGACACTCCTTCGTTGAAAAGTTCACGGCTGAAATCCAGTTCCCTATTAATTACCAAAGCGTTATGTGCTTGATGTCGCATAGAGTTAATAGAATCGATATCAACATCGTTCAATTGCTCATACTCTTGAATGAAGTCACAGTAAAAGTATCCTGCACATAATACATGACCACAGGCATTGTTTCTTGTATGATAATAACAATTGCATTCATGATATATAATAAGGTCATCCTCTATATGAAGTACAACTTCATAGGATTGCCAAGAATCCTCAACATATGCCATAAATATTTTTCTTTCTCTTCCACCATTTAAAGAGTAATCTAGGATTGTATCGCCACCTTCATAGTGTCGATGGGACCAACTTAGATTTCTTGGTGAATGAGTTAGTATTTCTATATATTTTTTTTCCATATATAGATTATACAATAATAATCAACCGAGTGACACCACAATAATACGATTCGTTTTTGTCATCTTAATGTAAAGTTTAGAGTTAATTATTATTGTAAGTGCATATTTCTAAGCACCAACCCTATTCTATTATTATTGTAAGTGCACGCCGTCATTTTGATTATAATATAAGTAACGTGTACTTCATAAGGAGGATAAAAAATGAAAAAGTCCAAACATTTAACCAAAGAGGATAGGAATAGGATTGAACATCTAATAAAACATAGTAATTGCTGTAAAGATATTGCCCAAGCTTTATCCAGAAATGAATCTACAATTAAGTCGGTAAAAACCGGAATCAGAATTGATAAGAAAACGTTCAATCATATTGATTCCACAATCAAGTCTGGTT
>JBGXRX010000069.1:0-3810 GCA_041811795.1 Erysipelothrix sp. | reverse complement strand
TGGAATTATTACAGATAATGCCAGAATTGCACTAGATGCGAGAATGAAATCGCCTACATTTTCTAATGTTGAGAAAATATGGCAACTTCTCCTATAAAAGATTGACTGCTCAGATATGGGTTGTTATGATGTACACGAAAAGCTCCATATAATTCCGATAATAAGGTTCGGAAGTCTCTACTTGCTCACCGTAAACGAGCATCCTATGGCAGACCGTGACTTCTTTTTATTGATAGCACACTGCCAACTTATTGTGGCAGTTTTTTTGTTATTCATGAGGAGGAAATATGAAAAAAGCTATTGATCAGTATTTTGGTATTACAAAGTCAGGTTCGACATTTAAAAGAGAGATCTCTGGGGGAGTTACTGCTTTCTTATCAATGTCATACGTTATCTTTGTAAACCCAATTGTTTTAAGCAATGCAGGAATGCCTAAGGATGCAGTCTTTATTGCAACTATTGTATCAAGTGCAATTGCAATGTTAATAATGGGACTTTATGCAAGATTTCCATTAGGAATTGCTCCATGTATGTCAATGAATGCATTCTTTGCGTTCTCAGTTGTATTAGGAATGGGTATGCCATGGGAGACTGCTTTATCAGCAGTGTTGGTATCTTCATTACTATTTATTGCTCTATCATTCTCTGGATTAAGACAATCCATCATCAAAGAAATTCCAGTGTCCATTAAACAGGCAGGTACTGTAGGACTGGGACTATTCATCGCGTTTATTTCATTTAAAAACTCTGGTATTATCGTGCCAGATCCAAGCCAATTCATCACATTCGGAGGATTCTCAAATCCTAACGTAATCATCGCATTTTCTGGTATTCTTGTTGCTTCATTCTTTTTGGTAAGAAAGAACCAATATGCTGTCTTCTTAGGTATGGCAGGAGCTGCACTTATGGGTCTCTTCATTCGTTTTGGAGTGAGTCAAGAGTGGTTTGCATATTCAGCAGAAGTTGTTGCAACACTACCTCAACTTCCAGCTGGCGGACCTCTAACAGTGCCTACAGCGGAAATTGCATCCATGATGGACAACACATTCCTTGTTGCATTTAAAAACCTGCCAAATCTATTGAATCCACAAGCGATTATTGTAGTATTAACATTCTTATTCTTAGACTTCTTTGGAACAGCAACAACACTATCAGCTGCTGCTTCACAAATTCCTGAATTATCAGATGAAGAATTCGAAGAGAATGGTCGTATTTATGTAGCAGATGCATTAGGTACATTTGTAGGATCAATCTTTGGTACTTCTAACTTATCAACATATATTGAATCAGTATCGGGAATCATCAACGGAGCACGAACAGGATTGATGGCAGTAGTTACTGCATTACTATTCCTACTTTCAATCTTTATCTATCCAACACTGTCACTTATTACAGCAGCAGTTACAACTCCTGCAATGGTAGTTATCGGAATCTTCATGATGCAAAACATTACTAATATTGAATGGCATAAAGGATTCGAAGACATCATTCCAGCATTCTTAACGATTGTAATGATGCCACTAACAGGTTCAATTGCACTTGGATTAACACTAGGATTTATTTCCTGGGAAATCTGTATGCTCTTTGCAGGACGTGGTAAAGACATATCAAAAACAATGCATTTTATTACTATTATTTCCATCTTATATATTGCATCACTCTAGGGGGTTATTATGAAAGCACTAAAGACAAGTATTATCGAACAAGGAAGTGTTAGAACAAAAGATATACTGGATGTATCCAAGTTTCTTAATGCTCATGTTGATGCTCAACTTATGAGTGAGTTGGGAAAAGACTTTGCAGAATATTATAAAGACTATGATTTTGATTTATTTGCTACAGTAGAAACTTCTGGAATCGCACCATCTGTATTTGCTAGTCTTTATGCTAATAAACCGCTACTCATTATTAAAAAAGAAGCTAGAGATTTAGATCAAGCAATCTATGTTCAACAAGATTGTTTCTCCTATACAAAAGATGTATCTTATAAGTTAAGTGCTAAACGAGAATTTCTAAGCAATAAGAAAGTTGTTCTCTTGGATGACTTTCTAGCTCAAGGTTCAGTAGTGAAGAATGTTGAAGCATTATTGAAACAAGTAAATTCAACTTTAGTTTCAACTGGAATCTGCATTACTAAAAATTTCCAACCCGGTTATAAAGCACTGAGAGATGAAGGCTATGATCTTTACGCTCAAGTGGAATTAGAATCACTGGATCCTGAAACAGGAACTATAGTATTTGCTAGGTAAGATTATAAAAACAGTTATGATACCCTAATATAGGAATATGATAACTGTTTTATTTTTATAGATTGAACTTTGTTGTAATAAATTTTATTACTTAGATTTCTTCTCGAATGCTTTGGGTTGATTCTTTTGAAGGTGATTGCGATCAAGCAGATAACCAATGACTGAGAAAGAAATAAGAACTGCAAAGCAGATAAAGATTACAAAGTAAGTTGAAATCTTATCTGTAGCGTGGATTGCATTGTAATAGAGGGCATAGAAACTTAAGATGTAGGCTATTACAAAGAAGATGGAAGAGAAGAAAGGTTCCTTAAGAAATACAAAAATAAATACTGATAATAAAAACCATGATAGGCCAGCTAGAACCAGGGCTATGATCAGTTTAGTGTCCTTGGGATTTTTCATTTGCGTCATGGTTGCGTCTTCTTTTCAAAGATAATATTTCATAAACGCCATTTTTTTGCTAAACTAATGACATAGGATAAAGGAGGATTTCTCATGAATTTATTAACAGTTACCGGGATTGGTAAAATTCAAGTGACACCTGATATGATGAAATTGAATACACAATTGGTTCAAGAGGCTGATACTTATGAAAAAGCATTTGCTAAGTTGCAAGAAGAGCATGATACCATTATGGCAGTTTTTAAAGATGTTATGATGAATCGCTCTTTAGTCACACTATCTGCTTTAAATGTTCAAGTTAATAAAGACTACCAAACAAAGGCTAAAACCTATGTTGCTAGCCAGGATTTAATCTATGAAGATAAAATGAATCTGGATGCAATGAGAAGACTTTTACATGAACTTAGAGTCGTCAGTGATTTTAACTTCTCAGTATCATACTTTCTTAAAAACCCATTATTAGTAGATCAAGACGCTATTATTCTAGCTGTTAATGATGCTACTGATAAGGCTAAGATTATAGCTTCAGCATCAGGAGTTACATTAGGATCGATTGCATCCATAGATTATGGAGCAAGAACTGAATCAAGTCCCATGCGTGCTATGTCTATGATGGATTCGTTAAGTGATCGATCAAGTGATATGTCTGTATCTCAAAGTGTTACCATATCATGGAAGATAGATAAATAATAAAAGTAGAGGGAACATTAAACTATACCCTATGCAGTGGACACTAAAAAAGTGACCATGCATAGGGTATTTTCTTATACTAAGTTAAAGGGGATATATCATGACTAAACTGGAGTATATAGATCTGGTTATTACGCATATGTTAGTAAACTTGGGTGCATTGACCAAAAAGAGATCAACGATGCACTTGATTTCGCACTAATCTGGGCTGCTTACAAAAACAGAAACCGAGTCAAGGGGGCAAAGCAAATTAAAATGCGTCTAAAGAGAAGTTTTAACACCAATTTTAACCTGAAAAAAATAAGAATATTAATGAAGAAGTTTGGTTTGGTCTGTTCGATTGGAAACGCGAACCCTAATAAGGCGATCATGAAAGCGAATAGAAGCAATAAAACATACAAGAATGTAATCTCGCGTTACTTCAAACAAGGCGTAGCATTAAAGACATTGCTGACAGATATTACATTCT
>JBGXRX010000068.1:0-16291 GCA_041811795.1 Erysipelothrix sp. | reverse complement strand
TACTTGATTATGGGATTGGTATTTTTGAAAAAGTAAGTACAGTTGATTTAATCTCTCCAGAAGAGATCTACAAGAGTATTAAAAAAGGTAAATTTCCAACTTATTACTATACTGATGTAAAAGAAATTGAAATGATTTCAATTGAATTAGATTATATGGAGGACTCAAAAAACTTCATGCAACCAATCTACAAAGTGGGCCTCACATTCGATGGCAATCTCGATTATGTACTCTTACCAGCAATCAAAAAATAATATGCGATTCTTAAAGAATCGCTTTTATCTTGTTTTAATAAGTCCTAATATAAGAGATTTCATCATTTAATCATCAATTATAGGCAGTTGCTTGCGGTAGTGAAAAAGAGCATAAAAAAGCCCTACTCATTAAAGTAGGACCTCATTAGAATTATAATTTGTGGAATTGATCAACATCAAGTACAAAGACTGTCGCTCCACCAACTTGAACCTCAACAGGGAAAGTTGTAAAACGACCCATGTCATAAGAAGCAGATGAAGGTACCATTTCAGTTCGTTTTGAGCACTCTTCTTCAATGATTTTTAAACATGCATCGACTCTGTCATCATCACAACCAATTATTAATGTTGTATTTCCTGCCTTGAGGAAGCCACCAGTTGTTGCAAGACGTGTTACTTGAAAATTATCTTTATTCAATTCTGATGATAGTGAAGATGAATCATCATTGGCTACTATTGCTAATACTAATTTCATATAGAATACCTCCTTAACAATCACATTATAACATAGCAAACTAATACTAGGTGAAGATAATGAGAACATTTTATCAACGAACTTCATTACCTAAGCATTTAACTAGGGACATAAATTTACATTTGCTATAATTAATCAAAAGCGAGGTTATTTATGAAAACAGATCAATTAAAAACTTTAGGCTTCTTTTCCGTATTTATTATAATGTATACATTGTTAGATAGTTTTAATATCTCTTATAAAGAGATGGCTCAAATCTATGGTTTCTATTTAGTAGTGTTAAATATAGCAACCAATATTGTTATGGCGCTAATTTCTGCTCATATGTTAGTCTTGAGTACGAATCAATTTAAAGAATTGAAATCAGCAAACATGAGTTTTCTTTCTATTGTATTTGGAATCTTTACTTATGGCTGTACAACTTGTGTCATAACATTTCTAGCATCGATAGGAATATCATTCTCCGTGATGGTATTACCACTAGCTGGATTTCCCTACAAGATGATATCTCTAGCAATTATCATTATTGGATACTTCTGGACCAAAAGAGAAATTAGCAACACTGTTTGCTCTATATAAAGTGAAACACCACCTTGCGGTGGTGTTTTTATTTATTAGTTAAGAAATGAACGATATCGCCATCTTTCATGACGTATTCTTTTCCTTCTGCGCGAAGCTTTCCAGCTTCTTTGATCGCTTTTTCACTTTCGTATTCTACAAGATCATCATAGTTATAAGTTTCTGAACGGATGAATCCTTTTTCAAAGTCAGTATGGATAATTCCAGCACATTGAGGTGCTTTCATTCCTTCATGGAATGTCCATGCACGGATTTCCATTGGACCTGCTGTAAAGAATGTACGTAAGTTTAAGATATTATAAGATGCTTTAACCAAACGGTCTAAACCAGATTCTTCAACACCTAATTCTTGTAAGAAGATTTCTTTTTCTTCATCTTCTAATGATGATAAGTCTTCTTCAACTTTTGCTGATACTGGAATAACTGATGCATTACGAGCCGCAGCATATTCTTCAACCATTTTATACATTGGGTTATTATCGATATCCATTAATGAATCTTCATCAATGTTAGCAACATAAATCACAGGCTTGATAGTTAAGAAGTGGAATGTTTTTACAACTGTTTCTTCATCTTCAGTAAGATTTAAAGTACTTAGTGGTTTATTATCTTCAAGTACTGCTTTAGCTCTATTAAGAAGTGCAATTTCTAACATCGCTTCTTTATCATTTGCTTTTGCTTTTTTACCAACACGTTTCAATCGGTTCTCAACAGATTGAAGGTCAGCTAACATAAGTTCAATTTCAATGATTTCAATATCAGAAATAGGATCACCAACCACTCCATGTTCGTGAACAATGTCAGGATTAGCAAAGCATCGAACAACATGAACAATAGCATCTACCTCACGAATGTTAGATAAGAATTGGTTTCCCAGTCCTTCACCCTGTGAAGCTCCTTTAACTAATCCAGCAATGTCTGTAAATTCAAACGTTGTTGGGATTAACTTTTTAGATTCAATAAACTCCCTGATTTTTTCCATACGATCATCACGTACTGTTACAACCCCAACGTTTGGTGAGATTGTAGCAAAGGGATAGTTTGCTGCTTCAACCTGTGATTTGGTAATTGCGTTAAATAATGTTGATTTCCCAACGTTTGGTAAACCAACGATTCCTGCTGTTAATGCCATTAAATAATTTCCTCGTTTCTTTTAATTACTTTTTTTAATTTACGTATGAATTCTTGTCGGTCCAACATTATGATGGCACCACACCCTTCACACTTAATCTTTATATCTACGCCCATTCGAACAATTTCAAAAGTGGTTGCCTTTTTGCATGGGTGATTCTTTTTCATTTGAACGATATCGCCCATACCAAAATCTTTATTCATGGCTTTCCTCCTTATTGTTATAAGCTTTTAGAGTATTTTCTAAAAGGGTTAAAATGGTCATTGGACCAACTCCCTTAGGTACTGGTGAGCCGTATTCAGCATTCTCAATGCTTTCAACATCTCCAACCAATTTCCCATCAAGACGATGAATCCCTACATCCACTACAGTGTGGTGTGGCTTAATCCAATCTTTCTTGATAAAGTGAGCGCGTCCAATCGCAACTACTATGATATCATTTTCTGCGATTAATTGCTCTAAATTTACTGTGCGTGAGTGTGCGATCGTTACTGTCGCATTCTCAGCTAGTAACATGGTAGCTACAGGCTTTCCTACGAGTCGAGATCTTCCTATAACTAAGGCGCGTCTGCCTTCCATTGGAATATTATATTCTTTCAGTAAAGTAATAACACCTTGTGCAGTACATGGTGCAAATGCATCTGCTCCAGTCTCTAAAAGACCAACGTTAAGTGGATTTAAACCATCAACATCCTTTTCTGCTGCAATTGCTGCCATTACTTCTGTTTCAGAGCAGTGTGATGGTAATGGAAATTGAACTAAGATGCCATCAACATTTTTA
This sequence comes from Erysipelothrix sp., assembly GCA_041811795.1. Lineage (GTDB taxonomy): Bacteria > Bacillota_I > Bacilli_A > Erysipelotrichales > Erysipelotrichaceae > Erysipelothrix. Next base: position 13,070 of record JBGXRX010000068.1, on the reverse strand, counting down.
TTTTCATTCAATTCATTTACCACAGCTAAAAGATCAGATTGACTGACCGTTTCATCCAAACGAATGATTTCCGAATCCATACCAACTTCAATACACTGCTTAGCTTTTGATGCGACATAAGTTTCAGATGCAGGATCTTGTCCAACAATCACTACAACTAACTTAGGTTTTCTCCCATTAATCTTTGAAACTTCCTCTTTTAATGTTAATTTGCGCTTTTTAGAAACCTCTAAACCACTCAGAATTTGTACCATAACAACCCTCCCTAAGTACTTATAATACCATAGTGATAGATAGCTTACTATCACTTAAACCTTGATCTAGTTGATGCTTATTACCTTATTGTCCTTAATGATCATAATGATTGTAACAGGACCATCATTATTAAGATGAACATTCATATGTGTCTGAAATATTCCTGTTTCAACATTGATTGAAGCTGCTCTTAAATGATTATTGAATGTCTGATAAAGTTTATCCGCATCCAATGCTTTCATTGCTTTACTGTAGGATGGACGATTCCCTTTACGAACATCACCAGCCAATGTGAATTGAGAAATCGATAGAACAGAACCACCTTGATCTTGAATGGATTCATTCATGATGCCATCAGCATCATCAAAGATTCGCATTTTCATTATTTTATTGGCTGCAAGAAGCACATCATCCTGAGTATCATTATCTTCAATACCTACCAGAACTACAAGTCCCTTCTCAATCTGACCTACTGTTGCCCCATCAACCTCTACATGGGCATCTAAAACTCTTTGTATAACGATTTTCATAGTTCCACCTCACCACCTATTTTAACCGATTCGTGGTAGAATAAACAGAGGTGATTATTATGAACAAACCATTAGCTCATAAAGTCCGACCACAATCCATCGAAGAGGTTGTTGGACAGGAACATTTATTAGGACAGGGAGAAATATTAAGAAACTTAGTAGAGAATAAAGAGCTCTATTCTATGATATTCTTCGGTCCTCCAGGAACTGGAAAAACTACTACAGCCATCGCAATTGCACAATCATTAGGTAGACCCTATCGTTTATTTAATGCTGTTAGTGATAATAAGAAGACTCTAGATGGCTTATTTCTAGAAGCTGAATTGTCTAGTGGATTAGTTGTCATTGTAGATGAGGTCCACAGACTTAACAAGGATAAACAAGATGTCCTTTTACCCCATATTGAAAGTGGTCTGATAACCATGATTGGTGCTACTACTGCCAATCCATATTTTTCAATCAACCCAGCCATACGATCTCGCGTTCACTTGTTTGAATTTAAACCTCTTACTCAAGAGAACATCGTTACTATTTTAGAGAAGGCATTAGAGACTCTGGATTCATCGACTCAACTTGATGAAGCAGTTTTCGATCTATTAGCAAAAACATGTAATGGAGATGCTCGATATGCACTCAACGCATTAGAACTTCTTGTTAAATCAACTCATGATAAAGTCATTACAATTGAACATTTTGAAAAGTTATCACTTTCCATGAATATCACTATGGATAAAGATTCAGACCATCATTACGATGCATTATCTGCCTTTCAAAAATCCATCCGTGGATCTGATGTTCAAGCTTCTCTCTATTATTTAGCGAAACTAATTCATGTTGGGGATTTCGACTCCATTGAAAGACGTTTAATAACAATAGCATATGAAGACATCGGTCTTGCCAATCCAGCACTGTGTGCCCGTGTCGCAACAGCTATTGAAGCCGCTAAACGCATTGGATTCCCAGAAGCTCGCATACCTTTATCTGTTGTTGTGATCGAGTGTGCGCTCTCTCCTAAATCAAAGTCTGCTGAACATGGTATTGATGCTGCAATAGCAACAGTTAGAAATACGGCCCACCAGGTTCCATCTTACCTTCGATTGAATGCTGTTGAAGTAGATCCCATTGATCAATACGATTATGATCGCCAAGACTTATGGCATAAAATACAATACCTACCTAATGAACTGGCTACTAAAGAGTTCTACCAACCAGGAAATGTTAACTCAGCTGAGAAAACATATGCTGAGAACTACAATCGACTAAAACAAACTAAACGCTCTAATAATATGAGAGCATTAAAAAGCAAATAGATATTGAAAAAGGACCCAAGCTTAAGTGCTTAGGTCCTTTCTTTATTATAATTTAGTTTTTGCTAAAGCTTTATCTAAAGCTGCAAAGAATGATCCAGGATAGATTGTAACTTTTGAAGTTAAATCAGCATCGTCTCCACCTTTAGCGATTTCTTCCATAGTTTTACCCATAGTCCAATCTGTTAAAGTCTCAACTTGCTTGTACCACTCTACAAGTCCATTTGCACTCATACCATAAGCTTCTTTTTTCTCACCTTTAGTGACTAGTGAAGATTCTTCAATGACAGGTACACCATCAACGATTGCTGCTTTCGCTTGTGCTTCATCAACAAATGAGTAAACAACTTTACCTTCTTTATTTGTAGCAACTGCAGCAACAGTAGTTACGATCTCTAAGTCTGTTTCACCAGCCTTAGTTTGTGACCCTGTAGTTGATGCATTAGCAATACGTGCTACGTTATCAACCTTAACAGCTTTAGAAGCCGCTAACTCAACACCAGCGATAAATCCAGTTAAGTTAATTGATACTGATGATGATAGATCTGAAGCAACATCACCTGTTTTCAACTCTTCAACTGTTTTACCAACTGCATATTTTTGGAAAGCGATGACTTGTTTATACCATTCACCTTTTCCACCTGGAATTTGACTCATTCCATAATCTTCTAAAAGTTCCTTTTTAGTTCCTTTAGCTTTAAATTCTAGAGCTTGACCATCTTTAACTGTGATGTCATTTTGAGCTGCATCAAGAGTTAGGTAAGCAATCTTATCCCCCTCAAGTGCTACTGTAAAGTAAGTCACATTAGATTCAAATGGAATACTTCCATCATCCCCAGCATCAGCTGTATAATTTGTCATTATTGCTGTTCCAATAGAATATGTTTTTTCTTCTAATTTTTCGTCCGCTGGTTTCCCACTTGAACATCCCGCAAGTACTAATAATCCCACTAAACATAGTGCTAAAACTTTTTTCATAAAGTTACCTCCTTCAATACTTAACCCCATTATAACCCTATTAGCACAATAAGAGCACGTAAAATGACAAAAAAAGGACTCTAGAGACTAGAATCCTTATAATAGTTATTAGATTTTTGTAAGATTTTTGAATGCTTTGTCGATTGTTGCCTTAATATTTCCTGAGTAAATTGATACTGATGAAGGAATATCTGCATCAAATGATGTTAAATCAGCACTTGCTTTACCATTTAGATATTTAGTAATTTCTTCTACTTGCTTGTACCATTCTAACTTTTTAGTTGCTTGAGCCATTCCGTAGTCTTCTTTTTGTTGACCTTTTGTTTTCATTTGTTCTGATGCTACAACTTCACCGCCTGTAATTTCTGCTGCTTGTTGTGTTTCATCAACGAATGAGTAAACAACTTTTCCATCTTTGTCAGTTCCTAATGCTGTAACAACTGTATTGATTTGAACTTTTCCATCTTTGTTACTTCCTGAAACTGTTGATGTTTGACCAAACTCTACAAGTCCTTTAACTTCAACTGCATTTTCTACAGCAGCTTTAACAACTTCAAAGTAACCATTGATGTCCATTGATACTGATGATGATAAATCTGATTTAGCACTGTCTGCTTTTAATTCTGATACTGATTTTCCAACCATGTACTTCTCAACAGCAGCGATTTGTTTATCCCACTCGCCTTTACCGTTTGGAATTTTAGACATTCCGTAATCTTCACCAAGTTCTTTTTTAGTTCCTTTTGCTGCAAATTCTGCAATTTCAGTTGCTGAGAACTTAATTTCGTTTTGAGCTGTATCGATTGTTACTGCTTTAACTTTGTCTTCTTCAATAACTACTGTTGCATATACAACGTTTGATTCAAACTTTCCATTTTCTGGATCTCTTTCGTTTGCTCCAACATTATCTGTACGAACAGAGTTAATAATTGCTGAACCTACTTTTAATGAACCATTTCCTTCAGGTGTTTGAGTTGATTCATTTTTACTTCCACATCCACTAAGTACCATAAAAGATACTAAAACAAGTGCAAGAATCTTCTTCATAATAATCGTCCTCCTTGACGTAGTACTATTGTATAAGGACTTTATATTAACTTCTATGTGGAATCAAACTCTTTGTGAAAGTTTGACTATATTTACACCAGTAACACCAATATATCGCACGACTTTGTGAAGGTTTACTCATAGTTTCACAACATAAATGCTGCATCATTAATATTTCTATACATCAAGGGTAATAAAAAACATCCAATCCGAAGATTGAATGTTGATTTGTATTATTAGTTACGAGGTGTACGTCGTGAGCTTGAACTTGCGTTTGAGCGATCACGGTTACGATCTCCACCGCGTGAGCGAGATGAAGAAGATCCACGTTCACGTCCACCACGATCACGAGGACCACGGCTTCTTGAACGATCACGTCCGCCACCACCACGGTGTGAACGGTCGCTTTCAGCGAATTCTTCAACAACTTCAACAGTTACTGATTGATCTTTTATCTTTGTATTCGATAATGTATTAACAATAGACACTAAATGTTCTCTAGGTACTTCAATTGTTGATGCATTTTCTTTAATAACAATACGTCCGATTGCACGGCCACTAATACCTGTAGCATTTGCTACTGCTGATACTAAGTGAGCTGCTGCAACACCTTGACGTGATCCAATAGAAACAGAGATACGTGAGATTGGCCCACCATCTTGTGATTTCTTTTGTCCAGCTGTTTTAATAGCTTCTAAATTATTGTCTGCAATTGACTTATTAATATAAGCAATTGTTAGCTCTTCTTGAGTAAAGCCTAATTCAGCTAAACCTTCATAAGCAATTGTAAATAATTTTGATTGTGGAGCATCAGTCCATTTACGGATATCTGCTGCCATTTGTTTAACTAAAATACCATTTAACTCTTCTTTTGTAGGAAGTGCTAATTCTTTAATAGTTGAGTTTGATAGACGTTCAATTTGCTTAATTGCATGACGTTGTCTTCTTGAAACAAGTGTAATAGCAAGTCCTGATTTTCCAGCACGCCCTGTACGTCCAATTCGGTGAACATAGTATTCCAGTTCTTGAGGAATATCGTAGTTAATAACAACATCCATGCTGTCTACGTCAATTCCACGAGCTGCAACATCTGTTGCGATTAATACGGAAACCATACCTTTTTTGAAGCGGTTCATCACCATTGTGCGCATTTCTTGTTTCATGTCGCCATGAAGTCCAAGAGCTGGATAACCCGCCTTATTTAATTCTGTGGTTAATTCATCAACCATACGTTTCGTATTACAGAATATCATTGTTCCATTTGATTCGTTCATTTGTAATAATTGAACAACTAAACTGACTTTTGCTTGAGGTTCGATATTGTAAAATACCTGCTCAATACGAGATACTGTTAAGTTATTATTTGATAATGCGATTTTCTTTGGGTCTCTTAAGTATTGATTGCTCAATCTTATGATTTCTTTTGGCATCGTCGCTGAGAAAAATACCATTTGTCTTTCTTCAGGTAGATTTGTAAAGATTTCATCGATATCATCAACGAATCCCATGTTTAACATTTCATCTGCCTCATCAAGAACAATTTTCGTTGTATTATCAAGTTTAATAGTACGACGGTTTAAGTGGTCCATTAAACGACCTGGTGTAGCAACAATAACGTCACATCCAGCTCTTAAGCTGCGAATTTGCTTATCGATGGGTTCACCACCATAAACACTAACAACTTTTAATTGATTCTTAAATTTCCCAAAGCTTCTCATTTCATTTGCAACTTGCATACATAACTCTCGTGTTGGAGCTAATACAAGTGCTTGTGGTTGTCTTGAACCACCTTCTAATGCGTTCATTATTGGCAAACCAAAGGCCGCTGTTTTTCCAGTTCCTGTTTGGGATTGCGCCAATAAATCATGACCTTCTAGTAATAAAGGGATTGCTTGAATTTGAATATCAGACGGTGTCTCATATCCTTTATCTTCGATTCCTTTTAGAATGTCTTCGTTTAAACCTAATTCATTAAATTTCATTTTTACCTACTTCTCTAGCACACATCCATTAGTATAGCATGATGAAAAGGGCATAGGGAGATTAAGCCCCAACTTTATTTAAAAAAGCGGTTTCATTTGACAATTATATCCATATGGCCTGAAATAACATGCCTATCACATGATTTCAGCTCCACTTTAAGTAATTCTAAGGAATTATCAAAACCATATAATTATCGATGTCTTAGGCTTTTGACCCGATTCAACCTACCTAATGATTAGCTAATAACGTATAATAGAATGAAAGAAAGAGGTGCCTATGAACACAATCCACATCATTGCTCACCAACATACAGAAGACATCAAAGAAATGCTTTTAAACCAAAACGATGCACTTGCACATACACAGGTATTACCATTTAATATTGCTTTTGGTATGGACTACGATAAAGCCGAAAGTTTAGTCTTAGCTTACGCTATAGTTTCAGATTTAGACCTTCGTGTTTTACTTAATAGTGCTAAAAACCCTGTTAACTTAGAATCTTACCTCTCCCTAATTGAAGAATTAAAACTTTATAATGTAGATCCAAGTGACTTACCTAATAGAAGTGAACTACAAAAAGACAATAAAGATGTTATCACTGCCCTATTCCATTTGATACCAGAACCTAAAATTTCTGCATCAACTCGATATGTTGTCTACGATCATTTTCTAAGTCACGCAAGCAAACACTTTTTAATTAATAATAAGATCGATATCTTACCACTAGAAATAAGTGAAGCGTCTAAGACCTATTTTAAGTCACTTAATATACGTCACGAGTTTGAAAGTGCACATCAAAATAGTATTAATGAAAATATTTCTGAAGTTACTTTCGTAGTACCATCACTCAAAGATAAAATACCATTAATAGAATCAATTCTCCTCAGGTATGGATTTAATATGCCACTTGAGAATCGCCAACCAAAGATTTTAGCCAATAAATACTTATCCCTCTTTAACTTGGCAAGTGACCCTTCACAAGAGAATCTCATTAAGGCTATCAATAACCATGCTTTTAACATAAATAAGACTCTAGACATAATTTATCTGATCCAACATTTTGATTTAAGTTGGAATCTACCAGAATCTCTAGAAAGTCCTCATCTTGATGTAAAATGTATAATTAATAGATCACAGGATTCTTATAATACTCTGAAAGAAAAAGTCGAAGTACTACTGAGTGCTCGATCATTACAAGAGAAATTAATTACGTCTTACTCGATTTTAAGTGAATCTCCTTATATAGATACAACATTTTTGAAAAAAATATTAGAATCACAACTACACCTTTATGATAAATCAAACATCCATCTACTGATACACCAACTTCAGTCTATCAGTGCAACAAAGGTTAATAACGAGTACTTTACTTTCTATGACCTGAATGATTTCCCAATTCATCCACAAGAAAATGTCATTGCCATCGATATGAATTCCAAAAACTATCCAGCTATTGGTCCAAACACAGGACTTTTAGATGATACTTATCGTAGTCAAATCAAGGGTTACCCTAGCTTACAAGATAGAACCAACCACATATTGAATCTAAAAAACACTTTTATTAAGAAATCTAAAAACCTTACTCTTTCATATTCCATTACTAATTACGAAGGCAAAAGTTTGGAACCGTCATTTGAGATCTTTAAGGATGCAAGTAAAATCCTTGCCGCACCCATGAATCAAAAAACATCTCCAATAAGAAGTAATTGGAAACTAGACCCTAGCTTTGTAGCCCCTCTCTTTATGGAGAACGGAAATATTAGAGCAAGTGTTACTTCATTAGAAAAATATGGTCGCGAGCCATTGGAGTTTTTCGTCGAGAACGGATTGAAGTATAGAAAACCTCTATATCCAGTTTTCGGTCCAATGAATTTAGGAAACTATAATCATGATTTACTTGAACAACATCACCGCGGAGCAGTAAAAGACTTTAACGAAGCTCAACTCTTCCCAGATAACAACATTCGATTAAAAATGATACTAGCTCGAAACAATAAACTAATGGAGCAAAACTTCAAGTTTATCGACGAATCTATTACAGCGAGCACCTTTGAACCGCAATATGCTGAATATGAGTTTGAAGAAAATACATTATTCCCTAACTTCCACATTAGAGGTAAAGTGGACCGAGTAGATGTTTACAATGATTCATTTCTTATCTATGATTACAAATCATCTGAAACTATCCTAAATCGTAATAAAATCCAAGATGGTCAACAACTACAATTATTAACATATGGATTTATCTTAGAGAAGAAACTATCAAAGAGCCTTTTCGGAGTTTATTATTATGGCTTACGTTCAGCTAACCTTAATATGAAATCTTACTCTTATGCTCCTACTAAGGGCTTAACTGAAATCGAGACGAATACATATGACTTATGGCTGTCAGAAAAACGTTACAAAGGATTTTTATTCCAACGTGTTGATGGTCAGTTTTTAGATAAGTCATACCATCAACGACTTAAGACTGAAAAAGACGGATCTGTATCTCTATTTGGAAAACCTTTCGACAAGCAATTAATCCATCAAATCATTCGAGAAGTATACCAGCGCATCTATAAAAGTATCACTGATGGTAACTTCGATCTATATCAAGTTCAATCAAACTTAAAAGCAACAAGCTATGTCAAATTAGAGGAGGTAGAATAATGGTCCAATATAAACCATCACAACTCGAAGCTATCGAGCATTTAAATTCAAACGTTATTGTACCTGCTTCAGCCGGAGCTGGTAAAACAGCAGTACTTATTGCCCGCCTTATGAAACGTATCATAGTCGACCGTGTCGAATTAGACCAAATCTGTGCAATGACATTTACAGAAGCCGCTGCTAACGAAATGAAAGTACGCCTAATGAAAGCTCTCAATGAGAAGTTCATTGAGGAACCAAGTGATTTTATTACTAAGCAAATATCATTACTTGAAACAGCCCACATTTCTACAATTCACTCCTTCTGTCTGAACATTGTTAAAAATTATGGTTATACTATTGGTATCAATCCTGATCAAACTCAGAACATCCTGCCACCAGCAGAAGCAAAGATTCTTAAAGTAATTGCCATCAAAGATACAATCGATCATTTCATGGAAACGCAGTTTGATTTAGCACAGGATGTATTAAACACATTCAGTGCCAACCCTCTAGATTTTTCTAACCTTGAAGAAAACACATTAAAAATGGCTGCATGGTTAAGTGAACACTCCGATCCTAATAAAGCAATTCAAGATTTAATCTCTGATTATTCAATCAATTCCATTGATGACCTTAGCCAAAACTATCAAGATTACTTTTACCATTATTACCAAATTGAACTTGAGAATATATTAGAGAATTACCAACTCGCATATGAATACGCAAGTGAAGCTTTAGGTGACACACCAACACCAAAGCAAGCTATAGCAATGGAATCTCTACAATTAAATACAGGTAAGTTAATTTCTACTTTATCTAAAGTTAAAAATAAAGATGCAACTTTCTATAATGAACTTCCCTATGTGCTAAATACAATTTTACCCGGCTCAGTAAAAAGCGATGATTTTAAAACAGCCTCTACAATCATTAAAACTTCTACAAATAAATTAATGGAAAACCATTCTACTTTGGAAGAAGAAATTAAACTCATTAATAAGCAAAAACCTTTGGTTGAAACTTTACTTAGTCTAGCAATTGATTTCAACACCCGCTTCTCCATACTAAAAAAAGAAAAGAAAGCTTTAGACTTTTCCGACTTTGAACCTATGGCTCTTGAAATATTACTAGCACATGATGGTGCTGTTGCAAAACTATTACAAGATCAGTTCTTGGAGATCATGGTTGATGAATTTCAAGATACCAACTCGTATCAAGATGCAATTATCAAATTAATATCCAATGGTAAAAACATATTTAGAGTTGGGGACGTTAAGCAAGCAATCTATGGCTTTAGAGGTGGTAAACCTGAGATTATGCAATCCATTATCAACAATAATGAAGCTCATAAGATTCCAATTAGCTACAACTTCAGATCAAAAAACGACATCGTAAACTTCAATAACGTCACTTTTAAAAATATAATGGACCTTACATTAAACTCCAAATATACAGAAGATGACCTTGTAAGTGCTGGTACCAGTAATCAGGAAGTCGACTCAGAAAAAGTTGAATTTCATATTATTGAAACCAATGAAGAAGAGGCTGACGAAGAAGATTACGACCTGCCAAATGCAGAAGAAAACAACCTAGATAGTATCGATATGCCTGAAAAAGCAGATCCTTTGAGTGCTTATTATATTTCCCAGGAAATAATTAAACTCGTATCATCTGGGAAATATAACTATAAGGACATCACTATTTTAGTACGTGCACACCACTTAAAAGATAGGTTAAAGGAAGCTTTTGAAGCGGTAAATATACCTTATTTCCTTAACGAACAATCAGGATTCTATAAATCAGTAATCGTTGATGCAACCATTTCTTTCTTAAATTATTTAAGTAATAACCATGACTATGATCTATCAAAAACACTCCTTAGTCCCTACTTTAACTGGACTTTGAATGACTTAGCAGAGCTCAGATCAATAGATAAATCACTGCTTAAAGCAATTGAAATTAGCAAACCACAAGTGTATGATCAGCTAAAATCACTGAAATACACTGCTATGCAGAGTGATGTTATTAGCTTGTTGCAAGAAATAATTGCTATAAATGATGCCTATAATATACATTTTTCTATCCAAGATAAGACTAATATTGACGCGTTGCTAGACAAAGCGATCCAATATCAGAATAATAATCCAGCTACAATTACTGCCTTTATACACTATTTAGAGTCATTATTGGATGAAAGTTCTTCAGAAGCTTCACCTATTTCCAGTGATGAAGATGTAGTTACAGCCATGACAATCCACCAATCTAAGGGTCTACAATTCCCTGTTGTATTCATTTTTGGTCTTGGAAGACATGACTTCAAAGACTCAAAAGACTTCTTAGTTACTGATTCCAACCTTGGAATTGTCCTCAATGATGTCGAATTAGACTACCGTAAAACACAAAAAACTCTGCTTCGTAGGGTCATGACACATAAAAAAAATCACGATGCATTGGAAGAAAGCATGAGATTACTCTATGTTGCACTGACTCGAGCAGAGAAAAAAATGATTATTGTTGATACAGTGGACCATTATAAGGAAGAAAGACTCGATGTTAACCTCCTTTTCAAGCATAAACGTAAGGTAAACCTCTTAATTCCAGCAGCAAAAGACACTGCAATTGTTAAAATCACGAATCGTAATGAGTTATTGTTTGAAAGTTTACCTGAAATTGACTACGAAGCTTATGATAACTACAGAAAATACCAACCACACTTTCAAATAATTGAAGAATTCACTCCAATTAAGGAAGACAAAGCACTTAATTTGGACCGAAGTCATATCGCTGCAATGGAATACGGTACTAATATTCATGAGGCTTTAGAGAATCTACCTAACCAAATTTGGTCAGAAAAAGACTTGGAACATTATCAAACAGGTATTAAAACGCGATTAATATCCTATAATAGTAATCCTAAAACTCAAGAAATATACAGTAATCACACTGAATTCCACCATGAACTTCCTTACCTAATACGTATTGATGGTGCAATAACAAATGGGATTATGGATTTTGTTGCAATATCTGACAACCAAGTAACATTAGTTGATTTCAAAACTGATAATGCAGATCTAGAAACAATTAAGAATCGTTATTTAGATCAGGTTGAAGGCTATAAAAAAGCCCTGGATAAATTATATCCAGGACTCAGTGTCAAAGCTTATATTTACTCATTTCATCTTAAAGACTATATAAGTATTTAATGGTTTGGATAATGTGTTGCACATTACCATCACCTGCATATTTATTTGAAGAGAAATCTTCGTCGAGGCCAATCCAAACTAATGGGTTGGCCTCTTCTATTACTTCAAAATCTTCAGATAGAACGCCAGAGTATATCTCAAGTGACAGGTTATCATCAAAGTAGTGACTTGTTAGGAGAGGTTTAATTTCTATAATATCACCACATATACCTGTTTCTTCTTTAAGTTCTCTGTAAGCACCGGCTAACGATGATTCATCATCCAACACTTTTCCTCCTACAAAATTATATTTTAAATAGTAAGGATCTTTTTGTCGATGACACATTAAGACATGTGTTTTACTTTTATTTATAACTGCAATTAGATTAACTCTAAATGGACTAGTCATTGAATAGGTCAAATAATGTTGAAACAGGTTTGTGATCTTGAATTGCTTCAATCGCTTTAGCTAACATATAACCTACTGATATTTCTTTAATCTTAGGTTCTGCACGTTCTTCAGGAGTTAGAGAAATTGTATTAGTGATTAATAGTTCCTTAATTCTTGAATTAGCAATACGCTTAACTGCAGGTCCTGATAAGATTCCATGTGTACATGCACAGTATACCTCTTTAGCACCTTTTGCATATAACATATCAATCCCACCCATTAATGATCCGGCAGTATCTACCATATCATCAATAACGATAGCAACTTTACCATCTACATCACCAATTAAGTTCATTGCTTCTGCAACGTTTGGTTTAGTACGACGTTTGTCGATAATAGCAATTGTTGAGTTAGGAATTGTATCTGATAGACGGCGTGCACGAGTTGCTCCACCATGGTCTGGTGATACTATAACGATATCTTCTGTGAAGTTCTTGTTACGGTAATACTGTCCAATCATTGATACAGCTGTTAAATCATCCGTAGGAATATCAAAGAATCCTTGGATTTGTGGTGCATGTAAATCAATTGTAACTACACGATTAGCCCCTGCTGTTGTTAATAGGTTTGCCATTAACTTAGCTGAAATTGGTTGACGTGCTTTTGCTTTACGATCTTGTCGTGCATAACCATAATATGGCATAACTACTGTGATCTCATTTGCTGAAGCTCGTTTACATGCATCAATCGCAATCAGAACTTCCAT
>JBGXRX010000067.1:0-4184 GCA_041811795.1 Erysipelothrix sp. | reverse complement strand
TTATCATGCGGTGATCAAGATATGTTTACTCAACTTAATCGAGATTTACACCAATACTTAAAATCGTTAGAAATAGGTCACGTTTATCATGAGATTCCTGGAGGCCATGATTGGGAAACATGGCAATCGATGATTGAGTCTGCTTTATCCTATAAATGCAAATAACACCCCCTTCATAGGAGGTGTTTTCTTATGGCGATAGAAATGGTCTTTGGTGGAAATAGCCTTTAAGATATACTTGCGAAGAAATAGAAAGTGTCGTAATTACTTCTTGATTAATTTTATTAATCTCTTCTTGGGTGTAAGTAATTGCAGGATCATAAGGCGTAAATAAGGCTTTTTCTACATCGTACCTACCTGTCTGGTCGCGCCATGATCCAGATTGCATTATCACAGTAGGGTTTTCATTTGAGAAGATATCAGTTCCCATCATGATTCTTGGGTCATATTGTAGATTGTAGAGATTAGCAATGGTTGGCAATAAATCGATAGTCGAAGCTACTTTCTCAATCTTCTCTTGCTCGATATTTTTACCATATATAATCATCGGAGTTGAATCATAGAACCTCCCCTGACCATCTTTAGGTGTGTAATCCTCAATATCTTTAGATGCCATTTTGAATGGCGTATGGTCACTGAACAGGACCAATGACGTTTTATCAATAGTCTCTAAATTCTCTAGTAAGTATTGAATGGCTCTATCAAACTCCATGGCTTTTGAAAGATATCGTACAATGTCGGCAGGAGCATTGGGATGGACTGCTCGAACCTCACTAGTAAACTTATCACCTAGGTAAGAAGGTTTGTCGTATGGAAAATGAGTTGAGGAGCCTATTACATAAGCCATAAAAGGTTTTGATGAATCCATATCATTGAGATCCCTCACCACCGTTTTCATCATCTCAAGATCACTTTGCCATCCACTGACCCTACCTGGTAATGTCTGACTTTCGTCCTTGTAGAGTTGAGAACCAAGTTCAGGATGGATTTTTGAACGAGGATAAAACTGGTCGGTCCAATTATGGAAGGATCGAGTTGCGTAGCCTTTAGCTTGGAATAGTTTATAAACAGTTTGGGGACTGGTATTTTGATAATAGTTTGAATAAGTACAAGTTCCTACAAGAGGATAAATTCCTGATACTGACATCAATTCACTTTCTGCTGTTGCACAATTAAATTGAGGTGAGTGGAACTGGTTCATGTATATCCCCTCATCTTTTAATTTGCTTAAAGTGGGTGTCAGAATTGGATGAATGGCAAGTTCATCAAAGGCTTCTACTAGGATATAAATAAGATTGTGACCTTCAAGGATACCTGTCATTTTATTTTTAGCAGTAATACCTTGTGATAGGAAATAATTATCTATTGAATTAAAATTATCATCCGTTTCTTTATCTCTATAATCGTGCCATTGTGAATCGTTAATCGTTCGTTTGAATGGGTCTTTTACAACTTGTGGCTTGATCACTATTGGTATCTCTTCTATAGGGGTATCAATCGTTTGTACACTCGCTTCAGGATTAATAAGATAAATAAAATCTGAACCCATAAAGGGAATTAAACCTAATTGGTTGAGTGAAGCCTGAGTATAGAATGGATTCTTGTAAAGATCCATAGATGGTCTTAAGTAATCTCTAGTATCTATTCTAAGTGATAATAGATACACAAGAAATATCAGTAGTGGAATCAGTAGACCAATGATTCTGACCTTTCCACTTTTCATGACTGCTTGATTATTTCTAGACTTTAAATAGAAGTATAGAAATATTACTAGAATTACTGGATATATTATTAAATTAGGACTTAGAAATGCTATAAAATCCTTGGCATAAGATTGCACTTGTGGCATCTCTCTAGAGATGAAACGAGTTGAGAAAAAAGAACCATAATAATGATTCATCGCTATTTGAAAGAATGCATATGCTGATATTATAGATACAGAAATACTGGTTATAAAAGTAACTAATTTGGAATTACTAAATGTATTTAGGAATAGAAAGATGAAAGATAGAAATGCTGCATACAAAAAGGACCTGAAATATAAATCCAGATAAAGTAGGTCACTTGATTGGATTCTAAATGCAAATTCTATAGCTGTAAAAGTAAGTAGAAACAATAGAATTTGCTTGGTCACTTGCTTCATTTCATCCCTCTCCTTATATTTCAACTATATCATATTTCTCATAAAACAAAGGAAAAGAGCCAACATTATATGCTGACTCTTTCTGTAATTAATTGACTAGTTTGCGGCTAACCACAAATTCATCATCTTGATAATCAAGGAGTAATGTATGACCTTCAAGATCATCTTCCTCAATGATTTTATATGCAATCAATGTTTCAATTCTTTGTTGAATGAAACGTTTTAAAGGACGTGCACCATAAACTGGATCTGATCCTTGAGCCATGATAGCAGCTAATGCTGCACCAGTATACTCTAGGTAAATATCATTTTGGTTAATACGTTGTGTTAATTGATCCATAAATTTAATGGTAATATCGCGTAATGAAACTTCATTTAAAGGGTTGAAGACAATGATGTCATCAATACGGTTGATAAACTCAGGTTTGAATTGAGCCTTAACCGCCATATCATATGCTTTGTTTCTCTCTTCAATATTTGGAATGAAAGCAGATTGAGCACCTAAATTTGAAGTCATGATGATAATGGTATTCTTAAAATTAACTGTTGTACCTTTGGCATCTGTTAGGTGTCCTTCATCCAATATTTGAAGTAAGACATTGAATACATCTGGATGGGCTTTTTCAATCTCATCAAGTAGAACAATTGAATAAGGATGACGACGGACACTTTCAGTTAATTGTCCACCTTGCTCATACCCTACATATCCAGGAGGAGCACCGATAAGTCTAGCAACGGAGTGTTTCTCCATGTATTCACTCATGTCGATTCGGACAATATTGTTACGATCATCAAAGAGTTGATGTGCTAAGACTCGAGCTACTTCAGTTTTACCAACTCCAGTAGGCCCTAAGAACATAAATGAAGCCAAGGGTCTTTGTGAGTCTTGAATATTTGCTTTTGATCGAATGATGGCATTGGATACAAGTTTCAGTACTTCATCTTGACCCTTAACATCTTGACCTAGGACTTCCTCAAGTTTTAAGAGTTTGTCTTTTTCACTTGATACAAGTTTATTGATATCAATACGAGTCCATTTTGAGATGATTTCAGCGATGTGTTGCGAATCAACCACTTCTTGGATCAAGTTTGATTTTTCCTGGTTGGAATTATCAATAGCTGCTTGGAGTTGTGGAATAGTTTCATATTGTAACTTAGCTGCTAATTCATAGTTAGTAGAATTTTGAGCGTTTTCAAAGTCACGTTTTGCTTGTTCTAATGCCTCTTTGTTATTTCGAATAGCATCATTTTTTTCTTTTTCTTGTTTCCATCTATTGAATAAAAGAGTGTATTCTTCATTTAGATTGTCTTTTTCTTCAATGATTTCTTGAAGTCGAGCTTGGGTTTTATCCCCTGTTTCTTTTTGAAGTGAGATCTCTTCAATCTCTAATTGACGGATTTTACGTTCCAACTCATCAATTTCTTGAGGCATGGATTCAATTTCAACACGAATGGAAGCACAAGCCTCATCAATTAAGTCGATGGCTTTATCAGGTAAGAATCGTCCTGAGATGTATCGATCTGATAATTGAGCAGCAGAAACGATTGCCTCATCTAAAATTCTAACACCATGATGAGATTCAAATCTTTCTTTCAATCCTCTAAGAATTGAAATAGACTCATCAACAGTAGATTCAGATACCTGAATGCGTTGGAAACGACGTTCTAATGCAGCATCTTTTTCAATGTATTGTTTGTACTCTTCGAATGTAGTTGCTCCAATAGTTGCCAGTTCTCCACGAGCTAACATCGGTTTTAGTAAGTTAGCAGCATCCATTGATCCTTCTGACTTACCAGCACCAACTAAGTTATGAAGTTCATCAATAAAGATAATGATATTACCATTGCTGGCTTGGACTTCATCCAATACCGCTTTTAAACGTTCTTCAAACTCTCCTTTATATTTAGCACCTGCAATAAGTGCACCCATATCAAGTTCGATGAGGCGTTTGTTTTTTAAACTTGAAGGAACATCACCACGCATAATACGCCATGCTAAACCTTCAACAATGGCAGTTTTACCAACACCAGGTTCACCAAT
>JBGXRX010000066.1:0-4502 GCA_041811795.1 Erysipelothrix sp. | reverse complement strand
GCTAGTTTTACCGTTTTCTTATTTAGCTTTTGTATACATCAGTAATTTCTTAGGGTTAAGATTTCATGATGGAACAGGGTATCCCTATTTCTTCCTAAATCCGGATTTAGTAGGGGTTGCAATGGTGTTAACCTATATTGTTTCACTTACTCTATTCTTTTACTTAATGGGCATGTGTCTGGTTTTCCTAGATGGTAAGTTAGCTTCTCATCCACTAGAGAATTAAATTAATACAAAGACAATTCTATTAATTAGAGTTGTTTTTTTTATTTGAGAAAAACAGAGTAGATACTTGACTCGTAGAGTACTCTGTAAAACAATGTACTTAGGAACACAAGTACATTGTTTTGTTTTGAAGTTCAGAAAGGGTTGACTATGGCGACACAATTAAAAAAAGGTACATTCGAAATTTGTCTGCTTGCACTCTTGGCCAATAAAGATTCTTATGGTTATGAGTTGGTAAGAGAATTGAATGAAACTATCGACGTTAAAGAATCTACGATATATCTTATATTGCAGCGTATGGAGAAATCCAAGCATCTTGAGTCTTATGTTCAAATGATTGAAGATACAGCAAAAGCGAGAAAATATTATAGAATTACAGAATTAGGAAAAGGATACTTTCAAATGTTAATGGAGGAGTGGGATTACTTAGAGAAACTCATCCAACATTGTATTCATAAAGGAGAAGCACATGACTAAAACAGAATATATGGATCGATTGTCTCACCAATTACAATACTTTGAAGGTAATCACCAAGAAATATTGGAAAATTATGTTGGTATTGTTGATGAACTTATTGATGAAGGATTATCTATGGAAGAGATCGTTTCAAGATTAGGAAAGCCAAGTGAATTAGCAGAAGAGATTGCTCAAGAATTTCAATTGAATATTACGGAGCAAACAAGAAAAAGTACAACACTTCCTCAATGGGCTAAGTATGTATTAATTGGAATTGGATTACTTATGGTTATACCATTTATCATCTCATTGGTTCTAGGGGCACTAGGAACACTTCTAGCTGTCGTTGTTGGATTTGTAGTATTTCTATTTGGAGGGATTTTTACATCTGTTAGCCTTTGGTCATTACCAAGTTTAAGTTATAATTTTAAACTTCTAACAAGTTTGACTGGATTGATGGGTTTAGTATCTATATCTATCATGACTTACTTTTTGTTCAATTGGTCAATCAGACTGATAAAATGGTTTATTACTAAAGTTAAAACACTAAGCCAAGGAGGACAATAAGATGAGAAAAAAGAGATTAAATAAAATATTGGGTGTCCTTTTAGCAATTACTTTACCATTGACTCTGATTGGAGCGGTGAGTATGGTTGTACTTTTCCCTAAACAAGAGCTTTACAGCGATATGATGGATGGTAAGGATCATCAAGGCATTTGGAGTATGCCTTGGTTTATCGATGATTACAGAGGTAATAATGGCCATATGAGTAATCATATGAATGGTTCAATGAAGGATCATATGAATGGCGGAAAGAATGACTCTACGAATGATGAATCATCTGATAACTAAACTGAATATATGTACGATAATATTTCATCAATCGATATTTCTGATGTTTTAGATAATATCGTAATTGTTCAATCAGAAGATGATAAAACAAGAATTGTTTACAATGGTAAAGGCGAACTATCAGCAAACAAAAAGGGTGAACAATTAACTATTAAAGATCAGTCTTACAGTAATTTTGGATTTAACTTTAAGGGTGTGTTTGATGATGCTAAATTACTGACTTTAGAAGTTGGTAAAAATGTTAATAGAATTGAAGTTGAAGCTGGTTTTTCTAAGATCGAAATTGGTGGTATTGACTCATCAAGTCTAAGTGTTGAAAATGGCTTTGGAAGTCTAGTTATCAAAGACTCAAACTTTAACGGTAATGTTTCAATTGAAGGTGGTATGGGAAGTGTCCTTATGGAAAATGTTAAATCATCTGTAATGGACATTGAACTTGGTATGGCTGCTTTGACTCTTGATAGAATTAATACTAATAAAGTATTTATTGAGAGTGGAATGACAAACATTAAAATCTTAGATTCAAACATTGACCTACTAAAAACTGATGGCGGATTAGGATCTCTGGATATTCAGGGTGGGTCCATCGGTAAACATATTAAAAACTAGTATTAATAAAATGGTATACAAATCAATCCCCTTAATTGTCATATGACAATTAAGGGGATTTGCTTGTTTAGAGACACAAAAAAGAGAGATGTAAGCGCCATTATTTTTTTAATTTGCTCGTGAAGTAAGGGCACTATTGGTAAAGCGTTTGTGATTTTAGCGACTTGAGGTACAAGGCAATTGTAAGAATGCGTTTAAAAGGCTCTTTGGCTTTGATATATATTGATTGACATGTTAAAATGAATGAGTTAATAAGAGGAAAAAGGAGATTTAACTATGATTAAAGGTATTGCGGCATCATCAGGTATTGCTGTTTCTAAAGTATTTAAATTACAACATCCAGTCTTAAAGATTGAGAAAAAAGATTCGGTTGCAGCTGAAGAAGTTGAAAAACTAGTTGCTGGAATTGAACAAACAAAAGCGGACATTACTGCAATTAAAAACAACGCAGTAGGTAAATTAGCAGATGAAGATTTAGCTATTTTTGATGCTCACTTAATGGTTGTCGAAGACCCTGAGTTTTTAGACCAAATTAAAGACATGATCAACAATGATTCTGTCAACGCATCATACGCTGTTGAACAAGTAGGAAACATGTTTATCGGTATGTTCGAATCAATGGAAGATGAGTACTTCCGTGAAAGAGCAGCAGATATTAAAGACGTTACTTACCGTTTAAAGTGTCACTTAGAAGGTTTAATCATTCCAGATTTAACTACAATTAGTGAAGAAGTTGTTATTGTTGCTGAAGACTTAACACCTTCAGATACAGCTCAACTTGATCGTCAATTCGTTAAAGGATTTGCTACAGAAATTGGTGGTCGTACATCACACTCTGCAATCATGGCAAGATCACTTGAGATTCCAGCTGTAGTAGGTGCTGGAGCAATGCTAGATGATGTAGTTCACGGACAAGACATCATTCTTGATGCCATCGCTGGAGAGATTATTTTCAATCCAACAGCTGAGCAAAAAGAAGAATACACTGCTAAACAAGCAGCATTCTTAGCACACAAAGAAAGCCTCTTAGTATTAAAAGACGCAAAATCAGTAACTCTTGATGGAAGAGAAGTTGAACTTGCAGGTAATATCGGAACACCAGGAGATGTTGAAGGTGTCCTTAACAACGGTGGAGAAGGCGTTGGTTTATACCGTACTGAATTCCTATACATGGACGCTTCAGAATTACCTAACGAAGAAGATCAATTCGTTGCTTATAAAACAGTATTAGAAAACATGGCTCCAGGTCGTGTTGTTGTTCGTACTTTAGATATCGGTGGAGATAAGGAATTAGAATACTTAAAATTCCCTGCAGAGATGAACCCATTCTTGGGATATCGTGCGATCCGTCTATGTTTAGACCGTCCTGACATTTTCTCAGTACAAATCCGTGCATTATTACGTGCATCAGTATACGGTAAACTAAGCATTATGTTCCCAATGATTGCAACACTTGAAGAATTCCGTCAAGCAAAAGCAATGGTTGAAGCAGAGAAGAAAAACCTATCAAAAGAGGGTGTTGCTTACTCAGATGATATCGAATTAGGAATGATGGTTGAAATTCCAGTAGCTGCTGTAATTGCTGACCAATTTGCTAAAGAAGCAGACTTCTTCTCAGTTGGAACAAACGACTTAATCCAATATACAATGGCTGCAGACCGTATGAACGAAAAAGTTTCATACCTATACCAACCATACAACCCGTCAATCTTACGTCTTCTAAAAATGATCATCGATGGTGCTCATAAAGAAGGTAAATGGGTTGGAATGTGTGGAGAAATGGCTGGGGATGAAAAAGCAATTCCTTTACTATTAGGTTTAGGTCTTGATGAATTCTCAATGTCAGCTTCTTCAATTCTTGAAGCACGTCGTATTGTACGTGAGTCAAACTATGCAGACCTACAGGTCTTAACAGAAAAAGCATTAAACTGCGGAACAAGCGAAGAAGTTCTAGCATTGTTTGATGTTGAAGCTTAAGGAAAAAGAATCCTTAGAAAAATTATCTGAAGTCATCCAGGCTTATTTTGAAAAAGATGAGTCTGGACATGGCTTTGATCATATCCAAAGAGTGGTGCGTAACGCTACTCTTTTTCTTAAGGATTTCCCTCAAGTAGATCATTTTTCAACGCTTTGCATTGCTTACCTACATGATGTTTTTGATCATAAGATCAATAAGGTCGATAATGTTGAGGAAGCACTTCTTGATTATATGGATCAATTAGATATCGATTTCTTCGGTAAAGAAGCTCTTATTGCTCTAGGAGCTTCGCAAATTGGTTATTCAATACGTGATAGTGTAGAGAATAAACTCTTTGAAGCAGATATCGTTTCTGATGCTGACTATATGGATGCTATGGG
>JBGXRX010000065.1:0-6399 GCA_041811795.1 Erysipelothrix sp. | reverse complement strand
CTAACATTAATGAGTGGTAAGACTAAAACCTTGCCAGTTGGGCTTATAAACCTACAGGCTGCAGCAAAAGGTGCAGGTACACCTGGTAAACTCTATGCTGGATTGGTAATTGTAATGTTACCAACATTGATTTTGTATATCTTCGTTCAGAAGAAACTAACAGAAGGTATGACCCTTGGTGGGCTTAAAGACTAGGAGATTAGAATGACTAAAATTAAAGGACGATTAACTTTACCTGGAGATTATGATTTTTATGATGAAACTAAAGAGTTGATGCAGCGCTGGGGCGCTGATGCAATTCGAGATTCAGATGGAACTAAATTAGCGGATGATATACAAGATCTTGATGCTAAAATATATACTACTTATTTCGTAGCGCGTGGTCATAATGATTTTGCAATGCATCATCTTGATGAGTGCCAACAGTTATATCTAATTTCAGATTATAACTTAGCTACAAGCGATACAGTGGTAATTGATTATTTAAATGGATATTTAAGAGAACAAATTGCTCCTGATTATGAGCATGATCCAAAAGAGTGGTGGGAAGTTATTGACCGTACTTCAAACAGAATTGTGCCACTTGAAGATTGGTCAGTTGATCAAGAGACTCATCACGTTACTATTAAGAATGCTATCCCATTCCATGAATATACAGTAAACTTCCTATCTTATATGATATGGGACCCTACTCAAATGTATAACCATATCACAAACGATTGGGGCGATAAGCCTAAAGATTTACCTTTTGATGTTAGAGGACCAAACTCCAATAAATTCATGAGAGAAGCTATGGTTGATTTCATGGAAAACAATCCTAAAACAGATGTAGTGCGCTTTACCACATTCTATTATCACTTTACATTGTTCTTCAATGATAAGAGAAAGGAAAAGTTTGTTGACTGGTTTGGATATGGATCATCAGTTTCACCAGCGGCTATCTTGGCTTTTGAAGCGGAGTACGGTTATCGTTTACGTCCTGAGGATTTCATCCAAAACGGATACTACAACTCAACATTCTGCTTACCATCAAAAGAATATTCAGAATATATTGATTTCCAACAACGCTTTGTTGCTGCAGAAGCTAAAGCTTTAGTTGATATCGTTCACTCATACGGTAAAGAGGCTATGATGTTCCTAGGAGACAACTGGATCGGTACTGAGCCTTATGGTAAGTACTTCCATACGATCGGTATGGATGCTGTTGTTGGGTCAGTAGGAGGTGGTGCTACACTACGTCTTATTGGAGATATTCCACATGTTAAATATACTGAGGGGCGTTTCCTTCCATATTTCTTCCCAGATACATTCTTTGAGGGTAACGATTTTGCTATCATTAATAAAGCTGTGGAGAACTGGCTAGGAGCACGTCGTGCCATTCTAAGAAAACCTCTTAACCGTATTGGTTATGGTGGTTACCCAAGTCTTGCTTACAAACACCCAGAGTTCATTCAATATGTAGAAGATATGGCTCATGAATTTAGAGTTATTCTTGATAACATCGAAGGTAAAACACCACACTCACCAATCAAAGTTGGTATCCTAAATGCATGGGGTAAAATCCGTTCATGGCAGGCTTTCATGGTTGCACATGCACTATGGTACAAGCAAACATACTCATACTTTGGTATCTTAGAAAGTCTAAGTGGTATGGGAGTTGATGTTGAATTCCTAAGCTTTGATGATATTAAAGATGGCATTTCAAGTGACATTGATATCATTGTTAACGCTGGAGATCGCGATACAGCATTCTCAGGTGGTGTTGTTTGGGATAATCCTGAATTTGTAGCAATGATACGCCAATGGGTTTATGAAGGTCACGGATTCATCGGTATCGGAGAACCTACAGCTTATGAAAAAGGTGGACACTTCTTCCAATTAGCAGATGTTTTAGGTGTTGATAAGGAACTTGGATTTACTCTATCAACCGATAAGTACTTCAATAAACCATTAGAGTCTCACTTTATAACTGAAGGAATGTCTACAGACTTCAACTCAGGTGAAGAGATTAATAACGTTTATGCTAAATACGAAACAACTGAGATTATTGCTATGAAAAATGGTAATGTTACCATGGCCGCACATACTTATGGTAAGGGTCGAGGCATCTATTTGGCAGGATTACCATATACACCAGAAAACTCTAAAGCCTTCTACCGTGCGATGTTCTATTCTCTACAAAAAGAGGACGAGATCAATGTATGGTATGCTCAAAACCCTAATGTTGAAGTTCATGTTTATCCAGAAATTTCTAAGGTTGCAATCGTAAATAATACTAACGAAGAGCAAACAACAATTATTTTTGATGGTGCTGGTTCAAAGAGTCAAATCGTTATGGCTAAGTCAGAAATAAGATGGGAGGCATATAATGAAGAAGGAAAAATCACCAATTCTTAAGGTTCTACTTGCTATCGTCTATGTCCTTATCTTTGTAGTTGGACTTAGTATGGTAGTGATTGGACAAAGAACTGTGTCTTATGAATCATTAGGTATTATGTGCCTTGGTTTAGCAGGACTACTGTTCTTGGTTTACACTTATAATAAAAAATATAATGTATAGAAATAAAAGGTGCCCTTGGGCACCTTTTGCTTTTAGATATTAAATTTGACATGAAAAAAAGGAAAGAGCCATGGGACTCTTTCCACATAGTGGGGTTATTCAATAAGGAAGGAATCAGCAACCTTAATGAATTTAGTTGAACATTGAAGCTCATAAATGAGCTAAGAAAATTGACATAACATTAATGTACGCTGATTAATCAACACTTCTATGTCGAATATTCAACTAATGCTATTGTACCAAGTATGGGGTCCTAAATCAACGGGATTACTTAGAGAATAATGAACTATATTTCACGATGATGATTATTTCTAATGCTATTTTGACGGAATATTGTATAATATAAAGTAGATTGATTTGGAGGCTATTATGAATAAAGATTATCGAGTTTTACTATATTACCATTACGTGACCATTGAGGATCCTGAAACATTTAAAAACGAGCATTTGGAATTATGTAAGTCATTTAATCTATTGGGGAGAATTTTAATTGCAGAAGAGGGTATCAACGGTACTGTGTCTGGATTAAAAGAAGATACAGATGCTTATATTAATTATATGAATGAACATCCATTATTTGCTGGTATGCCATTTAAAATTGATGAGGAAAGTGCTCATGCTTTTAAGAAGATGCATGTTCGCGTTAAACCTGAACTAGTTCATTTAAAATTAGAAAATGATGTCGATCCACTTTCAATTACTGGAAAATATTTAGAACCTAAAGAATTTTATGAAGCAATGCAAGATGACAATACCGTTATCATTGATGCACGAAATGATTATGAATTTGACCTAGGACATTTCAGAGGAGCAATCAGACCTGATATTGAAGTATTCCGAGATCTACCTGAGTGGATTCAAGAAAACAAAGAGCAATTTGAAGGAAAGAAAATTCTAACTTATTGTACTGGTGGTGTTCGTTGTGAGAAATTCTCTGGATATTTGAAGAACGAGGGCTTTGAAGATGTATCTCAACTTCATGGTGGAATTGTAACTTACGGATATGACCCTGAAGTTCAGGGAGCTCTATGGGATGGTCAATGCTATGTTTTTGATAATAGAATATCAGTTCCTATTAACCGCGTTGAACCGGTCATTGTAGGGAAAGACTACTATACTGGTGAACCATGCGAACGTTATGTGAACTGTGCTAATCCAGACTGTAATAAGCAATTAATCATGAGTGTCGAGAGTGAAGATAAATACTTAAGATCTTGTTCGCATGAATGTAGAATTTCTACACGCAACAGATATGTTACAGAAAATCTTTTAACTCTTGAAGAAGTTCAAAGACGTTTAGACCTACTAAATCATTAAACTCCCTTTGGGAGTTTTTTTAATTTATCGAGAACCTTGAAGTTGAAAGAGTGGTATAATATCTAAAAGCTATGGAGGTAATAGTATGCTAAGGTTTGAGAAATTTACAGAAAAACATATTCCTATTTATTATAAATGGAGAAGCGATCCTGAAGTTGCAATCTTTGATCAATCTGCATTTTTAAGACCCATGTCTTATGAAGAAGTGGCAACTTGGTCTGAGATTATGGTCAATGGTTTAACATTTGTTGCATATGATGGTGATATTCCTATTGGTACTTGTGCTTTCATGGGATTGGATCAACGCAATAGACATGCTGAACTTGCTATTGTGATTGGTAATAAAGATTACTGGTCAAAAGGATTTGGGACACTGATTATGAAGCATCTTCTTAATTGGGGATTTGAAGGATTGAACCTAAATCGTCTCTATCTAAGAGTGTTTGATTTTAATAAGCGTGCAATAGGCTTATATGAGAAGATGGGATTTTTCTTAGAGGGTACAAACAGAGCTATGCTTTATCGTCATGGACGTTATTGTGATGTATTAACGTTTGGTATTCTAAAAGATGAATACTTAGCTCTTAAATAAAAAAGGTGGGATTATCCCACCTTTTCTTATGCCTATTTAAGTAATTCAAGCACTGCTTCAGCAGATTTTTTCAATGCGTCTTCTTCGCGATCAACAACACCAAGGTTGGTATATACTTGACCAATCTTAAGAGCGTTGTTATTGATAACTTCAAAGTATTTATCGATTAATGGATCACAAACATCTTGCTTTTGTAATGGTCCAAATGGGTTTGCAAAGTATGATGTGGATAATCCAACTTCATGTGTTGTTGCCATTGCCATACGACGTCCTTGTACAAAGGTATCTTTAGCGTCTTCGATATTTGTAAAGAAATCAGTACCAATTTTTTTATCATAGTTGTTTGCATATAAGAAGTAATCAACTTTATGGTCTGATGAGATTGTTGCGTAATCTGAAACAGGAACAATAACGCGAGCATTGTTTGCAGATTCAGGGTTCATGAATATTGAACGATCCATTTGTTGATATGGTAGACCTCGGTCTAAATCGTCCAGTCTAACAAAAGCACCAATTTCAGTACCTTGTGCTAGGATGTTACCATCTTTTTCAAAGAATACACCCATGTCATCAAAGATAACATCGATATGGTCGATGTGGTTTGTTCCAACATTTGTTAACTCTTCAATGATTTCTGATTTACCAGCACCAGAGTCACCCATGAAGGCAATTCCGATTTTCTTTTTGTCTTTAGTATAGACATTAACCATTGAACCGTGGATTGGTAACCAACCCTTGTTCATCATGAATACGTTGTAAGCAGTTAGCATGATTTTCTTCATGTAACCAAAGTACTCGATTTTATCAGTGTATGCAATTTTTGCTACAACCATGTTGTTAGCGTCGTCAATGTGGAAAGTCATTTCTTCAGTTCCATCTTTAACACCAAATGCAATCATGATATCTGGTTGACGTGAACCAATTTCCTCAGTTGTTACAAGTTCAAATAAGTTTGATAGTGAAGTTCCTGAGAAAATAAAGTCCTTATGGAAATATACGAATGCTAGTAGTGTACCGATCTTAGCTGGGTAGCAGTAGAATTGGTCTTGAGCTAAATCTAAGTTATTAATTGGGTTTGATTTTGCTTCTTGGAAATGGCCTTCACGCTTATTAGTTTTAGGGTGTAAAATTAATGGTGAGTGAAGTAGCACTGAATCGATGAAGTGTAACTTTCTATATTGAGCATAGTCTTCTGGAATCAGGTTTTGCTTTTCTCTAAGTGTTAGTGAAGCGTTTGTACCTGCTTTAAGTTGACGGTAAATCTTGTTTTTTCTACCTTTAATTTTTTCTTGAAGTCCACGGTAGAATTTTAAGATTGAATTGTTGAATTCTGTATCAGTATCAATAAAATTGATTAATTCTGATTTAGATTTTTTACCTAGGTGGACAATTGAACATCTTTGGAATTGTCTCCAGTAAACATAAACGTCTTCAACGATTTTGTTGCATAGGCGAAGATCGCTTATAAGGGGATGTTTAATACTTTCGATTGGGTAGACATAAAGTAAACGTGTAAGGTCGACAATTGTCTCGACAATGTCTTGATCGCCTATAAGTTCTTTTAGGTTTCTAAGAGTTGACTCATTAGTTTGCTCTAACCATGATGACAGTAACATCTTAAATGATTGACTGTTAATAATTTCTTCTGTACGATTTGGGAATCCTTGGTTAAAGTTGATAATTGCTGTGTTTGAGTTTATATATAGTGTTTGTGACATATGTGACCTCTTTTCTTTCTTTTATCATTATATCAAAGGTGTTATGTGACAAGCCATAGTTAGATTGAATTATCTCTATCTCTTTTGGCTTTTGCTTATTATTTAATTAGCAAAGATTTGAATGGAGACTTCAGTAATGAACTCTTCTTCACTTTTCACTACTGTTTCGTTAAGTAGCAGGCGTTCATAAAAGTAGTCGTGTAAT
Source organism: Erysipelothrix sp. (assembly GCA_041811795.1). Taxonomy (GTDB): domain Bacteria; phylum Bacillota_I; class Bacilli_A; order Erysipelotrichales; family Erysipelotrichaceae; genus Erysipelothrix. Next base: position 7 of record JBGXRX010000065.1, on the reverse strand, counting down.
TTATAGT
>JBGXRX010000064.1:0-29570 GCA_041811795.1 Erysipelothrix sp. | reverse complement strand
CTTTCTGAGCAAAGAGGACTTCGATAAAAGTCAGTTTGAGGCAGTTCGATACGTTATAGAATCTCAATTAATAAATTAAAAATAATCAATTAAGTTCCCCTAAGTCTGATACTCAAAACTTAAGAGGGAACTTTTTATGTAAAATGATAGTAGTGAAAAACTTATAGCAAGGGAATCTACATGCTATGAGAAAAGTGATATAATAAATCAAATGGAGGTTTTATGAAAAACGATAAAATTACTATAAAAGGGGCTAAAGAAAACAACCTTAAAAATATTAGTCTTGATATTCCAAGAGACAAATTAATTATTATGACTGGTTTGTCGGGATCGGGTAAAACCTCTTTAGCTTTTGATACTATTTATGCAGAAGGTCAAAGGCGATATGTTGAAAGTTTATCATCCTATGCTCGTCAGTTCCTAGGGAATATGGAGAAGCCTGATGTTGAACTTATTGAAGGATTGTCACCTTCGATTGCTATTGATCAAAAAACAACTTCAAACAACCCTCGTTCAACTGTTGGTACAGTAACTGAGATTTATGATTACTTAAGATTACTTTATTCTAGAACGGGTACGCCCTACTGTCCGATTCATAATGTTGAAATTACGTCACAGACTGTTAAACAGATTGTCGATAAAATTATGACCTATGAAGATGGGACAAGGTTAGAAATATGTGCACCTGTACTTAAAGAGTCTAAGGGTGAACATATTGAATTTATTGATAATCTTAGACGTGAGGGTTTCATCAGAGCATATATTGATGATGAGCTTGTAATGTTAGAAGATGTTACTAAATTAGAGAAAAATAAAAAACACTCTATCAGTGTAGTTGTAGATAGAGTTGTAAAAAAAGAAGATTCAAGAACTAGACTTGCAGATTCATTAGAAATTGCTAATACTCTAGCAGATGGAGCTATTGATATTAAAATTGGTTCGGAAATAAAAGTGTTCTCGACTAAATTTGCATGTCCAATTTGTGGCTTTTCAATCTCTACCGTAGAACCTCGATTATTCTCTTTTAACGCACCTATTGGTGCATGTCATGAGTGTAATGGTTTAGGTATTACGCAGTCAGTTGATTTAGATTTACTCTTAACGGATCCTGAACTTTCAATTGCTGAAGGTGGTATTCGATACTATAAAAATATTGTAAATACACAAAATATTGAATGGCAAACTTTTGAAAAACTGATGGATTTTGCTGGTGTTGATGTTGATACACCAGTTAATAAAATTCCTAAGAAGAAATTAGATATCTTATTATATGGATCAAAAGTTGCTGTTAAGTATGTTATTGAATCACGTTCCGGAAATCAGTTCCATAGAGTGGAACCAATTGAAGGCATAGTTAATCTCATTGAGAGAAGACATAGAGATACGACATCATCTTCATCTCGTGATTGGTATGCATCATTCTTATCTGAGTCAACATGCCAAACTTGTCATGGGACTCGACTTAATGAATCTGCTCTATGTGTTAAAGTTGGAAATCTAAACATTTCTGAATTTACAGCATTGAGTATTGCAGATGCAATGGTATTCATGGATGAGTTGAAGCTAGATGAAGAGAAAACTAAGATTGCTGAGCTGGTTATCAAAGAAATTAAATCTCGATTGGAATTCTTAAATGATGTTGGTCTTCAGTACTTAACACTTGATCGTATTGCAGGATCACTATCTGGTGGTGAGAGCCAAAGAATCCGTTTAGCGACTCAAATTGGATCACGACTAACAGGTGTTCTCTATGTTCTGGATGAGCCATCAATCGGTTTACACCAAAGAGATAACGCAAGACTGATCGAAACCCTTAAGTCCATGAGAGACTTAGGAAATACTCTAATTGTTGTAGAACATGATGAGGAAACAATGGAAGCTGCAGACTGGATTGTAGATATTGGTCCAGGTGCTGGTGAGTTGGGTGGAGAAGTGATCCACAATGGTACTATTGCCAGCATTAAGAAGAATAAAGATTCTTTAACGGGTCAGTATCTTGCTGGAACACGTCGCATTGAAGTTCCAGAAAAACGCCGTAAAGGAAATAAACTGTCTTTAGAAATTAAAGGGGCTACAGAAAACAACCTTCAAAACGTCTCAGTTAAGTTCCCACTTGGAACACTAACTTCAGTAACTGGTGTATCAGGTTCTGGTAAATCATCATTAGTTAACGAAGTTATGTCAAAAGCAATTTATCAAACATTAGGTCGCGTACGAATGAAACCTGGTGCACATAAATCCATTAAAGGTTTAGAACATATTGATAAACTTATTACCATCAACCAAAACCCTATTGGTAGAACACCACGATCAAACCCAGCAACTTATACAGGAGTCTTTGATGATATTCGTGATCTGTTTGCGAAAACACAAGATGCTCGTATGCGAGGCTATGATAAAGGACGTTTCTCCTTTAACGTTAAGGGTGGACGTTGTGAAGTATGTAAGGGTGATGGAGTGAAGAGAATCTCAATGCACTTCTTACCTGATGTTTATGTTAAGTGTACTGAATGTGACGGAAGACGTTACAATGAAGAAACACTTCAAGTTAAATTTAAAGAGAAATCCATATTTGATGTTCTTGATATGAGTATTGACGAAGGTGTAGAATTCTTCTCTGCTATCACTAAAGTAAGAAAAGGATTGGAAACACTTAAAGATGTTGGATTGGGCTACATTAAACTGGGCCAATCAGCGACTACCTTATCAGGAGGGGAAGCACAACGTGTTAAACTCGCATCAGAATTACAAAGACCAGCAACAGGTAAAACACTGTTTGTTCTTGATGAACCAACAACAGGACTCCATTCATACGATGTTGAAAAACTGATTACAGTCTTACAACGAATTGTTGATAATGGTGATAGTGTCATAGTTATTGAACATAACTTAGATGTCATCAAATCTAGTGACTATGTCATTGATTTAGGTCCTGAAGGTGGAGATGGCGGTGGTATGATCGTCGCCAAGGGAACACCAGAACAAGTTGCTAAGGTTTCTGAAAGTCATACAGGACAATATTTAAACAAGGTTCTATAGGAGGAAAGCATGGAAGTTCACACTAGTACTACAGTAAGAAAGTTGGCTTTGCATTTTGAATTTAAGCAATTGGTTGGTGATGATGAAAGTCTTGAAAGACTGATAACTCTACCAAACACGAATCGACCAGGTTTAGAGCTTACGGGATATTATGCCCATGCTGAACCTAAAAGACTTGTTATCTTAGGAAATAAAGAAGCTTCATTTATTAAAACCATGACAGATGAAGAAAAAGCTGAGAGATTTGATTATCTAACAAACGAAGAAACTCCATTTATCCTTGTAACAAGTGGTAATGAAGTATCTCCGATATTGATAGATATTGCTGAGAAAAAGAATTTCCCGATTTTCCATACAGATCATAAGAGTTCCGATATCATGGTCGTTATGGTCACTTACCTTGATGAAGTTTTAGCACCAAGGGATAATGTTCATGGCGTATTTCTAAATGTGTTTGGTAAAGGTGTTCTTCTTATTGGTGAGAGTGGTATGGGTAAATCCGAAGTCGCTTTAGAACTGATACTGAGAGGCCATGCACTAATTGCTGATGACCGTGTTGATATTTCACGTGTTAAAGAAACTATTATTGGTACTGCTCCTGAACTGCTAAGAGGATTCTTAGAGATTAGGGGTATCGGTATAATTGATACTACGCAAATGTTTGGTATTAATGCCTATTTGGAAACAAAAGAACTTGATTTTGTAGTAGAATTTAAAAAGTGGGATGATCATGCTGAATACCTAAGAGTTGGTATTGAAGAGCAGGCCTATTATGAAACAATGGGTCTAAAAATACCTCATCTCATCTTCCCTGTAAAGGAAGGTCGAAACTTAGCGGTACTTGTTGAAAGTGCAGTTAGGGACTTTATGATGAAACAAAAAGGAATTAACTCCTCAAAGATTTTTGATCAAAAAGTAATAGAGTATATTGAAGCACAAAATAAAAAATAAGGTGGTATGACAATGGAGTTTTTTCCTGATTTACAAACATTTATAAGAATTGGGTCACTTGATATTGCTTGGTATGCAGTACTAATCATGTCAGGTGCCTACATAGCTTATGCTGTGTCTGGTGAGAGTTTAAAAAAAGCTGGATACAATATAGCTGATATTGAGAACTTATTCTTTGGAGCACTTATTACTGGTTTTGCTGGGGCTAGATTGTGGTATGTTCTGTTTTATGATTTAGCGACTTCACTCAAAGATCCTATCTCGATCTTCATGATTAGGGATGGTGGGCTTGCAATCCACGGTGGATTATTTGCAGGAGTGAGCTTTGGTTACTGGTATGCAAAAAAGAAAAATCTAAATTTCTGGCATATGGCGGATATGGTTGTTCCTAATATTCTGATTGCTCAAGCAATTGGTCGTTGGGGAAATTTCATGAATCAAGAGGCCTATGGTGGTATCGTTTCTGAGTCTTTCTATAATTATTTCCCAGCATTCATTAAGAACATCATGTTCATTAATGGTGAATATCGAATGCCAACATTCTTCTTTGAAAGTGTTGCAAACATTATTGGCTGGTTATTAATATACTTTGTTGTTCGTAAATTATCGACACGTAAGCGTGGTGATATGGTTTATGCATATTTGATGTGGTATGGAGTGACTCGCTACTTCATTGAAGGTATGAGAACAGATTCTTTGACCTTCTTTCACTTTAGAATTGCACAACTGATATCACTGGGATTCCTCTTTGTAGGGGTTCTGGGTTATGTAGGATTCTTTAGACGCTTTAGAAAACCATCAAAACCTGTCATTTTGTTTGATTTTGATGGAACTTTGATGGATACTGAAGGGGCTATTAAAGAAGCTTACCGTCAGGTATTCAGAAATAATAAGCCGGATTATGTTTTAAGTGAAGATGATTTAAATTCATTTATAGGTCCTAGTTTAGTTCACTCATTCGGTAGATTCTTTGATGAGGATTTAATTGAAGATCTTATTACTGAATATCGGACTATCAATCATGAACTTCATGTACCAATGGTAAAACCGATTGATCACGCAATTGAAGTATTAGAAACACTTAAAGAACAAGGTTATACATTAGGTCTTGTTTCTAATAAAGCACGTGGTGCATTAGAGGTTGGATTACAACAATGGAATATGAATTTGTATTTTGATGTGATTCTTGGAGTTGATGAATTTGAAACACCAAAACCAGATCCTAAAGGGATTAATGATGCCTTAGAACTTCTAGGTGCACAAAGAGCAAACTCTATCTATGTTGGGGATGCTGTAAGTGATATCGTTGCTGGACAGCGTGCAGGTTCGTTTACAATTGGTTTCGTTTTTGGTAAAATGAGAGAGCAAGCTCTTGTGGAAGCCGGTCCTAACCGTGTTATCCACGATCTTAGAGAAATATTAGAAATAGTGGGGGAGGATCACGAATGGACAACAGATATGATGTAATTATTATTGGTGGTGGTCCTGCTGGTATGACAGCTGCAGTATATGCAGGTCGCAGTGGACTAAAAACAGCAATGTTAGAAAAAGAAGCACCAGGTGGGAAAATGATAAAAACTCACTTAGTAGAAAACTATCCTGGAATTGATAAAATTGGTGGAGTTGATCTATCAATGAAAATGTTTGAACATGCAACAGCATATGGAACAGAATACCTTTATGGTGATATCGTAGATATCAAACAAGAGGGTGATGAGCACCATATTATTGCAGCTGATGGAAGTGTTTATATAACTTCAGTTGTTATTGTAGCAACAGGAACAAATGAAAAAACTTTAGGCTTTAAAGAAGATGATATGTTACTTGGAAAAGGTCTATCTTACTGTGCAGTATGTGATGGTGCATTCTTTAAACAAGAAGATGTTATTGTGATTGGTGGGGGAAACTCTGCTCTTGAAGAAGCTGTTTATCTAACTCAGTTTGCTAATAAAGTAAACCTAGTTATTAGACGTGATGTCTTTAGAGGTGATGTATCTGCTCAAAACCAAGTACTAAGTAATGAGAAGATTAATGTTATTCGTAAACATGTACCTGTAGATTATATTATCGAAGATGGTAAAATCGCAGGAATGAGATTTGAGAGTGTTGATACTGGTGAAACTTTAGACATCAGTGCAACTGGAGTATTCCCATACATTGGTGCTATTCCAGCAACTCAATTCTTACAAGGACGTAATGTGACTGATAAAGAAGGTTACCTACTTGTTAATGATCAACTTGAAACTGCAATACCTGGAATCTTTGGTGCTGGGGATGTTATTCCTAAGAACTTAAGACAAATTGTAACCGCAACATCTGATGGTGCGATTGCAGCACAAAATGCATTTTCATATATACAAAATTTAAAATCTAAGGTTTAACCTTAGATTTTTGTTATAATGAAGACAAATGAGGTGTTTACAATGAAAAAAAATAAAGTTGTATTAGTTACAGGATTGTCAGGAGCAGGTAAAACTTCTGCTATGGCGGTATTGGAAGATATAGGGTATCACTGTATCGATCGTTTTCCTTCAATGTTGTTAAACCACTTAATCAAAGAGGTTACTGAATTAAAAGATGGGCATTTTTCAAATCTTGCACTTTCAGTATCGGCTAATGATTTTGATAAATTTTATACTGCCTTTAAAAATGTTGACTGTGAGTTAATTGTACTGTTTTTAGATTCATCAAAAGAACAACTATTACTTCGTTATAAATATAACCGTCGTAATCATCCACTAATTGTTGCTAATGTAGCAAATTCATTAGAGGAAGCGATTGATGCTGAGATTGTAGAGTTTTCAAATATTAAATCTTCAGCAACTATCATTATTGATACTACATTCTTAACAGTATCTAAGTTAAGTTCTCGAATTGAGAGATTCTTTAAGGTCGATAATAAGGTATCCTTTTTATCTATTTCATTTATATCCTTTGGTTATCGTAAAGGTTTACCAATGGATGCTGACCTTGTATTTGATGTGCGTTTTTTAAGTAATCCTTACTGGGAAGAATCCTTAAGATTAAAATCCGGTAACGATCAAGCAGTTTATAACTATGTTATTGAAGATGAAAGAACTCAACGTTATTTACCTGAGTTGGAAAGATTTCTGGACTTTTCAGTTAAAGAATATGCATTACAAAATAAACATCACCTTACTGTAGGTATTGGATGTACTGGTGGACAACATAGATCCGTGTCGATAGCGAATTATTTATATGACCACTATCGTAAAGAGTTTACGGTCTATAAAGATCACCGTGATGCCGTTGAGGTTTCGCAATGAGTAAGGTTGTTGTATTGGGTGGGGGCAAGGGACAATCGTCTCTCTTACGTGCATTAAAACGTTATGATGAATTAGAACTATCTGCTATTGTTACAGTTGCTGATGATGGTGGATCAACGGGTCGATTACGTCAAGAGTTTAATATGCCAGCTATGGGTGATATTCGTAACGTTATGTTAAGTTTAGCTGAGAGTGAATCATTATTAGGTGATATTATGAATTACCGATTTGATGATAATTCTCGCTCAACACTTGCAGGACACAATCTAGGGAATCTGATTCTTACGGCTCTTACAGATACAACAGGTAATTTTATGGATGCAATTGCATCAGTATCAAAAGTATTATCAGTTATGGGAGATATTATACCGGCATCAGAAGATCTGATCGTTTTATGTGCGCGTATGGCAGATGGTACGATCATTCGTGGTGAGTCTAATATTCCAATGTATCAAAATCACATTAAAGAAGTTTATTACGATGTTCCAGTTGAGGCTACGCCTCAAGCAATAAAAGCCATCATGGAAGCAGATGTTATTATTTTCGGTGTAGGGTCTCTCTATACATCAATTTTACCTAATGTTATTGTTCCAAAAATTAAAGAAGCCATAAAAAACTCAAAGGCTAAAAAAGTTTATTACGTTAATGCTATGAGTCAGGCTGGAGAAACGCAAGGTTACTGTGCTGAGGATCATGTTGATGCACTGATTGATCATGGTGATTTTAACCTTGATTTAGTTGTGGGATCAATTGATGAGATTCCACAATCAGTTTTAGATGTTTATGCAGAAGAAGATTTGCAAAGAGTTCAATTTGAAAAAGAAAATCATGATTATCCAATATTATTTCAAAGTCTTTTATCCTATGAAAATAATATTGCTTGGCATGATGTTGATAAAATATATTCAGGATTTAAAGATGTAATGGAGGCGTTAGGATGTCCTTTAGCTCAGAAGTAAAAAGAGAAATAACCGGGATACCGCTGGAACCATGTTGCCAAAGAGCACAGCTTTCAGCCTTTTTGCATATCAACTCCAACCTATTAATAGTAAACAGAACAATGCAACTTCAAATCAAGATAGAGAATGCGACCATCGCTAAATATCTTTTCTCAGCCATAAAGAATCGTTATGATGTTGAAATAGAGTTGAGTGTTGAAAAGAAACAACAACTTAGAAAAAATAATGTTTATATACTTACAGTATTAAGTAAGGCTATCGAAATATTGGAAGACTTAGGAATCTATTCGTCATTAGGAATGAGAAATGCTCCCTTTGCACCAATTACACTGAATCCATGCTGTAAACGATCCTACCTAACAGGTGCTTTCTTAGCATCAGGATCGATTAATGCTCCAACCCGTTCAGATTACCATATGGAAATCTCAACATTGGACGAGAAGTTATCAGCATTTATTTTAAAACTTATGAATCATGAGGATTTGGATGGGAAACTTGTTAAACGTCGAAATCGTTATGTAGCTTATGTTAAACAAGCAGACAAGATTGGTGACTTCTTGAGAATCTGTCAAGCTCACAACAACTTAATGTCTTTTGAGGATGAACGAATTCAAAGAGACTTTAGAAATTCACTGACACGTTTGGACAATTGTGAAGTTGCTAATGAGATGAAAACCATCAAGGCGGGAAACTCTCAACTTGATGATATATACTTATTAATAAAACATGATCAGTATAATCACATCGGTGAAAAACTAATTCAGGTAGCGGATTTGAGGATGGATCATCCAGAGTCTAGTTTGAATGAACTACTGGCCATTTACAAAGATACATTTGGTATTACCTTGTCTAAATCAGGCCTTCAACATCGTTTCAAGAAGATCTCCGAATTAGCGAAACAACTTGATTCTGATAATTTGTGAAGACTCACAAAATCATTAAATGAAGATTGCATTATGCTATAATTTAATCAGAGGTGGTGACACATGGGATATATTTACTTAATACTTATTTTTTCTTTCTTAATTATGATAATGCCTTCATTATTTAAGTTTTTCTTGATTCTATGGTTAATTTCAATTGTGCTCAATATATTTAGACCGAAAAGTGGGCCGGGACCACGTCAAAACCCTTTCTATCAGGAAGAAAATAGTCAACAAAACTACACCAGAAAAAGTAATGATGATATAATTGATGTAGAGTTTACACAAAGAGATTCAAAACAAGATTCAGAGTAAAAAAGCCTTAAGGGCTTTTTTCCATAGTGGAGGGCCTAATAATGGAAATGAATAGTAGTGACCAAATCGCAATTGCTATAAAAAAAGGGTTAGAAGAAGCTAGGCTTAATTCTGGTCTTTCATCTGTCCAACCACTTGAAGAACAATTGTATTTTAAACATTATTACAATCCAGATAATATAACTCAAGGATCGCAAGGGTCATTTGCTCAAGTTAATTTAAAGGTTTTAAATCTTCATGATAAAAAGTTAAGGGTTTCTTATATCAATCCCTTAATCGCACCAAATGAAAAACATCTAGAAGAACTTATTACTAAACTTGAACATAGGGACATTATCACAATGATAAAAAGTGACAAATCCCCATTATTGGAATCACTTGGATTTGAGGCAGTAGTAGAACAGCAGATCTGTAACATACCAGCATCCTCATTACCTGAATTTACTGTTAAAGGGATTGTGTTAGATCCTCCTGCTGTGGATTTAAAGATTGCTTTTGATTCCTACTCCAATTATTTCACCGGGTACTTCGAAAGAAATGTTTCATATTTCGAAGATATGAAAAGAGATTCTATTTTCTTAAAAGGTAAAATAGTTGGCTTGAGCAAGGATGATAAGTTAGTAGGTTATGTTCGTTGTGTATCACATGCTAGCTATGTAGAAGTGTTGGAATGTTGCTATGATACTTCTGGAACACTATTAAGATTATTATCATTCGTATCCAAAGGATTCAGTCGCGTTATTTACAAAACGAATGCAAGTGAGAAAATACATAAGCTATTACCTCATATTAAAGTTACAAATGATGTAGTGATGATGGCTAGAGTAAATGATAAAAAGCTCTTTGAACAATTGTTCCACATTAAGATTATTTCATCCTATTCTGCCTTTAATGCATTTTCTAAACCGGTATTAAATACAGATTTATTTTAATCATTAGGCAATAGTAAAATCTAAAATTTCACAAGTGTTACATTGAATGACAAAAAGATACTCCTAGAGCACTCAGAAAGGCTTGATAGCATCTCGCTATAATTGACCCTATGAGTGCTTTGGTATATAATTAGGGGGTCAAGACATAAGGAGGATTTACACTATGACAGTAAAAGTAGCAATTAACGGTTTCGGTCGTATTGGTCGTTTAGCGACTCGCTTAATTTCTGGATCAACAGATATGGAAATTGTAGCAATCAACGACTTAACAGATGCAGCAACACTAGCTCACCTATTAAAATATGATTCAGCACAAGGACGTTTCGACAAGGACGTTAAAGTAGTTGACGGAGGATTCTTAATTGATGGGAAAGAAATTAAAGTTCTTTCAGAAAGAAACCCTCAAGACTTACCTTGGAAAGAATTAGGTGTAGACGTTGTTATCGAATGTACAGGAATCTTCACTTCAGAAGAAAAAGCTGGACTTCACTTAGAAGCTGGAGCACGTAAAGTAATTATTTCAGCTCCTGCATCAGGAAACATCAAAACAGTTGTTTATAATACAAACCACGAAATCTTAGATGGTTCAGAAACAATTATCTCAGGTGCTTCATGTACTACAAACTGCTTGGCTCCAATGGCTAAAGTACTTAACGATGAGTATGGAATTATTTCAGGAACAATGACAACAATTCATGCTTATACAAATGACCAAAATACATTAGATGGTCCTCACTCTAAAGGTGATTTACGCCGCGCTCGTGCAGCAGCAGCAAACATCATTCCTAACACTACAGGAGCAGCTAAAGCAATCGGTTTAGTTATTCCTGAATTAAACGGAAAACTTGATGGTGGAGCACACCGTGTTCCAGTAATCACAGGTTCAATCACTGAACTAGTAGCAGTTGTTGAAAAAGCAACTACAGTTGAAGCAATCAACGCAGCAATGAAAGCAGCAACAAACGAATCATACGGTTACACTGATGAACCAATTGTATCTTCAGATATAATCGGAATTACATACGGTTCACTATTTGACGCATCACAAACTAAAGTTACTGACTTAGGTGGAGTAAACTTAGTTAAAGTTGCATCATGGTATGATAACGAAGCTTCATACACAAACCAATTAGTACGTACAGCACACTACGTTGCTTCAAAATTCTAATTTGAGTTTATTGAAACTGTCACTCTAAGTGGCAGTTTTTCTTTATCCAGATCCCTTAGGGGATCTTTTTATTTATTCGAAAATAATAGATTTTCACATAGACCCCTAATCTTAAATGAAGATCCATAAGAAATTCAATTAGTGTTTGATAAGAATGATATAAGCGCTTACATAGCATATTGAGCTTATGAGATAATATTCTAAGAGTCAAAATGACTAAGGGGGAAACTATGAAAAAAGCATTTGTATTAGGTGGTACAGGATTTCTAGGTTACCATACAGTTAATGTTTTACTTGAAGATGGTTACGAGGTTATAGCACTTTCTCTACCACCCATGCCAGTTGAAGATTTATTTGATGACCGTGTTGAAAATCATTTGGGTGATGTCAATGATATGAGTGATGAGGGTCTTCTGGAACTAATGAAGGGCTGTAGTGACTTTGTTTATGCTATTGGTGCTGATGAACGCTGGTTACCTGATAAACCAGCATTTAAGAGTTTCTACCAGGCCAATGTATTACCAACTCAAAGGATTGCTAGACTCTGTGTTAAAGCTGGGATTAAAAATTTTGTACTTTACGGTTCATACTTCTCAGAGTTTGCTGAAAAGTTACCTCAATTTAAATTAAACACGATGGGTTATCCCGCTACACGCTTATTACAAGAGCAAATTGCCTATGCAGAAGGTGAAGGATCAATGTGTGTAACAACATTAAGGTTGCCATATATCTTTGGTACTATGCCAGGTCGGGTGCCTTTATGGAAGATGTTTACTGATCTTATTAAAGGGCAAGAAACCTATCCCTACCCGTCAGGAAAAACAGCATCAGTATCGGCACATCAAGTTGCACAAGCGACACTAGGTGCTCTTAAACATGGCGTTCACAGACAATCCTATGCAATATCGGATACAAATATTTCACACAAAAGATTCTATGAACTAATGGTTGAGGCTCTTGGTCAACAGAATACTACACAACTGATTTCACTACCCTATGAAGCTTTGGTGACTCAGTATCAAGCAGCTGATGACCGTGCAAATTCATTAGGTAAAGAACATGGTATCCATATTGTCCTATCACAAAGAATGAATAATGAAGATCTTTCAATTGATCCTCAAGATACAATTGATATATTAGGGTATGACAGAGTCGATGATATGGAAGGTTTAATAAGAGAAACATTAAAGGCCTGTGTCGAGGCAGAATAATTTATAGATTTATCATTAATTGCCATCTTCAGATTTATGAGGGTGGCTTTCTCTACATCAATTGGACGTTCTGACTCAGTGTAGATTGGTTAATATATGATATAATAAGAAGCGGAAGCAGGTATCATATGAACTTATATAACTCTAAAACAAATTCTGTAGAAACATTTACACCCATCCATAAAGGTAAGGTGTCAATGTATGTTTGTGGTCCTACAGTCTATAATCATCCACATATCGGAAATGCTCGACCAATCGTAGTTTTTGATCTTCTTAGAAGAATACTAATTGAACTTGGTAACGAGGTACATTATGTATCAAACTATACTGATGTTGATGACCGAATCATTCAAAAAGCTAAAGACGAAGGTCTTGATGAAACACAAATTGCTGGACGCTACATCGCAGCTTATGAAGATGTTCGTAGAGGTCTTTTTGCTGATGCAGTTGATGCAAAACCAAAAGTTACCGAAAACATGGATGAAATCATTGCCTTTATTGAAGAACTAATTGAACTTGAATTTGCATACGAAAGCAATGGTGATGTTTATTTCCGAGTCAATAAAGTGAAAGATTATGGAGCTATTTCTTCACAGAATATCGATGCCTTAAAAATAGGTGCTCGTATTGAAGAAAATATGCAAAAGGAATCTTCATTAGATTTTGTTCTATGGAAAGATACAAATGATGAAGGTATCAAATGGGACTCACCTTGGGGACAAGGACGTCCAGGATGGCATACTGAATGTGTGGTTATGATACAAGATGAGTTTAATACTAACTTAATCGATATTCACGGTGGGGGCCAGGATTTAAAATTTCCACACCATGAAAACGAATCAGCACAAGCTAAGGCTGTACACCATCATGATATTGCTAATTATTGGGTCCATAATGCTATGTTAAATATTGATGGCGAAAAAATGAGTAAATCTTTAGGAAATGTTACTTGGGCAAAAGATTACATTCAACAATTTGGTGGAAATGTGACGCGTTATCTCTTATTATCAACACACTATCGTTTGATATTAAACATATCAGATGACGTATTAGCTCAAGCACAAAAAGAAATTCAAAAGTTTGAAGGAATATTCAAACAAGTGTCACTAAAGCTGTCTTCTCAAGGAGATACTTTAGGACAAGAACATGATGAAGACTTGTTTAATGATTTCATGGATCAGTTAAAAGATGACATGAATGTTGCTAATGCATTAGTACACGTTAATGAAACGGTTAAGAAAATTAATCAAGCTTTAAGGTCACAGTACGACTTTGAAGCCATCTCCAGACCAATGAACACATTAATAAAAATGATGAACGTACTTGGATTAGATTTCAAACTGACTCAATTTACTGACGAAGAGAAAACTCTTCTTAGTGATTGGGACATCGCAAAAGCTGAAAAGCGCTTTGAAGATGCAGATAAGTTAAGGGTAGCCTTGATTGAAGCAGGTGTTTTATAATGAATCAATCTGGAAACGTACTCGCATTTCTAGGAGATGCATATTTATCATTACAGGTTCGATCCTATTTAATTGATTTAGGTTACAACCAGCTTAAGAAGATGCAAGAAACGTCAGTTTTATTTGTTTCGGCAGAGGGACAAGCTAAGTTCATGAATCAGCTATTAGAAGATAATCTAATCAGTGAAGATGAAATGATTTACTATAAACGTGGGCGCAATGCGAAGAGCCGTTCAATGGCTAAAAATGCTGAAATGATTGATTATCGAGTAGCTACTGGGCTTGAAAGTTTATGGGGCTATTTGTATTTGAAAGAAGATTTCCAAAGGCTGGATCAGTTATGGAGTCTGTTTAAAGAAAGTGTAGGACTAAATAATGCCTAATTATATTTATGGAAGAAATACAGTTGGTGCGTATTTAAAGAGTAATACCAACATAAAAAAACTATATGTTTTCAATAAAGGAAACTTTAAAGACATTGTTGATATAGCAAAAAGGAGACGCATACCAATTGAGTTTGTAGAAAAATTCAGACTGGATAAAATGGTTGATGGAAGCCATCAAGGTTTAGTCATTGAGATTGAAGACTATAAGTACTATTCTCTGGATGAAATTACTAAAGATGCAACTCATAAACTAGTGGTTGTGTGTGATCAATTAGAAGACCCACATAACTTAGGAGCTATTCTACGTACTTGTGATGCAGTAGGAGTAGATGGTGTAGTTATTGGTAAACACAGATCTGTAGGTCTTGGATCAACCGTTGCAAAAGTATCAACAGGTGCCATAAATACAGTTAAAGTTCATGAAGCAGTGAATATCGTAAATACTATAAAAGCTTTAAAAGAAGCAGGATATTGGATTATAGCAGCAGAAAATGGAATTAATGCAATGGACTATACTGAGTTTCCAGTAGATATGCCGATTGCTTTAGTTGTTGGTTCTGAAGGTAAGGGAGTATCAAGATTAGTATTAAAAGAATGTGATATTTTAACGACCATTCCAATGAATGGAAGTGTCAACTCACTTAATGTTTCTGTTGCTACAGCAGTATTGCTATACGATATTGCTAGAAGAAGACGTTAAAGAAAGAGGGGATAGCATTGATTAACGATTTTTCTATTAGTGATGCAGAATTAATTTACATGCTCCATCAAAAGAGCGAATGCAGTTTAAATATTCTTATAGGGTATTACAGACGGTTAATCTGGAAACGCGCTCACGAAGCTATGGCTGATCATAGCCTAGAGGGTGTTGAAGTAGAAGACTTCTTCCAGGATGGATTTATAGGATTTTATCAGGCCCTATATGCATTTAGGCCAGACATGGATGTTGGTTTGGCTTACTATATTGATTTATGTGTTGGAAGTGCAATCAAAACCTCCTTAAGAAAATATCGTACAATGTCCTATCGTATGATAAACTCTAAGAACTCCTTGGACTTATATATTTCAGAAGATGAGAGTTTAACCCTTATGGATACTGTATCCAGTGATGAATTTAATAATTGTCCTGCAAACATGGCTATCTATGAAGAAGTCAATCAATGTCGCATGGACTTTGTTCAAACATTACCCCAAATACAACAAGATACCTTTGAATTTCATGAACTCGGATTCTCATATAAAGAGATCGGAGACATGTTAGGAATCAGTGCCAAGGATGTAGATAATACGATTCAAAAAATTAGAAGAAAGGTAAAATCGGTTTACCAATAAAGCAAAACCAATAGCTCAAAAGTGCTCATATTGACACTCATAGGTGCATATGGTATTGTTAGGTAGCACGAAAGTGGGTTTTTTTATGACGCAAAAAAGAGAAAAAGTAATATTGGTATGCACAGAGTGTCTATCACGAAATTATTCCACGTTTAGAAATCAATCAAGTGTTAAAGAACGTCTTGAATTAAAGAAGTTTTGCAAACGCTGTGGGAAACACACAATTCACAAGGATTCAAAATAGGAGGTAGACATTATGTCTTGGTTTACAATTTCAGGAATTAAAGAAGAAATTAAAAAAATTAGCTGGCCGAAGCGAAAAGAAATCGGAACATCAACAACTATCGTTGTTGGATTCTTACTTTTCTTTGCAGCTTATTTTATGATTACAGAAGTGGTTTTAGTTTGGGTACTTAAAAACTTACTTCAAGTAGGTTTATAGTATGGATAAACAGTGGTATGTAGTAAATACTTATTCAGGACATGAGAACCGAGTTAAAGAAAACTTGGAACGTCGTGTTGAATCAATGGGAATCGAAGATTCATTATTCCGTATTCTAGTAGCAGAAGAAATTGAAATCGAAATCAAAAAAGGGAAACAAGTTGAAACCAAACGTAACTTATTCCCAGGTTACCTTTTTGTAGAAATGATCATGACTGATGAAGCTTGGTATATTGTTCGAAATACACCAGGAGTTACAGGATTTATCGGATCATCAGGTGGTGGGGCTAAACCATTCCCTGTATCTCCAGAGGAGATCGAATCCATTCTAAGACGTATGGGAATGAGCGATAAAAAACTTATTGTTGACTTCAAAGTTGGCGATACAGTTAAAATTATTGCTGGACCATTTGTTGGAGCTGAAGGTATTGTTGATGCAATGGATGATTCATCACAAACTGCAAGTGTTCTTATCATTCTATTTGGTAGAGAAACACCAACAGAAATTTCTTATACAGACTTAGACACTATATAATATACGAAACACATGACTATATAAATCATGTGTTTTTTTTAACGATTATCCCTGTGAACTATTGTCTAAAAATGTGTGAACAATATTAAATAGTGCTAGTATTTGGTATAATGGTACAGAAAGTAGGGCTTCTATATGACTCGTATTGGACATAGTGTAACTGGCGGTAAAATCATTCTTTTAGGGGAACATTTTGTGCTTTATGGAGCATCAGCAATAGCCATTCCTTTTGGTGCGGCTAATGCTAAAATCCAAGTGGAAAAGGCCAAAGAAGACTACATTGTTTCTACATTATATGATGGTAAATTAGACGAATCACCACAGGTCTTTAAAGGACTTAAGGCACTTATCATGACATGTAAGGCTTACCTTGGAATTAATGAAGCTGTAAAAATAACAGTTGAATCGACCATTCCATTACAAAGAGGAATGGGTTCATCTGCGGCTCTATCAATTGGTATTACAAAAGCTATGTTTGATTATGTTGGTAGAGAATTTGAATACTCCACAATCAGAGAATTTGCGGAAGCAGCCGAAGGCATACATCATGCTAATTCATCAGGTGTAGATATCGAAACAATACTTAACGGTAAACCAATTCTCTTTAATCGAAGTAAAGATCCCGTTTTTATTAATACCGACATAGATGCTGATTTGATCTTGGTGGACTCTAATATTCATGGTTCAACAAAAGAAGCTGTAAATCTAGTTGCCAAGTTTGCAGATGAAAATCCACATGAGATGTCTTCTATGATTGAAGAAATTAAAGATATAGTATTTTTAGGACAAATCTATTTAGAAGAAAATAATATAGAAGGCTTGGGTAAAGTTTTCAATGATAACCATCAACTACTAAAAAGAGTAGGTGTTAGTCATCCTAAAATCGATTTATGGATACAAGATGCACTTGGAGCTGGCGCCATCGGCGGTAAGATCACAGGTGGTGGAATGGGTGGTTGTTTCATAATACTTTCCACAGGTAAAGAAATTACTAAAAAATTAAAAAATGATTACTCTCAAGACGGACTTAATGTCATGGTTCTTGAGATGAAAGGACTTTAAAAATGACAAAAACTGTAAGAGCTCATACTAATATTGCACTGATAAAATATTGGGGAAAAAAGGATAAAGGACTTAAGATTCCTTTTAATTCAAGTTTATCATTAACACTGGATCAGTTTTATACTGACACAAGAGTAACTTATGATGAAAGTTTGGATAAAGATATTTTTATCTTAGATGATGTAGAAGTAGAAGATCACATTGCTAAACGTGTTGTTTGGTTTATGGATCAGATTCGATCACGTTATGGACTGAAACATTTTGCTCGCATTGAATCTTGGAATCACGTTCCCAAAGAAGCGGGGTTAGCATCTAGTGCGAGTGCATTTGCTGCATTGGCTAAGGCGGCAACTTTAGATTTAAACCTGGATGACAAAGAGTTATCACGATTATCAAGGCTTGGATCAGGATCTGCATCACGTTCCATTTATGGAGATTTTGTAAGATGGAACAAGGGGACGAATGATGAAGACTCATTTGCTGAGCCGGTAGATATTCCACAATGGGATGATATTCGAATGGTTGTCTGTATGGTAAGTGATAAATCCAAACCTTATTTAAGTTCAATGGCGATGGATGTTACTTCTGATGAATCTGTTTACTATGATGCATGGGTTAAGCAAAGTCAGGTAGATCTGGAAGCTATGGAGATTGCACTTAGAAAACATGATATTAAAGAAGCTGGCCTCATTGCTCAAGAAAATGCATTGCGTATGCATGCATCATTATTAGCAGTTAATATGTGGTATTTCGAACCTGAAACAATTCGTATTATGAATGTCGTAAGGGAATTACAAAAGGAAATTCCAGTTTACTTTACAATGGATGCAGGACCTAATGTTAAGGTGTTGACGACTGCACCTTATGTTGACCAGCTGATTGAAGCACTAGGTGATATCGAAACAATTGTGTGTTCAAAAGGACCGGCTGCTTATGTTTATTAAATATCCTGGAAAATTATTTTTGATGGGGGAATTTGCAATTATGGAGGCAGGGTCGGTTGCTGTAGTAAGTGCAGTCGATGCGTTTCTTGAGATTCAAGTTGAAGCTTCAGAAGATTACTATATTAAATCTTCCCACGGAGTTCTAAAAGGAAGTGAAGTATTTTCCAATAAAATCATGCCACACGTTCATGCTAGTTTAAAGGTACTGAATGATTTTATTGAAATTAAACCTTTCCGTATGGAGATAGTTTCTGACCTTGAAGTTGATGGCAAAAAAGTCGGTTTTGGTTCAAGTGGTGTGGTGGTTGTAGGTGTATTGGATTCGATATTAAAATTTCATAAGGTTGACTTAACTGAAATGCAGTTATTTAAGCTAGCATGTTTAGTACAACTGGAAATGAATGAATTCTCATCAGGAGGAGACTTGGCTGCTTGTATTTATAAGGACACAATTGTTTATCAATCATACGATCGTAGTTGGTTACAGGAACAAGATTTTGATACTGATCATTTAATCAATATAGCATGGCCTCAACTAGATATACAAAGGTTGAAAATCGAACATTTAATCGATCTTAGAATTGGATGGACAGGGATACCTAATGCAACCAATGTATCGACTCAATCAATCAAACATGCAGCATATGAGGATCCAAACTTCTATAAAGAGTGGATTAAAAAGGCAAATAATATTACTGAGCAATTCATTGCTGGTATAAAAATTGGAAGATATGAATCTGTAAAACTAGCTGTTGCGGATTATCGACAACACATGTTGGATTTACAAGAATGGTCTCATACAATAATTGAGACTCCGCTATTAACAAGACTGATCGATGCAACGCAATTTGCTGCGAAAATATCAGGGTCTGGTGGTGGAGACTGTGGGATTGTACTACTTGAAAAAGGTCAAGAACCAGATTTCGATAAGGCTTGGCAAGAAACAGGAATTAAAATTATAAAGGGAGGTACTTATCATGAGTATTAGATCACAACGAAAAGATGACCATGTTAGATTGGCATTATCACAAGGCGAATTTGCCAATGATTTTGACTTGGTAAGAATTATACATCAAGGACTTCCTAATGTGGATTATGATGATATCAATACAGAAGTTAAATTGTATGGTAGAAATTTTGGGTATCCATTTTACATTAATGCAATGACTGGTGGATCTTTAAAAACATTAGAAACGAATAGAAAGCTAGCTTTAATTGCTAAGAAGTTTAATCTTATTATGGCAGTTGGTTCACAACATGCAGCATTGGATGAGCCTGATTTAGCAGCATCATTTACAATTGTTAGAGAAACTAATCCAGATGGTTTTATTATTAGTAATGTTTCAGCTAATACCAGTTTACAAAGAGCACAAAAAGCAGTTGATATGATAGATGCTGATGCTCTTGGTATTCATATTAATGTTGCACAAGAAATTACAATGGATGAGGGAGACCGTGAATTTTCTCATTGGCATCAAAACATTCATGATATTGTAAAAGGATTATCAAAACCGGTTATTGTTAAAGAAGTTGGTTTTGGGATGAGTCAGAAAACAGTCGGAGAGTTGATTGATCTGGGTGTTGAGAATATTGATGTATCAGGCAAAGGTGGAACAAACTTTATTTGGATTGAAAATGAACGCTCTCAAAACAAACGTTTCGATTACTTAATGGACTGGGGAATATCTCCTGTAGAATCATTACTGATGAACCAAAGATATATGGATGACCACAATATTATGGCTTCTGGCGGTGTTAATACACCTTTAGATGTTATTAAATTACTTATATTAGGTGCTAATGCAGTAGGGATTTCTGGTTATTTCCTAAAAATAGCACAATTGGAAGAAGTGGAAATGTTTGAAGAAGTAGAAATATTTCTTCATGAATTTAAATTAATCATGATTTTACTTGGATGCAAGAGGGTAGAAGATCTAAAGAATGTGGAGATTCAACTCCTAGGTAGATTGTATGAACGTTACGAAAAGTAAACTATTCAAATTAATCATTAGTCTTGTTATCTTTTCTTTGATTGTAGTTTGGCTTGTAGTTATTGGGCCTAGTTGCAAAACTGATGGATCAAATGTTTGCTATGATAATAAAAGCAATGCATTTAAAATTGAAGAAAAGGCGCACTTGAAGATTGCTGTTGAAAGTGAAGAAACCAAAGATAAATTGTTAGAAATATGGGCTGTAAATTATCCAAATAATACTCTTGAAGTTGATGTAGTAGAAGCAATGACTAGAGTTGAGCTAAGTGAGACTATTGAATATGATATTCTCTATGTAAATGGACAAGAAGCACCATTCTTCATGGCTAAGTTTGCAAACCTTGGTCAGAAAGCTCAATCTATAGTTACAAATAACATACCGAAAGGATTACAAGATTCTTTCAACGTGAACGGACTTAGATTTACTCCTCAACATGTTATTGGGAAACCTTTATATCTCAATATGACTTTACTGGAAGAAATCGGTCTGAGTAGAGAGGATGTAGCTTCTTTTGAATCTATTAAAGCTAATCAAGACACTATTTTAGAATTCTTAGATGTAACTTTTCCATTCTCACTAAAAGACCAAGGTACTCTGTATCCGTTCTTAACTGCTAGGGGTTGGACACTCAACTTTAAACATGAAGGTATGAATCCGGATATCGATAGTCCAGAATTTCTAGAAGGTTTAGCATTTATTGAGTTTCTTTCTCAAATGAAACTCAATAATAATGAAGAAAAAGATCTAGCAATGGATTTAGAGTACAATTTTGAATCTAAGTTCTTTGAACGAGAATCCTTATTTGGTTATATAACGGATTATGAACTTGCTCAACTCTATCAAGCAGAAACTGGTGATGAATGGTTAGCAGTTCCATTTCCAACCTATCAAGAGACTCATTTAGCGCCAGTTGTTAATGTTAACGGCTATGTAGTCAATGTGGATACTCCCTACCCTTCTGCTTCAGCGGAAGTGTTGAGAATTCTTAGAGGCGTTGAGTTTGTAGATTTAGGTCTTAGTAGTTACTCACCTATAATGACTGGTGATGAGATTCTCGATACTCTTGAACCAAGTCTTGTTGATACAATCGAAGCATTTGGTCACGGAGATCTAATGACAATTTTAGCACTTGATGACAATCCTAGAGTTAAATCATCAACACTATATGATCAAGTTGATTTTGTAGATGTTATAGCTCAGCTCTATGATGCTAGTATTACTAAAGAAGAAGCACAAGAAAAATTAGTAGAAGCTTCGATTCAGTGGATTAAAGATAATGTACCAGAAGATGAGGAGGTGGCTGAATGAGTTGGGATGATTTCCTTGAAGTAGAGAGATCGAAACAATACTTTATAGATTTAGAATCGTTTTTAGAAAAAGAAAGAAACGATTATACTATTTACCCAAGCTCTGACAATGTATTTAATGCTTATAGTGCATGTGACTATAATGATGTCAAAGTAGTCATATTAGGACAAGACCCATACCACCAACCAAATCAAGCTATGGGGTTAAGTTTCTCTGTGCCAGATGGCTTTAAGAAACCACCGAGTCTAGTTAATATATTTAAAGAAATGAAGTCGGATATTGGAGTAGACAATGTTTCTGGTGATTTACGACCTTGGGCAAATCAAGGTGTATTTCTACTAAATGCTCTTTTGACAGTGAGAGATAGTGAACCTGCAAGTCATAAAAAGCAGGGTTGGGAAACCTTTACTGATAATACTATTAAGTTTCTATCTCAAAGAGAAAAACCCATGGTTTTTATTCTATGGGGAAACTGGGCACAAGGTAAAATACAATTGATAGCATCACATCATAAAATAATTAAATCTGCTCACCCATCACCACTGGGTGCATATCGTGGATTTTGGGAATCTCGGCCTTTTTCAAAAGCTAACGATTTCCTAATAGAAAATGGAATTAATCCAATTGATTGGAGTACAGACTAATGTATACAGATATTGATATAGCTTTACAAGCAGTTATGGATCGAAAGAACTCGGTCTACGGATTAAGACTTTTTCAAGAGTGCCTAGACTCTTTGGATAATCCTCAATTCGATCTTAAGTGCATTCATATTGGGGGAACCAATGGTAAGGGATCAACTACCAACTATGTTCGATCTGGCCTTCAAAAAGAAGGTTATCGAGTTGGTAGCTTTACTTCTCCACATTTAGTTTCTCATAATGACAGAATTCGAATTAATGATATTAATATTTCTGATGAAGACTTATTATTTTATATCAATCAGTCGGTTAAATTATGGGACCAGTTCTCCTTAAGTATGTTTGAAATCGATATGTTGGTATCGATATGGTACTTTATAGATCAAAAGGTAGACTATGTTGTCTACGAAGTTGGACTGGGTGGATTACTAGATGCTAGTAATGTTATCCAACCAATAGTTAGTGCTATAACCAATGTGGAACTTGATCATATGAATATTTTAGGTGATTCTGTATTAGAAATTGCTGAGCAAAAAGCAGGTATAATTAAGAATCAATCTCCACTATTTACTACTGAAACTAAGAATGAAGTCCTAGATTTATTTAAGACTCATTGTGATAGAGTTGATACACCAATGCATGTAGTTGAAGTTCCATCATATTATAGAGTTGAAAAAGATCTATTTTTCACTCATGAAGGTATTGATCTACAGTTAAGAAATCAGGCACTTTATCAAGTATCAAATGCAACTTTAGCGACCAGTATACTAAAGTATCTTGGAGTCTCAGATGAATCAATTGCTTATGGCATTATGAATACACAATGGGCAGGAAGATTTGAAGAAATACTTCCAAACATTTATCTTGATGGCGCTCATAATTTAATTGGTATTGAACAACTTGTTAAATCTTTAGATGGATTACAAAGACCATTAACAGTAGTTTTTACTGCTTTAAAAGATAAAGACTACAAACCAATGATTTCTCTATTAGAAGAAAACTTTGATAATGTCATCATAACTGAATTTGAATTCTATCGAGCTGAAAGTGCTGAAAATTTAGCTGGTGATCATAAGGTTAGAATAATTAAGAACTGGAAAGACGCTCTAGATGAAATCACTAAAGAAGATTTACCTGGAACGAAGTTTGTTACAGGTTCACTCTACTTCATATCTGATGCACGAGCATATTTTAAAAAATAAATTCAAAATCCCCACTTAAAAGTGGGGATTTCTTATAAAATATCAAACTCCACGATACGTAGACCTATTTATTCGTTTTAAGTTAGTAGTTTTCTTAAATTATGATATGATGTTTTTCAAGGAGGACTATCTATGAATAAAATCGGAGAATACATATCTTTGTTACGGAGAAAAAAAGGTTTTACCAAGTCGTTTTAGGAGAAATAATAGGTGTTAGTTCTAAGACAATTTCTAAATGGGAAAATGGTGATGATTTACCAGATGTTACGACTCTTCCTGCACTTGCACAAGCATTGGGAACTAGCGTGGATGCTTAATTGGAAGGTGGTCCCATTCCAATTTCACGTCTCATTAAATCTTTAGGTGCAAAAAAGGATCTAGAAAAATGAAGTTTTTTATTATCAGTTTAGCTTCATTAGTGGTAGCTTTTATAAGCATTAAATGGTTGTTCCCATACATTACTTCTACTGAATTATACTTTAAAGGACATTGGATTGAGGGCGGTAATATTTTTAATACATTTACCTATCTTTCTATAATTCTTGTCATAATGTTTTTAAGTAAGCAAATCTATTATTTAGGCAGAAGCAAAAGATATTTAAATAACCAAGTTAAGAAGAAAGTTGATATTATTTTTGAAATTATCTGGCTTATTCCAATAGTTTATATTGTGACATTTACAGTATTGAGGGTAGTTTATGATACCGGTGATATGTACAACTTAGCTGGTTTATATGGTATTCTTCCACTATTATTCTTAATTATCATATCTGTAAAAAAAATCAAGAAGCATAAAAATAAAGCCTGAATCATATGATTCAGGCTTTATGCCTTTTAAGTATTAGTCTTTTCTCATTCCAAATACATTACTTACAGGTATAGTGAACATAAGTCCTTCACCTGGTTTGTCAAGATTACCTATGGTAGATCTCACTGCATCAATGACGGAATCTAATAACTCATCATTTTCGATTACAGTGAATATTGTTTTATTGTAAGGATGTTCTCTATCAAACATTGATTTTAAACTTCCAAACAGAGGTAGGCTTTGGTTATCACCAATAACAATTGCTGACCCCATTCCTTGGGAATCAATAATTGTCGCTCCTTTAACTCCTGCTGCCATCATGGCTGCTAGTACATCTTCTAATTCATCAACTTTATTTAAAACTAAAATAAGTGCGTGCATATATTTCCTCCTCATGCTTCGACGTTAACTTCGCCGGCTTTTGTAATTGCAACTTTAGCTAGGATTGGTCCTGCTATTTCGAATACTAATACAGAGAATAAGATAAGAGTAACTATACCATCACTCAATGCTGGTAGTTGATCTTTAACAACCATTGACAGTCCAATGGAAATACCACCCTGAGGCAGTAAAGCCCAACCAAGATATTTTTTAACTACTGGTTCAGATTTTGCTACATAAGCACCCATAGTTGAACCGATAACTTTACCGAACATTCTTGAAAGAACAAATGCTAATCCAAGCAGACCGATTGATGATAGAACTGATAAATCTAAACTTGAACCTGCTAATGCAAAGAATAGAAGGTTGAATGGTGGCATGAATTGGTTGATATTTGAGAAGATCTTTAATGGTTTCTTACTAAGATTAACGAATACTGCACCCATCATCATTGAAGAAAGCAGTGAGCTTAGCTCGAATACTTGTGCTAATCCTGAACTTGCTAGAATAAAAACTAGAATGAAGGATGTCATCTCTTCAGATGATTTAACAAACTTAGATAAGTATGAGAGGATTACCCCTAATACAGAACCAAGTACTAATGATAAAGCTATTTCAATAAATGGAGCAGCAGCTAGTGTTAATCCACTTCCGGTAACTTCACCTAATGAAATCTTAGCAAGTGACATTGCAAGACCGAAGACCATGATACCCAGTGCATCATCTAAAGCGGCAACAGGTAGGATAGTATTGGTTAGTGGACCCTTGGCACGATATTGACGGATTACCATCATGGTTCCTGCAGGTGCGGTTGCAGCAGACATTGATGCAACCATAACGCTAAATACAAAGGGTTGGTTTAATAGATAAAACATAACCCCAAATACTAGAAACACAACTACTAGAACTTCGAATACTGCTATTATAAATATTTCTTTTCCAAGTTTTTTTATCTGTTTCATTATAAACTCACCACCGATATTAAAGGCGATAGCGGACAAGGCAAGTTCGTTAATAAAGTTGATCATTCCTGTATCACTATCAGTAATGATATTCAGAAAGGAAGGACCTAAAAACAATCCACCTATTAGGAATCCTGTAACGTCAGGCAAATTGAACTTACGGGCTACACGTCCACCCAATAATCCAAAGGAGACTACAAGTCCAATTTTTATAAATATATTCAAATCTTAAAACCTCCATCTGTGTAAAAATGCAGGATTCCCTGCATTTTTGTCCCATATAGGGATAATCATGTATGTACTCTAATATTGTAGTTAAGATAGGGACGATTGTCAAATGAGCCCTTTATAAGTGGGTTTTATATTAGTCCAAAAATTAGATCTAATTACATGAACTCATAATTTCTTATAGTTTTATGGATAAATACTTATGTCCAAAAGGCAAGGGCTCCAATAAAAAAGAGAAACTCATTATTGAGTTTCTCTCTCTTTTATAAAACTTTACTTAAGAATTCTTGAGTACGTTTATTTTGGGGATTATCAAAGATTTCGCTTGGTGTACCAGCTTCTTCAATAACTCCGTTATCCATGAATAGAACTGTATCGGAAATTTCCTTAGCGAAGTTCATCTCATGAGTAACAATAACAATTGTCATTCCTGAATCGACTAATGATTTGATAACTTCAAGAACATCTTTAACCATTTCTGGATCTAGTGCTGAAGTTGGTTCATCAAATAGCATTACCTTAGGATTCATGGCCATTGCTCTAACTATAGCAAGTCTTTGCTTTTGACCACCTGACAGTTTGTCGGGAAATTCATTGGCTTTATCGTCAAGACCTACTTGTTGTAGAAGCAGTAGCGCTAGACTCTCAGCTTCTTCTTTTGATGTCCCTTTAACGTTGATAGGAGCAAGTGTAATGTTATCTAATACTGTTAAGTTAGGGAATACATTGAAGTGTTGGAATACCATTCCAATATCTTTGCGAACATTGTCCAGGTTTATACCTGGTTTTAGGATATCTTCACCATTAAAGATGATTTGTCCTGATTCTGGAGTTTCCAGAAGATTAATACAACGTAGAAGTGTTGATTTACCTGATCCTGAAGGACCAATAATAGAAACAACTTCTCCCTTTGTGATTACTTTGTTAACGCCTTTAAGTACTTCAAGTTTTCCAAAAGATTTTTTAATATCAATAAGTTCAATAAGTTTATTTGTCATTTTGGGCCAACTTTCTTTCATAGCGTTGTACCAGTTGCGATAGAGGTACAGTTATCATTAAGTATAATAAACCAGTAATAATAAGTGTTTCTGTACGTGCATATGTTATACCCGATACGATACTTTCTGATGTCATAAGTGATGGGATAAAGAAGAAAGCAGCTAGTGATGTTTCTTTAACCATCATGATGAACTCATTACCTAAAGCAGGAAGAATGTTTTTTACGGCTTGAGGTAATATGATCTTAACCATCATGTCTTTATTAGACAGTCCAAGACTTTTTGCAGCTTCGAATTGTCCTTTATTAACAGCGTTGATTCCAGATCGGATGACTTCCGCTACATAAGCAGAAGAGTTTAAGATTAGAGCAAGAATAATCCAGACTTCTTCTTTAAAAGCGATTGGTGATATTTGACTAAGACCAAAGCTAAAGAAGAATAATTGTAATAGGATTGGTGTTCCACGGATAATTTCTGTTAACAGGTTAACAGGAACTGTAATGAATTTCTTTGAAGACATTTTCCCAAGTGCGAACAGGCCTCCTAAAAGTGATCCAAATAGAACAACAACAGCTGATATCCAAAGCGTTCCCCACACTCCTTCAAGGAAGAGTGGGTAATAGTTTTGAAGAACACTAATTAAACGACTACTCATCACTTTCTAAACCTAATTCTTTAGCTTGTTGAACGGCTTCTTGGTGCCATTTAGTATATAAGTCTTTTTCTTTTACTTCTTCAATAATTGTGTTGATTTGTTTTAGTAAATCATCGCTTCCTTTAGGAACAATAATCATAGTCCCATCATCAGGATTAACTTTAAATTGTATATCACTCATAACAAGATCAGAGTTTGCACTTGCTTGAGCAGTTCCTGAAGCGCATGAGATTGCAACAGCGTCAACTTTGTCAGTTTTTAATTGTAGTACAGCATCATTTAAGTTTGCTACTAATTGTACAGTCGCATTTGGTAGTTGTTCATTTACATAACCAAGTTGTGCAGAAGCGTTTTGAACTGCGATTTTTAATGAGTCAAAATCTTCTAAAGATGTATATTCTGCAGCTTTATCTTTTTTAACTAAGATTCCTTGGCATGCTGATTCACTTGTATCGTATGAAATTGAGAAGTCGATTACTTCAGCACGTTCTTTTTCATAAGTGAATCCTGAAATACCAATATCATATTTCTTCGCTGCGATTGCAGTTGGGATAGATTTGAATTCTACTGCACTAATTACAAGTTCTTTACCTAACTTTTCAGCTACGTATTTTGCGAGTTCGATATCTGCACCAAGATAAGGAAGTTCTCCTTCGCCTGCATTCTTATTAAAGAATTCATAAGGTGGATAATCAGGTGATGTTGCAACAGTCAATGTGTTGCTATCTTTACTATCAGCACATCCAGTTAGGACCATGATAGCTATTAAAGCCAGAAGTATTTTTTTCATATAGTTTCTCCTTTGCATATGAATTTGTCATTTCTAGAATAAAAAAACGCCTCTAGAAATGAATCTAGAGACGTATGTTAAATTATACGCGGTACCACTCTAATTGCTCAGATTTATATGAGCCCCTTCCCTATAACGCCAGGTGTGCGGCAGCGCCTACTTTAAGTTCAACGTGCATCTCCCAAGTGCGGTTCATTAATATTTTGTTTATTAGGCTCACACCAACCCTAACTCGCTTGAAACAATTTATTAATTACTCTCTTGTTCTTCGATTAGTTTGTATCTTACACTAGTTTTATAGATACTGTCAACTGATTTAATTCAATAATACTAAAAAGATTTGAATATATCCAAATCATTAAGTGGAGAGTGGGACTTATAAATGATAAAGCGGTTAGAAATAACTCTATCAAATAGAAAGGTATTTCTAAGAATGCCACCATTTCTCTCAATCACCTTTACAGATGCTAAGTTGCTTTCATAGCAAGTGATGATGATCTCATTAAGTGGATATATAGTTATAGCAAGTCCTAAAGCTTTGCTGGTAGTAAAGATAGCAACACATTGACTGTTGCAACATCACCTGATTATCCACCTTATGAATTCTTTAATAAGAATGCAGGCGAAGGAGAACTTCCTTATCTTGGTGCAGATAT
>JBGXRX010000063.1:0-7631 GCA_041811795.1 Erysipelothrix sp. | reverse complement strand
TGAATGCAATTTTAAATACTAACCCACAAAATGATGAAGTTAAAGAAGTCTTTGTTAAGGATATGCTATTTGCCACTTTAGACACAGCACACCGTTCTACTAAATTTAAATCAGGTGCATTTTTACTAATGTAACATATCCCTTCTTGTTGATATTGAAGGTATGGTGATTGCTACAAACGAGACTTTTCTCCATGAGATTGAATCCTTGATGGCAATGGGGGCACATAAGTACATCAGGATGTTTTAATATAAAATCTGTAAAATATGTTTGCTTCTTTTTCATAGTCTCTCCTGGCTACCATTTTAACATAAAAACACCGCCCTATATAGAGCGGTGGCATTATCCTCCTAAATAAATCTCACGGATTTTATCAGAATTTAGTAATTCTTCTTTCTCTCCATGAAGTTTAATTTGCCCACTTTCAAGAATGTAGGCATAATCAGAAATTTCAAGGGCTGCTTTAGCATTCTGTTCTACTAGTAAAATAGTAACGCCCTCTTGGTTGATTTGCTTGATGATATCAAAAATCTGAATGACGATCAAAGGTGCAAGTCCCATTGATGGCTCATCTAATAATAAGATTTTTGGCTTGGATAGCAGTGCACGGGAGAGTGCTAACATTTGTTGTTCTCCACCCGATAGCGTGTGTGCATCTTGGTTGCGACGCTCTTTTAGGATTGGAAAACGCTCAAACATAAGAGTAATATCCTTCTCTACTTGAGCCTTATCTTTACGAGTATAAGCACCCAGTAGTAAGTTTTCATAAACACTCATACCTTCAAAGATACGACGTCCTTCAGGAACGTGAATCAAACCTGATGTAACGATATCTTCAGGTGCTCGTTTTAATAAACTTTCACCGATAAATTCAACTTCACCTTCCTTGATGGGAAGTAATCCTGATATTGATTTTAAGAGTGTTGATTTACCAGCACCATTAGCACCGATAAGAGAGATGATTTGACCTTCTTTGATTTTAAAATCAATTCCCTTTAGGGCTTCAACATGGCCATAGTTTACCTTTAAATCTTTAATTCTTAACATTAGGCATCCCCTCCTAAATAGGCTTCAATAACTTTCGGATTATGACGTACTTCTTCAGGTTTTCCTGAAGCGATCATCTGACCATAATTTAGGACAATGAGTCGATCACAAACATCCATTACCAATCCCATATCGTGTTCAATTAAGATGATGGTCAGATCATACTTTGATCGTAACTCTTTAATGAACTCTCTTAATTCGTAAGTTTCAGTGTGGTTCATTCCAGCAGCAGGTTCATCTAAGAATAGATGTGTCGCTCCTGTTGCAAGTGCTCTTACGATTTCTAATCTACGTTGGTCACCATAAGAAAGATTGGAAGCTAATTCATATGCTTCACCATCCAACTTACAAATCTTAAGATAATCCATAGCTAAACGTGTAGTTTCAATTTCATCATCGTAGAATCTAGAAGTTCTCAGTAGTGCATCGATAAAGTTATACTTCTTGGTTTTATTCATAGCGATTTTAACGTTATCAATAATTGATGTATTGGCAAAGAGTCTGATATTTTGAAAAGTTCGAGCAAATCCTAGATCAGTGATTTGATCCATTCGCTTATTAGCAAATGCAATCTTGCCATGCTCACTATCATAATTAATGGATCCCGTTGAGGGTGTATAAACACCGGTTAGACAGTTGAAAAGAGTTGTTTTACCAGCACCGTTAGGTCCAATAATTCCTAGAATCTCATGTTCATTAACATCAAATGTAATATCTGTCATGGCTTTAATACCACCAAAGTGTTTACTTAAATTTTTAATCTTCAATTGATTCATACTTTTTTCTCCTTTCAAATGAGAATTCATAATTCCCTAAAATTCCACTTGGTCTTAATACCATCATTCCAATTAATAATAATGCATAAATGATCATTCTTAATGATGCGTATTGTTCTAATAAAATATTGATAGCACCCAATACAAAAGCTGCGATAACAGATCCTGTTACGGACCCCATTCCACCTAAAACAACAATAACTAAGATGTCTACTGACTTATTAAAGTCAAAGATATCAGGTCGTATAAACGGGAAATAGCCAGTGTAAAGACTACCTGCAAAAGATGCGAATAAAGCACCAATCACAAAAGCAATGACTTTATACTTAGTAACATTAATACCCATCGCTGAAGCAGCAATATCATCCTCACGCACACTCTTCCATGCTCTACCAAAGCGTGAGTTATTCAACATCATAATGATAAAGATGCACATAATGATTGAAAAATAGAGTAGACCAAATGATGTATAGCGAGTTGTTATAGAAATACCAGCTGCACCATTGGTAATACTGTCAAGATTGGTGATGATGGATCGAATA
The DNA here is from genome assembly GCA_041811795.1 of Erysipelothrix sp. Lineage (GTDB taxonomy): Bacteria > Bacillota_I > Bacilli_A > Erysipelotrichales > Erysipelotrichaceae > Erysipelothrix. The sequence goes on along the minus strand of JBGXRX010000063.1, from coordinate 5,266 downwards.
ATTTCAGCTGCTCCTAAGGTTGCAATTGCTAGGTAATCCCCTTTTAGTCGCAGTGTTGGTACAGCAATGATTAATGAAAATAATGTCGTTAGACCCAGTCCAATCAATGTTCCTATTGCAAAACCTGCAAAAGAATCAACCGATTGTAAAACTACAGCCGTTGAGTATGCACCGATGGCCATAAACCCAGCATGACCCAGTGAGAATTGCCCACTCATACCTAAGATTAGGTTTAAAGATACTGCCAAAATAACATTAATTCCAATCGTCATTAATGAAATCTGTGTTGAGTGTTTAATAAAACCAAAGTTGATTAAAAATGTAAGACCTAAATAGATACCAACTGAAATAAGAGTCCAAAGAATTGAACTTTTCTTAATACGTCTCATACCTTTGTTCCTCCCTTCTTACCTAATAATCCTGATGGTTTTACAAGCAGAACGATAATCAGAATCGAGTAAACAACTGCATCACGCCATAATGATAGTTTTAGAGCGATGAATAAAGTTTCGATTAATCCAATTAAGAAACCACCCAAAACAGCTCCTGGCAATAAACCAATACCACCAAATACAGCAGCAACAAAGGCTTTTAGACCAATGGATACACCCATTGTTGGAGATAGTACATTATAGTACATACCAACTAATGATCCGGCGATTGCTGCAAGTGCAGCACCGATAATAAAGGTTAGAGCGATGGTACGGTTCACATTAATCCCCATCAATCCAGCAGCTTCTGGATCCAGTGATACAGCACGCATGGCTCTCCCTAAATTGGTATGAAAAACCGTGTACTGAAGAATGATTAAAGATAATATGGTAACTACAAAGATTAAGATTTGAGGTCCCTTTATTAAGATTGAACCTACTGTAATATCAGGAATGATGGTTACTTGTGGAAATGAAATTATATCAGCACCAAAAATATACATGACTGCATATTGTAAGAAGATTGAAACTCCAATTGCTGTAATCAATGCAGATATACGCGTTGATTTACGTAAAGGCCGATAGGCAATTCTTTCAATCAGATAGCCAATCAAACAAGTTGCAACAATTGAAAATAGAGTCGCTCCTAAGAATGGTAATCCTAAGTGAGCCATACCAACATAGGATAAATATGCCCCAAGCATATAAAGTTCCCCATGTGCAAAGTTTATTAATTTGATGATTCCATAAACCATCGTATACCCCAAGGCAACAAGTGCATAGATTGATCCAACACTTAAACCATTAAGAATTTGTTGTAAAATATTTCCCATTTTATTTCCTCCTATAAAAAAAGGGGAAAGCGATAGTATCACTCCCCCTTGTGTTTGATTATGGATTGACTAGCGTTGATTCAACATCGACACCATTTTCAAGTTGAATTACAACTGCAGCTTTAACAGCATTATGTAAATCATCAATGGTCACTGTTCCAGTAACAGCCTTGAAGTCTTTAGTTGAAGCAATTGCTTCGTTGACTTTCTCTGCATTTGCTTCACCTGCACGATTAAGTGCATCTAACATAAGGTTAGCAGCATCAAATGCAAGTGCAGCAAAACCGTTTGGCTCTTCATTGTATTCAGCTTTATAAGCTTCAACAAATGCTTTATGTTCTGGTGATTCTAATGAATCAGAATAGTGGTTTGAGTAATAGACTTCATTTAGATTATCAGCACCTGCTAATTTAACAAGTTCTGGTGATTCAAAACCATCAACACCTAAGATAGGTACTTCAATTCCTAGATCACGTGCTTGACGGATAATTAATCCTACTTGCTCGTAGTAACCTGGAATGAAAATTGCTTCTAGATCATTCAGTCCACGGATGCTTGTTAGTACTGTATTAAAGTCATTCTCACCAGTTACATAATATGATGTATCGATGATTGTTCCACCATTTGCTGTAAATTGTTCAGTGAAGAATTTAGTTAATCCTTTTGCATAATCAGATGAGTTATCTGCTAGAATTGCAACTTTAGTAATATCTAAATTGTTACTTGCAAAGTTTGCCATTGTAATTCCTTGGAATGAATCTGAGAAACATACGCGGTAACCATAAACTTTCCCTTTTTTACCATCATTAGTAACACTGTCTGCAGTTGCAGATGGACTGATTGTTGGAACTTTATGTTCTCCTGATGCTTTAATTGCTGATACGCTGGTACCACTTAAAGTAGAACCTACAATACCAAACACTTTGTCATCTGTAGCTAATTTAGTTTGAACACGATAACTTTCCGCTTCACTGGATTGCCCATCATATTCTTTGATCTTAACCTCTTGGCCATTAAAGCCACCATTCTCGTTGTAAAGTTTTACTGCAAGTTTAGCGCCCTTACTTTCAACCTGGCCATAAGAAGCACCGACTCCGGAGAGATCAAAGTTAAATCCAATAAGAAGTTCACTATTGCCTCCACTATTACCATTACTTGAGCATGCTGTTAAGGTTGCCATAACAAGCATTAAAACTATTACTTTTACAGATTTTTTCATTTGAACTCTCCTTTTCTATAAATCATATTATAGCCTAACTGTAATCATTTACAAGATATTTGTGAAAGTTTACTGAAATGCTTTGTAAAATAATGTAAGAACAAAGAAAAACGTAGGTTAGATAACTTTCCCTACGTTTTTTATTATGATATCGACTTGTCCATTCTCTTGAGTCACGACCTCCATTAAGTTGGCTAGGTTAACTCCTGATATAGGAACACTGATCTCTACACCTGATTCGGTTGAGATCTTATGCTTTAATACTGTTTGACCTTTTTTTAGATCTTTAAGTTGTAAGTTATCGATGGCAAAGCTTTCTTCTAATGCACCTTCAATACGAGTGGTCTCCCCTTGATCTAGATCAGCATAAACTGCTGATATCAGGTCCATAGGACGAATTTCTTCAAGTACTACCATATTGTCAGATACAACTTGTTTGGCCTTCATGACCTTTAAATTGGCATCCTCATGGCGTGTTAGAGCAAGGGATCGAATTAGACCATCGACTAGATTGAATGTTCTCTTTGTATTAGCAAAAATCTGACATCCCACCAATTCCATGACATCCTCTTCATAGTCAGCATGAACTTTAACAATGGTTTCTCCATTAGCAAGATCGATTACAAATCCTGTTTTAACCGACCCCATGGTAGCTGATATAACACTTGATTCATGAACTAAAGTATTATCTACTTCAAGTCCTGGTTTCATAGAACCAACATAAGCTGGTCTACTCTTCATCTCAAAAGAAACAAAAAGCACTGTTTCTCCATAATCAACTTGCGCAAAAATCATTGATGATGGTTTAATTTCTTCCCCAATAAGAATACGATCATACCACTTTTTAGCATAATCACGTGACACCTTCATAAAATCAAATTGTGTATTGATGATATCCTTAAACATTGAAGTCTCATCCAAACCAGCTTTAAAAACAGCTGAAGAGTTTAAAAAGGACTTGGTTATTTTTTCAATAAGTGTTGTTGTATCAGCATAAGTATTAAGATTCATTTGTCGCTCAGAATAAGCCACTCTTTTTTGCTCCACATCAAGACTGTGGATTACCGCTTTAATAACATCCATTAGATACCTCATTTCTTTACTTAGTATAACAAAAAAGAGGCCCTAAGGCCCCTTTAAATTATATGATTATGCTTTTTCATTCTTTGTAAGAAAATTCAATACAGCATTAATTAGAATTCCAAAGATAGCTGCAAGGCTCATCCCTGATAATGTAATTGAACCAAGAGCAATACTTGCTCCACCCAGCCCAATTACTAACATAGTTGAAACAATAACTAAGTTTTTCATATCTGATAAGTCTGTTTTATCTTTAATCAGTACTTTAACACCATTAGCTGCAATTAATCCATAAAGAATAACTGTCATTCCACCAATAACTGCCCATGGAATAGATGCGATGATTGCTTGTACATAACCTAGGAATCCTAGAATGATAGCGATGATAGCTGCCATACCAATAACCCATACTGATCCAACACCTGTCATAGCGATAACACCAGTGTTCTCACCGTATGTTGTATTAGCGGGTCCACCAATTGCAGCAGACACTAATGTTGCAACTCCATCACCCATGATTGTTCGGTGCATTCCTGGATCTTTAAAGAAGTCTTTTCCTGTGATTTCACCCAATACTAAGTGATCTCCAATATGTTCAGCAATAGTAACAAGTGCAAGCGGTGCAAATACTACGACTGCTGAGAAATCAATTTTATAGCTTCCAACAAATGTAAAGTTTGGAATTTGGAAGAATGAATAGCCTTGGAATACTGTAGACATATCAATCAATCCGAATACTACTGCTGATACATAACCAATAACAATAGCAGCTAGGAAAGGAATAATTTTTAAGAACCCTTTTGCTTTAATAGATACTAATACTACAGTTGCAAATGTAATGAATGACACTAATGGAACTTTCCAAGCAGCACCCTCAACACCAATATATTTACCTTGATCTAGTAGAATTTGTAATCCTTTAAGACCTGTTTCTTGTACAGCTGTTGGAGCTAATGATAGTCCAATAATAATGATCATTGGTCCTACAACAACTGGAGGTAATAGTTTCTTTAACCATCCTGATCCTGTAAAACGAATAATTGTTGCAACAAGTGCATAGATAACACCTACAACCATCAGTCCAACATAAGATGATTCAAATCCACCTGATTGTGCACTTACTGTTGCAATGGTTCCAATATAAGCAAAGCTTGATCCTAGATAAACAGGTGCTTTTGCTTTAGTACAGAAGATATAGATAAGAGTCCCAATACCACTTGCTACAAGTGCTACCCCTACATCCAATCCTGTTAAAATCGGTACTAATACCGTTGCTCCAAACATCGCAAACACGTGTTGGAAACTTAGAATTAACCAAGTTGACTTCTTAGCAGGTTTTTCGTTAATTCCTACTGTTAATTGATTTTCCATCAATAAATCCTCCTCATATGTGTATGGCCATAATATAAAAAGACACCTACGGGTGTCTTTAAGTTAAGGATGTCGCATCAAAAAATTGCACTTTCACACATTTGATGGTTGCCTTGTTAAGCTCTCTGACTTAACTTAAAGACCGATACTAGCGTTAGTATAGCATGAAAGTTTATTTAATTGCTAGACCTATTTATAAAAAATTGATTATTAATGATGGAAGTAATCTAGAGACCTTATTGCTTGAAGGGGATGCATCCAAAGGATACTCCTAATTGATCAGCATGAAGATATGCCTTCTTCTCTAAAGATGTTTTATGCTCCATGACCTT
>JBGXRX010000062.1:0-9063 GCA_041811795.1 Erysipelothrix sp. | reverse complement strand
CTCATTTAAGAGGTCCATTTGTTGTTTGTTTAATTTGAAATTGTATATTTCCTATTTAGTTTTCAAAGACCATTTGCTGCTTCGTTTCCTTAGCGCTTGATTATAATACCATTTAGACCATTAAGTGTCAAGGGATTATTGAAAGAAGTGCTTAATTTCGACACTTTCTTTCAATAACAAATCCCAGACATACATTAACAGCTAATTTCATACAGATTCAGCCCTTTAAAGAGGCACTCAGTTTCCACCCTATATATAAGGATAGAAAACACCACTAAATACGACCTTTAAATCGCCTCAATAAAATAGTCATCGTGTAACCTAAATAAATCCACTAAATCTTGCCTAACTAATTTTTTCTTCTCGCTTTTCTTGATATCCACAATTATTTTTCCACCATGGAACATTAATAGTCGATCACCGTAATCAAGAGCATGTTGTAAATTATGAGTTACCATAACTGTTGTAATATTGGACTCTTTTACTAATTTATCAGTTAAAGCCATGATTGCTTCTGAACTCTTAGGATCAAGAGCAGCTGTGTGTTCATCAAGTAAAAGTAATTTTGGATTGTTCATGAGACTCATCAATAAGGATAAAGCCTGTCTTTGCCCACCTGATAATTGACCAACTTTAACATCAAGTTTATTTTCTAGACCCATGTTTAATGATTTTAATTTTTCAGCAAACATTAAGTAATCAGCTTTATTTAATGCCTTCTTAAAATTGAACAATTTTCGTTTATTTAAAGCCAATGACAAATTCTCTGCAACAGTCAAAGTTGGAGATGTTCCAGACATAGGATCTTGGTAGACTCTTGATATATTTGAAAAGCGCTTATAGTCCTTCTTGTTGAGGATATTCTCACCTTCAAAACTAATGATTCCTAAATCAGGCTTCACTTGTCCACAAACCATATTGAGAAGTGTTGATTTACCAGAACCATTTGATCCGATAATGGTTACAAATTCACCCTCATTAATCAGAATATTAAGCCCTTGATAAAGCACCATTTCAGCTTCAGTGCCTGGATTAAATGTTACTGAAATATCTTGTACTTGTAACATCTTTTACACCTCCTCTTTCTTAGCTTTTTCATTAGAATTTGATGGCGTTTCGTCTGAACTTACAGACCCTTGCGTCCCTTTGTTCGCCTTTGGAAAATACTTAGCAACAAATGTTTTTAAACTAGATTTTTGAATGATGATAACTGCAACAAAAATGATTACAGTCATCAATTTCATATGTTGTGCCTCCAAGCCATTTTTAATAGCTAAAGCAACGATCATTCGGTATGCAATAGCACCCACAATAACCTTTGTCGTATCATTGAATCTGAATTTTCTGAGTAATGTAGTACCTAAAATTACTGAAGATAAACCCAGTACAATCATCCCCTGTCCTATAGTTATATCGTAGTATCTGTTCACAGAAGCAGCCAATCCCCCAGATAAAGCAACTATTCCGTTTGATAAAGCTAAACCTACTATTTTAACCGTCCCAACGGAGTGACCCAATGGAGCAACTAATCCTTCATTGTCTCCAGTAACTTTCATCAAGTAACCCAATCGAGTTTTAAGAACCCAATCAATGACCAATTTAATTAATAGTGTTATTACAACCAATACGATGAGTCGGTAATTAGTTATCAATACATTTGGAACTCCAAGTGCAACCAACCAGTCTGTAGTAAAGATATTGGGGAAATTGTAAAGACCAATATTTGATACTGAACCACTAATTGATCCACCCGCAACCATAAGGTTTACTGAGTAAAGCCCCGTCATTACTAAGATTCCAGCCAGAAGACCTTCAATCTTCAATTTAACATGTAGGAATCCAGTGATAAATCCCGCTACCACACCAGCTAATAATGATGCAGCAAGAGCCAACCATGGATTAACTCCATTTACTATTAACATGGCACTAACTGCCGCCCCCAATGGGAAAGTCCCATCAACCGATAAATCCGCAAAATCTAAAACCTTATAAGATATTAATACTCCCAGTGACATAACTCCATACAACAACCCTTGTATGAGTACGTCTATTAAGAATCCGTCCATTATCGTATTTCCGCCCTTTCTTTAATTGAATCAGGTATTTCAATTCCAAGTTCTTTTGACATCTTTTCCGAAACGATTAAAGTTGTTTCAGTAGCGATTTGGAATGGCAATTCCGAAACTTGTTTTTCTCCACTTAATATTTGAGCAGCCATGATCCCTGCTTGTTTCCCCATTTTAGAGTAAGAAATTGAATCAGCAGCGAAAATTCCCTGATCAAATTGACCATCCTCTGCCATGAAGACCGGAATGTCTTTTTTCTGTGCTGTATCTACCAATAAACCAGCTGCAGTTGCAATTAAGTTATCTGTGATGATGTAGAATGCATCTACCACTTCGCTCACCTGTCTTGCAGCAAATGGAATATCAGCATGTTGATTAACTCCCTTTTCAACAATTTCTAAGCCAAGTGGTGGAGCAAGCTCTTCTAATTGCTTCAATTGAATCAAAGAGTTTGCTTCAGATGTTTTATAGAGCACACCAACCTTTGTCATATTTGGAAGAAACTCTTTCATCAACTTCAGATGGCTTTCCATTGGCGCAACATCCGAAACACCAGTAATTGTGTTTGATGTCTCACCCTCGTTAAGTAAGTTTGCCTCAACTGGATCTGTTACTGCCGCAAAGATGATTTTGATATCAGTACCTTCAACAGCGTTTAATGCAGATTGTGCAGCTGGAGTAGCAATAGCGCAAATGATATCCACTTTATCTGACACAAACTGAGCGATAATTTGATCAGCATCAGGTGCTTGTCCATTTGCCACTTGGTGGATAACTTTAACCTTGTCTTTCATTCCTGATGATTCTAAACCCTCAACTAAACCACTGTAAGAATCATCCAACGCGGGATGATTATCCCATTGCACGACTCCTATTGTAAATTTTTCACTCTTTTCACTGCCACAACCCACAAGAAGCAACAGGATAAACATAAATACGATTAATTTTTTCATAATCATTCTCCTTCAATATAGAAAAAAACCGGCATCTACAGGCCGGCTTACGTTGAAGTATTGTAAAGGGGGCTTTTGTAGATGTACCAATATAAAATGGCCAATATCTACAAAAGATACTAACCTAGTCTATATAAAAGTAATAAAAAGCCCAGTTATTAAGTTGGGTATTCAGATGGATTTCATGTGTGTTTTTCATATATACGCCCAACCTTTCTAAGAACACAATAACAAATATAAAAATGCATTGCAACCTTCATCACTGAATTTGTAAATTTTTCATTCCTGTAAGTATTCTTTCAGAGTTTCTGGAACTTCCAATTCCAATTGCTCTGACACACCTTTAGAGATTAATGTCAGTGCTTGTGCAGGAACTTCTTGACGATTCAACTGATTGTCTAAAAGCAACTCTTCTACCATGTCTGCAGCTTGTTTACCCAAATCTAAATATGAGATTGAGACACTAGCCAGGACTCCTTGAGTAAACTGACCATCCTCTGAAGCATATACTGGTATATCTACTTTATTTGCTTCATTCACGATTTGAGCAGTAGAACTAACGTTCAAATCATCAGTGATTAAAAACATAGCATCAACTTCTTTAACTAAGTGAGGTAGTACTAAACTTAAATCCTGCATATCCATTACTCCTTTAGATATAAGATTTAACCCGTTCTCTTTAGCCAATTCCCGATACATCTTTTCTTGATAGACACCATTAGCATCTGACAGACGATAGACCATACCGATATCTTTAACATTTGGAGTCAACTCCTTTACCAAATCTAATTGCTGTTGTATAGGCGCAATATCTGAAACCCCAGCAAAACCATCCAAACCAGAACCATGCGGATCACTAACCGCTAGAAACATGAAAGGAATCCCTGTATCTTCTAACATGTTTTGTGCCATCTGTGCCCCTTGGGTTGTTAAAGCAACGACTAAATCAACTTTTTTATCGACTAGACTTGATAGCTGCAATGATAAATTATCAGCCTGTCCATGAGCATTAGTTTCTACAATCTCATAATGAAACAAACTCTCCCTTAACCCTTGCGCAGCATCGTTTAGAGATGGATAATCCCCAAATTGTAAAATCCCTATCTTGATGGAATCAGTCGAAACTTGTCCACATCCTACCAACAACAAAATACATAAAACCATAATTAATTTTTTCATATTACGCTCCTTCTAATACACAAAAAAGGATGACATGCTATGCATGTCATCCTAAGATTTTCACATATACCCGCCCACTAAAAGGGCTACGTTAGTATCCCTTATTCAATAAGTGAGCTTGACCAAGTTTGTGAAAGTTTCATTTTGTGTACCTCTTTTGTTTATCTTAACAAAAAATAAATTACAAAGCAAGACTAATCTAAACGATCAAGAAGCGCTTGTGATATTCCAATGTTTAATTTTTCTGCTGTCTCTAGATTTAAATAAAGCTTTGTTTCATCAAGTAGAGTAACTGGTATTGACCCGGCATCTTTACCATTCAACAGTATATCTACAACTACATCACCAGCCACTTGACCCAATCGATGGTAGCTTAGTGACTCAGCCCCAAGTAAACCGACATCAAGTTTTCCATCTTCTGTAGCGAATACAGGAATACCCGCTTCATCTGCCACCGCAACTAAAGTCTCTGTAGCATTTACTAACATGTTATCAGTGATGTTGTAGAAAGCATCAACTTCTGAGGTTAAAGATTTAGCTACTAAAGGAATTTCACTTTGATCTGATACACCTTTATCAATAATCTCTAACCCCATATCTTTAACAGCTTCTTTTAATAAGGCAATTTGAATAGGAGAGTTACTTTCTCCAACATTGTAAAGGATACCAACCTTCTTAGCATCAGGTAATACATCTTTTATGATTTTGATTTGTAATGCTAGCGGTGATAGATCAGATACCCCAGTAATGTTATCCCCTGGTTTTTCTAGTGACTTAACAATACCAGCACCTACAGGATCCGTTACCGCATTAAATACTACAGGAATATCTGTACCTTGAATACCGTTGTATGCTGATTGTGCAGCATTAGTCGCGATCGCATAAATTAAATCAACTTTATCCGAAACGAATTTTGAAACAATCATATTCGCATTATTGATTTCACCTTGTGCATTCTTATAGTCGATAACTAGATTGTCTTTCCCCAATTTTTCTTCTAGAACTTCTTTTAACCCTTCATATGTTGCATCTAATGATGGATGTTCGGCAAGTTGAACTACCCCAATCGTATATTTCTTACTACCTGTGTCATTACCTTTACTTCCACAACCCACTAGTAACAGAAGTACCAGAACTACCATAGTTAATTTTTTCATCATTAACCCTCCCTTTTCTATAATAAAAAACCGCTCTAGGATAGGGCGGCTGTAAGTAAAAATCTTTATATGTTCGCCCTATCAATTTTAACCAATACTAAATGGTTAATATCGACTTGACGATATTAACCTCTATTTAAAGTTAAAAAAGAAAAAGCTGTTCTGAAGAATGTTGTGCATAAGTTTACTCAACCTTTCTGAATTCATCTTAACATCGAACAAATGGGTTTACAAGTCTTTTCATGTAAATTTACATAATTGTATGAAAATACATGTCACCACATGATATAATAAGACCACTTAGAGGAGGATTTATCAATGCACACTTGGAATTTAGACGATTTATATAAAGGCTTTGATTCAGAATTTCAGAAAGATGTTAATATCATTAAAGAATTGGTTGCCCAATCAATCACCCTGGCTCCAGTTTTAAAAGATGGCGCTTCATTAGCAAAGTGGTTACACCATGAGCAAACCCTATCTACATTGATTATGAATACAAGTGCTTATGTAAGCCTGGTACGATCAGTTGATTCAACCAATGCAAATGCATCAAGTATCAATGGGCAACTGATGGCTATATATAGTAAATTATCAGTACCAAATGCTCAGTTCAATCATTTCATCGCAGTTAACAGTGATAACTTAGAAACATGGCTGAATGAATATGAGATTATTAAAGAACATGAGTTCATATTAAGAAATATTATTAAAGGCGCTAGCCACAATTTGAATGAAGCAGTTGAAGAAGCAATTTCAAAACTATCAATTAACGCTGGTTCAAATTGGTCAGCACTCCACTCACACCTTACATCCAATACTACAATTCAGTTCCAGGGAGAAACTCATACCCTAACATCTTTACGTAACCTTGCCTATTCAGATAATGCCCAACTACGTAAGGAAGCATATCAGGCCGAACTTGAGATTTCAGAAAAGATTGAAGATCCAATCGCTTTTGCATTGAACTCAATCAAGGGACAAGTAAACGAAGTATCTCGATTGAGAAACTATGAATCACCACTTGAACATACTCTTGAGCAATCTCACATGTCTAAAGAAACTTTGGATGCCCTCATGAGTGCAATTGAAAAATACACTCCAGAATTCAGAAGATACCTAAAGCATAAAGCAAAACTCTTAGGACACGATAATGGCTTACCATTCTACGACCTATTTGCACCATTTGAATCTGAAGTTAAAAAAAGTTATACAGTAGAAGAATCTAAAAATTTTATTGTAGATTCATTTAGAGATTTCTCTGATGATTTAGCCGATATGACTCAGACGGCTTACGAGAATGGTTGGGTAGACTTCCTTCCTAAAGAAGGAAAACGTGGAGGTGCATTCTGTATGAATCTCCCTCACATCAAGCAATCACGAATCATGACTAACTTCGATGGTTCAACATCAGCAGTAATTACGATGGCTCATGAACTGGGACATGCTTATCATGGATACAGAACCGAAGATCTATCAATTCTAAACACAGATTACTCCATGCCTGTTGCAGAAACGGCATCTACTTTCTGTGAGAACATCGTTCTTAATGCAGCTCTTAAAGTATCATCTCCCGAAGAGAAATTGATTTTACTAGAAAACTCACTTCAAGACTCAACACAAATCATCGTTGATATTGCATCACGATATAAATTTGAATCTGAAGTATTCAAAAGAAGAGAGACTGAATTCTTGTTTGCTAGTGATCTTAAAAATATTATGTTACAAGCACAAAGAGACACATATGGTGATGGCTTATCATCTGACACATTACACCCATACATGTGGTTAAATAAAGGTCACTACTATTCACCAGGGCTTTCATTCTATAACTTCCCTTATGCATATGGCGGATTGTTTGCTCTTGGCCTATATGCTAAGTTTGAAAGCGAAGGTAAAGACTTTGTAAAGCAGTATGATGATTTACTTACAGCTACAACAACTATGAACTGTGAAGATGTTGGTAAATTAGCAGGAATAGATGTGCAGGATGTAGCTTTCTGGGAATCTAGCCTTGATCAAATCGTTAAACGTATCGACGATTTTATATCATTAACACCAATTCAATAATTACAAAAAACTGACTTTAATAAGTCAGTTTTTTCTACGAAATTTTCTCTAAAACGATAATAGTTATAAGAACATTAATTGTAAAACAAGTTAATATCTTCATTATAAAACTTCGTTTCGAAGTTTTATGGGAGAAAAGAACTCCAGATAAAATTATCCCCAACCCACCATAAAACAGAGCTATCCAAGCAAATGTACTTTCCGGAATTCTAGACTTTCGTGACTTGGCTTTCTTTTTATCCACAGCCATCAGTATAAAACCCAAGAAAGTCATTACTGCGCTGAGCACCCCTAAAACAATATCAGGACTCATCAGTACTCTCTTTTACTTCTCTAACATAAACACTCATATGAGGCAAATAAATTCCAATCTTCTCAAGTTCATTTTTAAAGTATCTACGCAAGTCTCTTTCAACTGACCAGTTTTTACCACTCTTAGTCTTGCAGGTAACGCGTACCACTAGATTTCTAACATCAAAATCACGAACCCCTAGTACCGCAATTTTTTCTAGTAACGGATTTCTATTTGGATAAGAATCAGCAATTTTTCTAATCTCATCTAATGTTTGATCTAGATCGCAATCATAAGGAATCGGTAAATCCACAACAGCAATCATATATTGTCTAGACAAGTTAGTTACAGTTCTGATTTCACCATTAGATATAATGTAGACCGAACCATTCACGCCATCCCTAAGTTGTGTTGTACGTAAAGTGATTACTTCAACTTCACCAGTATCACCGTTAATTTCAACAGTATCACCAACTACATACTGACCTTCCAATAAAATAAGAAAACCAGAGAAAATATCTTTAAGAACCTGTTGTGCACCAAAACCAATAGCCACTGACATTGCAGAAGCAATCGTCCAAATTGGAGTCGTTGATACGCCAAATATTTCTAAAACGACACAGAATGCAAAGAAATAAATCAATCCATAAAGTACTTCTTTAAATATCGGAAAAACAGTTTTCTTTCGATGATCTTTGCCTTCAGTATTTAAAATTTTTCTAATAAATTTTCTTGCAAAAACTATAGCAATAAAAACAATCAATAAATAGAATGTTGTTTTTAACCACCACAAAGGTAGTGGGTGTTCTTTAAACCATAAATATAATTCGTTCATAATAAACCCCTCATCACTTCTAATACAATGATAGCATATGCAGCTCTACTATTGAAATTTTACAATGCAAGTTTAGTGAATAGTACTATCCAATATTTTACTTCATCATAGAAACCTCATACTATCCACCATAAGCGAATCTATAAAAACAGAACGCTCTACAAATACACATCGTTTATAAATTCTCATATCTTTAATATTTAATTAAATTACTATAACTGAAACGCAGGGTGAACTTGATAAGTAATGGGATACACGAATCTTCAATCCCTTCTCCGAACCCTTTAGAAACAAAGAAAAACCATTAACTATTGTTAATGGTTTACTAATTAATTATGGTGCCACCACCGAGAATCGAACTCGGGACTGAGCATTACCATTGCTCTATTTTACCACTGAACTATGATGGCATTGCCTTAATATAATACTCAAATTCAATGCTGATTGCAACCCCAATCTTAGGCACATAGAATACTATCACCAAATTGTAAATGGGCTAATTATCGTCTTT
>JBGXRX010000061.1:0-4984 GCA_041811795.1 Erysipelothrix sp. | reverse complement strand
TTTTTAGGAGTTAAGATAGAAGAGTCACTTGAAATGGACATTCTTTCCTTAACAACACGTTCCATACGGCTTAAACCGATACGGAATTGGTTTTGAATCAATTCACCAACTGAACGAACACGACGGTTCCCTAATTGGTCAATATCATCATCTGATCCTAACCCTTCCATGTAGTTAAGCATGTATGAATAAGTAGCATACATATCAGAAGCAACGATTGTAGTCTTATTAAGTAGTGGGTCATTACCAACTAATTTAACAGTATGATCTGATAATTCTGATGGGTATACATAGACTTCTTGCATTGCAGCTCCTACAAGCCATAATGTTAAGTCTTCTTTTTCTAATGTATCTAACATTAGTTTTTCGTTAGTTTTGTTAATTTTCGGTGGATTTACGTTAGGTAAGTAACGGTCTACTAAGAACATTCCACGTGCAGTTAGAATATCTGCACCTTTTGAATCTTGCAATCGTCCATAAGTAAATAGACGTGATCCATAGTTTAATACTGAGAATGCATTATCTTTAGTTAATGTTACCGGTTTAGCAACAATTCCTGTATAAAGTTTAACTGTCTCCCCTTTTAGTGCTTTTAGATCTTCTTCTGTTAATACTGTCCCACGCTCATACTCATAAGCATTAGATGCTAAATCTTCTGCAAGAATACGTCCGAATAAATTCAGATTGCCATCGATCACGAAAGTTGCGACATCAGGAGCAGCAAATATATTCTTTAATGGGAATATATTCATGTTGTTTCCTTGTGCTAAAGTAGCTTTTAATAGTGAAACATCATCACGTTTTTCAATGAGAGTTCCTTTCTCAAAAATTACTTTACCATGTGCATCTTTAACATCATCAACAAGACGTGTACCAGCGACGCGGTTATATACTTCTAATTTCTTATGAAGTTTATAACGACCAGCTTTGTTCAAGTCATAACGACGAGGGTCTAAGAACTTAGCGTTCATTAAGTTAATCGCACCATCTGTAGTAGGGATTTCATCAGCTCTTTGGTTTTCATACATTGTACGTAATGAATCTTCAAATGTTGCTGCTTTATCAAATACTAGTGAATCAATCAGTGATTGTTGGTTACCAAAGTAAGCTGTATACATTAATGCATATAAGCTTAGGAACTCACGTCCCTCACTTGCAATCTCTTCATGATCTTCATTAATAGGTAAGTCCATTGCTTTTAAGAAAGTTTTGAAACTATCAACAGCAAATGCATCTTCACCTTCATTTAGGTCTAGACTCATACCTAGTGCTTTAAATAGAATGGTTGAAGCAATTGTACGTTTACGGTCAACTTTCATGTTAATAACATGTCCGTTTGCCGCCTTGCGATCATCACTCATAAATTCTAACCAAGTACCACGTCCTGGAATTAATTCAGATAAGAATGTTTCTTTACCTGTTTTATCATCAATTTCAGACTTAAAATACGCTCCAGGAGAACGCACAATTTGCGATACAATAACACGTTCAGCACCATTTATAATAAATGTTCCTGTTTCTGTCATTAAAGGCAGGTCACCTAAGAAGACTTCTTCCTCTTTTTCGATAACCTCCCCAGTTTGTTTATTAATTACTTCGAGTCGCATGATTGCTCGTAATGGTGCAGCATAGTTTGCTTCACGTTCACGACATTCATTGACATCATATTTCGGTTCACCAAATGAGTAACTGATAAATTTTAATTTAACGTTCTCATTGTAGCTTTGAATAGGATAGATTTCATTAAAAACCTCTGTAAGCCCCTCATTCTTAAACCACTCGTAGGCTTGAGTTTGAATTTCTACCAAGTTTGGTAACTCCAAAGCTCCACTTACTTTCGAATAGTCACGACGGGTTGCTTTATTACCAAAATTCTTTACACTATATGATTGGTTTTTTTCCATTTATGCCATCCTTTCTTATACATTTTTTGCTCACTAAAAAAACTCGCATAAATCCACACTTATGCAATTAAATAGTTTATCACAAAATAGCGACCTAGTCAAGTCGCACTGCTTTATAAATATAGAAGCCTTTATCCTTTTTGAGGAGTGTACAGTTTCCAAAAAGCGAAGTGATTTTTTTCTGGGCACTCGCTGCACCATGTGACTTCCTAATTACAAACACGAAGGTGCCATTTGTATTTAGGTGATCATACACATTATCGAAAAGCTCATAGAGTTTTTCTTTCCCAACCCTTATGGGTGGGTTTGATATGACTGTATCAAAGGTTCCTACCAATCCATCGGCTCGATTGTTCTTTCCTTTGACGTCATATCTTTCAAAATTAATATTAGCAAGGTCAACACTTCTTGAGTTGATATCAAAACCTGTAATTTCGACATCAAAGTAACGTGATAGGATTACCCCTATAACACCAATACCACACCCCAGATCTGCTACCTTTCCTTTAAGATCTTCTTTAACAACGACTTTAAGAAGACTCTCAGTACCAATATCCAATCCATCTTTTGAAAATACACCATCATCACTCAGCACTTTATATTCAAAGTCTAAAAACCGGAAAGGAATTTCTCTCCGGTTTTTACTAATTTCTGAATGATCTGTAAAGTAATGACTCACAGACTTCTTCAATTCAATTATTTAACTTCTACTTCTGCTCCAGCTTCGATAAGTTGCGCTTTAAGTGCTTCTGCGTCAGCTGGTGAAATGTTTTCTTTGATTGGTGAAGGTGCGTTGTCAACTAGTGCTTTTGCTTCCATCATTCCTAATCCTGTGATTTCGCGTAGAGCTTTAATAACTCCAACTTTTGAACCTGAAACTCCAGTAACGATTACTGATACTTCGCTAGGTCCTTCGTCTACTACGTCCGCTGCTGCAGCTGCTGCTACAGGTGCTGATGCACTAACTCCGAACTCTTCTTCGATTGCTTTTACTAATTCGTTTAATTCAAGAATTGTCATTTCTTTTAGAGATGAGATCAATTCTTCTGATGTTAATTTAGCCATTTAATAAGTCCTCCTATTTGATTATTAAGCTTCTTCAGTAGCTTCTACTACTGTTTCTTCAACAGTTTCTTCAACTGCTGGTGTTTCTTCCACTGCAACTTCTACAGCTTCAGCACCTTCATTCTCTTCACGTTGTTGTGCAACTTGTGACACAGCATATGCGAATGAACGAATTGGTGATTGGAACATTCCAAGTAACATTGAAATCATTCCATCGTGGTTTGGTAATGTTGATAGTTCTAGAAGTTCTTCTTGATTTACAACATTTCCGTCAACGATTCCTGCTTTAAGAACAAGAGCTTTGTTCTTTTTAGCAAAGTTTGCAAGGATACGACTTGGTGCAACCGCGTCTTCTCCGAATGCAACTGCGTTAGGTCCTACCAATTCAGCTTTTAAGCTTTCTTGATCTGTTCCCTGAACAGCACGTTGGAATAATGAGTTTTTGTAGACTTTAAGTTCTACACCTTCATTACGTAAATCACGACGTAGTGTCGTCATTTGTCCTACGCTTAATCCACGGTATTCAACAATTACTGTTGATCCTGAATTATTAACCTTTTCTTGAATCTCTGCAACAACTGCTTCTTTATTTCGAATCATTTCTTCGCGCAAAGTATTCACCTCCGTTCGTTGTGGTGATCAAATATAACCAAACAAAATAAAACTCGTATCAGACAGACACGAGCTTAAAAGTTTTATACTTTTACCTCGGTAACATGATTAAGCTTTTATGCCGTTACTGTCTTTGGTATATTGATAACATAACAATTATACTTTCTTTCCATCATAAGTCAACACCTCTACACTAAATAACCCTACTTTTTACCAGAAACTTAATTGCTCATCATTTTCATTTTAAACGAGTAATAACGCTAGCGGTTAAAATTGTTGTCGAACAGAAGAAAAGGGCTACTCAGTAACCCTTCCTTTTCATCTATAAATAATTTTCTTGATAGTAGATTTCAAGTAATCTTTTATTTTGCTACTTGAACTCTTCTTACAAGATCTTTAGCAATGTTATCAGCAACGGTTCCTGCAGATAAGATTTGCTTAGTTTCATCTTGTAGGTCTATGAATTCTTTATCTTCACTTACAAAACCAGCTTCAATTAATACTGATGGTCCAAGTGAGCTACGTAATACATATTGGCGCCATTGGTATGGTCCCCTGTTCTTACGATTGGTAACATCACTCATATCTTTAGATAATGATTCTGCTAACTTCTTATCAGCATCTTGGGCATAATACATTTCAACACCATTAACCCCAGTATTGACTGATGCATTATGGTGAACCGAAACGAAGTAGTCTCCATTGTTATCATTAAAGATATTCACTCGATCCCATAGACTAACAAAGGTATCGTCTGTTCTTGTGTTAACCACCTTAGCCCCAAGAGCAACCAGACGGTCTTCTACAAAGCTAGAAAACTCTAAGTTGAGTTGTGCTTCGGTTGTACCACCTTTTGGATTCAGTGAACCTGGATCTTTACCACCATGACCAGCATCTAATACTACAGTCAATCCAGACAATGGCTGATAGAAAGATTCAACTTCTTTAACACTATTTTTAATTCTTATTTTGATGGTATTGCCGGATAAATCAACTAGGTATCCCCAAGTATCATTGATATCAACAGGGATGCGTAATTCCATATTGCCTGATCTGTTGTTGATTTCTAAGCCTGTAAAGAGACCTTCTTCAATAATTGGATATTCTCCTTCAAAACTTGAACCTACAAAAGTAATAACCATCTCATCGTTATCTCTGAATATGTATGGCATTGGAGTTCCTTGATCTTTAAATTGAAGAACTTCATAACCTTCTTTTACTTCAGTCGTAACTGCTGTAAATGTCATTTCCTTAACAGCTGGTATTTCTTTAGTGTATTTTGCCATCAGGTAATCACCAGTAGATAGTTCATAAGCAAGTGATTCACCTGAACCCGTAGAACCAACGACGTTAATTTGTGATCCCTTTACTGTCGTTGATTTAATAACATTTTCATCATTAGG
>JBGXRX010000060.1:0-8902 GCA_041811795.1 Erysipelothrix sp. | reverse complement strand
TACAGTAGATTAAGAAGTTCTGTTAGAGGTCTTGTATTTGATGGTGATAAGTGTGCCTTCATGCATATCCTAACCCATGATGAATTTGGAGCTCGTGATCATTTCGAAATACCTGGTGGTGGTATTGAAAAGGGAGAGGACCACAGTGAAGCTTTAAAACGCGAGCTTTTAGAAGAAGTTGGTGCCCATGTAAGTGTTGGCAAGTATTTAGGTCTTTATATTGAACGCCTCAATACCATCAAACGCATATCCTTCCATCATTACTACATCTGTCATCTGGAAAGCTTGGGTAAAAACCAACTCACGGACTATGAGAAGGAAGTGATTGAGGGAATTGAATGGCATACTCCTTTAGAGTGGCTAGAGATACTCAGTAAACCTCTTGAAGGTGTTAACCATCTCATTCACCAACGTGAACTCACAATACTAAAAAGTTTCATATAAAAATCCCGCATTTAGAAATGCGGGATTTTTATATGCTTATGAGAAAGACTACGGGTGATAATTCCGTGTCGTACTTTAAGACTTGATAGTTAGTGAAGTGATCTTTGACAAATGCTTTAACCTCATGGTATTCATGATCCCCGCAATCGTGTTTACGATAACAGGAAATCGAGATGAATCGTTTTACAAAGGGTAATGCATTTTTAAGCGAAGTCACAGTCGAGTGGGCTGTTGTTATAATGCTTTTATCAGAACCTGGTAGGTAACCTAGATTGTATACAAGACCATCAACATCAGTTTCAAATTTATATAAATCATTTGAGCCCAAATGATAGGTAATATTATCATGTTTTTTACAGCGCTCTTGCGTTGCTATAATGGCATCCTCTTGAATATCGATGGCTATAACATGTTTAGCGTGCTGAGCTAGGAATAGGGTATCATAACCATTACCCGCCGTCATATCGACTACAGTATCGAGTGGAGTGAATGCTTTAATCCATTCGTGAATTTGTTGTTTGTGATTCATTTGCATCTTCTTTCTATAATTAATGTTTATAAGAAAAGAGCCTATTGGCTCTTTAGTGTAATAATTAGAATCTCTGCATTAGTAAATAATCGATAATCAGTATTAGTGTCGGTACGAGTGTGTGTGAAGACACTGGTATTACCTAGACTTTGTGATTGATGATAGGGATTGAGTAAGAAGGGGATTGATACCAACTTATCTTTGTCCAATACATTAATCATTAAATCAATTCCATCTAGATTCGGAATGCCTTGTGCATCTTGAAGTAGGATGGTAAATGATTCTGAGTCAGGTACTGCATGTTCACTAATCTCATTGTGACCAATTAGATTAATTGTCTCATTTCTCGTGGTATGTAACTTAATGGATTCATTTGTAATGACGTGATAGCCAAGGGTTTTAAGCCCTTGTCTTTCAGTTTCTATATCTACTAGAGCAATTTTTCCATATTTGGGTTTAATGCTAGATAAAACTTTATTAAAAGCCAGTAAGTATTCTTCATCCATTGTATTACCATAGGTATTTCCCATAATGATAACAATTTCAGCGGCAGTTTTATTGAGTGCATCTACACTTTTGTTCAATGCGTCGATGTCACCTTCTAAATTACTGATGATGGCTATCGAAACATCTTCAAATGAAGCCGGTAATTGGCTGGAGTATACTGTTTCTAAGCGCGTTTTAAAGCGATTAGGGGCTAGGTAAGCCGCTTCAGCATAGACTAAGGCCAATATGAGTACTATTACAAGACTAAGCTTGATCAGTAGTTTTTTCAAGTGGAGTCTTCTTTGGTCTTGGCTTTGGTTTTGGTTTGGCTTTTGGAGTCGCATTTTGTGCTTCCCTTTGATTTAAGATAACCGGAATAACTAAAGGATTACGTTGTGTATGTTTGTATAGGAATGGTTCTAATGAGCCACGAATGGTATTTTTAATGTCACCAAAAGTAACTTTTCTTTCCATGCGTTTCTTCAATGCTTCAAAGACTACCATTTCTGCTTCTTTTAGAAGTGTTTGGTTTTCTTTAATAAAGACGAATCCGCGTGATACAATATTTGGTTTACATAAGATCTTGTTAGTTCTTGAATCGATCGTTACGATTACAGAAACTAATCCAGAATCTGCTAAAATCTTACGGTCTTTAAGTACTGCTGTTGATAATCCGGAAGCATCGTTTCCATCAACATAGATGTCATCGGCTTGAACACGGATATCAGGTTGGAAAGCAACGCCATCACGAAGTGCGACAACATCACCATTAGCACAAATAAAGATACGATCGGGATCAATACCAGTTTCAATAGCAGTTTGCTTATGTGCTTTTAACATTTTATATTCTCCATGCATTGGCATGAAGTATTGTGGTTTGATTAACTGTAACATGAGGGCTTGTTCTTCTTTTGAAGCATGTCCTGTTGTATGCAGTGAGTTCAGTGGTGAGTTTGTAAGTACATTAGCACCACGACGTGTTAGGTGGTTAACAACCGCTGAAACTGATTGTTGGTTACCTGGAATTGGACTTGATGAGAATACAACTGTATCTCCAGGGATAATGGATACTTGACGGTGTGTTCCGTTTGCAATACGACTTAGTGCTGCAAGGGGTTCACCTTGTGATCCTGTACAGATGATACATTGTTGATCAGCAGGTAATCGTTTTAATTGATGTGCTGTAACAAAGTGCTTATCTGTAGCATTGATGTGTCCTAATTTACGAGCAATTGTAACAACGTTTTCCATTGAACGACCAAATACTGCAATCTTTCGACCATCAGCAATAGCAGCTTCAATAATTTGCTGTAAACGGTATACGTTTGAAGCAAATGTAGCAACAATTAAACGCCCATCAGTTTTCTTGAAGATTGCATTGATTGAACGAGCAACTTCCAACTCAGAGATTGAGAATCCTGATACTTCAGCATTCGTTGAATCTGACATTAATAAAGTAACACCAATTTCTCCCATATAAGCCATGATTTGATAATCAGGATTAGTTCCTACTGGAGTTAAGTCAAACTTAAAGTCTCCTGTTGAAACAATACGTCCATTAGGTGTATTGATTAAAATACCTAATGCATCTGGAATGGAGTGAACTACATTAAAGAATCCAAAGACAAAGTGTTTTGTTTTAACTGACGATGTTGAATCAATAACAACAATTGGATGCTTCGTACGAATTTTACGCTCATCTAGTTTTCTTTCAATAAGTGCTTTTGCAAATAATGGTGCGTAGATTTTCTCAATGTTTACTTTTTGTAGTAAGAATGGAATACCACCAATATGGTCCTCGTGGCCGTGTGTGATGATTAATGCTTTAATTTTCTTTTGATTATTTATAAGGTGTGTGTAATCTTGGATGATGTAATCAACACCCAATAATGTTTCACCTGGGAACATTACTCCTGCATCAATGATGACAATTTCATCATCATGTTCAACAACGTACATGTTCTTTCCAACTTCACCAAGTCCACCCAATGCGTAAACCAGTGTGTCGGTTTTTCTTAATTTCATATCTATTTCTTTCATATACTCTCCTAGTCTAACAACTTGAGGCCAGGTTCAGCATCCCAAGGTTGTTTCTTGTTAATGTGATCATAGAATAAGATTCCATTCAAATGATCGATTTCATGTTGTAATACAATCGCTAATAAATCTTTAGCTTTGATGGTAACTTCTTTTTGTGCCAAATAGTCAAAAGCTTTTACTTGAATTCGTAAAGAGCGACGTACCAGGCCTGGATGTTCTTCTCTTACTGATAGACATCCTTCACCATAAGATAATGCAACTTGTTTTTCTGAATGAGCCACAATACGCGGATTAATAAGTGCGTACTCTGTTTCTTTAATAGAACCATCTTTCATTTCTTCCTCAGTAATAATAACAGTCATTTGCTTAGCAACTCCTGTTTGAATAGCAGCAATACCATTTGCAGGTTGCAGGTTATATTTTTTTGCTAATTCATCATCACGTGAATCCCTTACATATTTCAGCATGTCTTCCATGAGTTCTATGTCAGATTTTTCCAATGGAAAAGAAACGGGTTCACTTTTTTTACGTAAAACCGGGTCGGTATCTTGGACGATGGTGTCCATATTAATTTTATACATTCGTGTACTTCCTCTCAGATATTCATGAGTCATGTCGTTTCAAAAACTCGTTACTACTATAATAACTCATTTTCAGCCATAATTAAAGGCTTTGGCAAAAATGGGACCTGTCAATTTATCAATTGTTGAGCCTCTATTTGGTGATGATAAGGTTGAAAGGTGTCTCTTTAGGACAGGGTAATTTTTGAACTAATTTTCATATTTGGTTTCAAGAGCTTTTACTTAAGATTTTAAGTCTCTTTTTTGGGTTTAATCATTGATAAAAATCATACAATATTAGCAAGGATTTTGTAGTGAGGACTTGAAAGTGCCACATACAATTGCTCTTAAATATGTTAGAATATCTGTATGTTAAATAATATCATTCGTAAAATAATACCTAAGCAAATCAAAGGCTATTCCTTAGGTATTCATATATCAGTAATAATCTTATCCATATTTGGAGTGTTGATGGTTTTATCTGCAAATGCTGGAATTGGAGCTACAGGTAAAGACTTACTTATAGTTTTTATAAAAGAACTGGGATTTACTATAGTTTCCTATATTTTCATGTTGCATGCGGCACGTAGGTTTAACTTCAAAATTGCAAAAAAACATGCTCTAACATTGATAGGAATTACTCTACTCATGCTCATTGTGCCTTTAGGATTTGGTAGAGTTGGTGGGGCTTATGCTTGGATTAAACTTCCTGGTATGACCATTCAGCCATCTGAGTTTGCTAAGATCATTATGATTTTAATATTTGCAGTCTATTTAGGTGATCGACAGTATAATCCTAAAATGAAAGCTGTTGAACTTGTTGGTGTACCATTTTCATTCTTATTTATAAGTGTCGCAATAATTATACTTTTACAAAAAGACCTGGGTTCAGCAGCGGTTATGCTTTTTATGACTTTTTTTTGTATTTATGGTACCTGTAAATAAAACAATCACTAAAGTACAAACGATAACTATGATCTTGTTTCTATTAGGATTTATATCAGTTATTTTCTTATCTACACCTACTGGGATTCATTTCTTAGAAAATATTAATATGCCTACTTATATGTATAAACGTTTCCTTACAGTATCAGATCCTTTTACAGATACTTTTCAGTCAACCTATCATGTATTTAATGGTTTTGTTTCATTCGTATCGGGTGGATTGGGTGGTCGAGGATTAGGTTCTAGTTTAGGTAAACATGGATATATTCCTGAAGCACGTACCGACTTTATCTTAGCTGTGATTGTTGAGGAGTTGGGAATGTTTGGATTAGCAATAATCTTATTCTTCTATGGTGTGATTCTTTTTGCACTCATACGAAATGCATTTAAGATGAAGTATGAACGTGACCGCATGATTCTATTGGGTGTTGCGGCTTACTTAATGGTTCACTTCCTATTCAATGTTGGAGGTATCACAGCACTGATTCCACTTACGGGTGTTCCCTTGCTACTGATCTCTTCTGGGACTTCATCAAAACTATCATTCATGATTGCTATTGGTATTGCTCAATCTACAATTGCTAAAGGACCTAAGGTGAAACTATGAGAATTACAGCAGGAGTCCACCGTTCTAGGACTTTAAAAACACTTAAATCAGATCATACTCGTCCTACATCAGATAAGATTAGACAAGCTATATTTTCAAAAGTAGGACCCTTCTTTCAAGAAGGATCCTTTCTTGATGTTTTCTGTGGAACAGGGGCTATGGGACTAGAAGCCTTGAGCCGAGGTATGGATCGTGTTCTTGCATTTGAGAATCATGGGCCAGCTGCAGCTATAATCGATGAAAATGTTAAACTGTTAAAAGAAGAAAAGAACTTTAAATTAATGCGTGGTGATGCACAGAATTTAATTCAAAAAGACAATGGACTTTTTGATATTGTATTTATGGACCCACCTTATGACTACAAAGATTTCGACTTCATGATCTCTTTGATCGTAAAACATGCGGTACATGATGATTCTATAATAATCGTAGAATCTGATAGCCAACATACTCTTAAAGAATCTTATAGTCAATTTACATGTACACAAGAGAAGGTATACGGTCATACTAAGTTATGTTATTTTGAGGTATGTGAGGATGAATAAATATAATGGATTAAGTTCACTTGAAGTCAGTGAGCGTATAAAACAAGGTTTAAGTAATCGTGTTGAAGTTGAAAAACCAAAATCATCTGCTCGAATTGTATTTGAGCAGATTTTCAGGATCTATAATCTATACCTGATTATGATTGCTTTGGCTCTTATTGCCGTGCAAGAATATTTATCCGTTTTCTTTCTTAATGTACTAATTATGAATGTGGTGATTCAATCCTATCAAATAATAAGATCGGTAAAGACGGTTTCTAAATTGAACGTATTGATTGCTCAAAGTAATGCGGTTATTCGTGATGGGAAAATGGTTTATGTATCCAATGAAGATTTAGTAATGGATGATATCGTATATCTAAAAACAGGGGATCAGTTAGTTGCTGATTGCAGTTTCTTAGGTGATAAGTTGGAAATGAATGAGTCCATGATTACAGGAGAATCCAAGTCTGTTAATAAAGATGCAGGTGACCTATTATATTCTGGAAGCTTTGTTTCCTCAGGAGTGGGTTATGCTAAAGTAACTCAAGTAGGTGCCCAGGCCTATATTCAAAAAATAATGACAGAAGCTCGGAAATTAAAAGAAGTGCGTTCTGAACTTATGGACACATTCAGTGATATTGCCCGTTTCTTCGTAAAGATTGTGGGACCGATTGGATTTGTTCTGCTTTTGCAATCTATCTATATAAGAAAAGAAACCATTAAACAAGCAGTTGTTACTTCATCGACAGTACTGCTTGGTCTATTGCCGGTGGGACTTGTATTATTAGCCAGCATATCCTTTGCTGTGTCAGTCTATCGATTAGGGCGCAAGCAAACTTTAGTTCAATCAGTCTATTCTATTGAGACACTTTCTAAGGTAGATGTTATCTGTATTGATAAGACAGGAACATTAACTGAAGGGAACATGTCGGTAAGTGATATTACTTATCTTAAAGATACAAGCATTGTTGATAGAGCCTTAGAGCACTACTTACTTCATACTCAAGATTCTGACTCAACTACCAGAGCACTACAAGGATACTTTGCTGCAAAGGGCGATGAAACGCTTATCCATAAACTAGCATTCTCATCAAATAGAAAATGGGGAGCAATGACATTCTCAAATATTGGTTCTATTTATCTTGGTGCACCTGATTTTCTGGTTCCGGGAATTGTTTTACCTAAATCAGTTTCCTTACAACAAGATCTTGGTTCAAGAGTACTCCTATTAGCTCATAGTGAAGAGATGGATGACGATTATGATGATCATGGTCCCTTGACACCCTATGCTTATATCATCATTGAGGATGCGCTGCGATCAGATGCTTCTACAACACTTGATTTCTTTAATAATAATGAAGTTCAAATTAAAATCATTTCTGGAGACCATATCAAAACACTACTGGCTGTGGCGAGTGCTGCGGGAATTCAAAATGGACACAAGGCAATTGACGTATCGACACTAACTACTGATAAAGAGTTGGAAGAAGCAGTCATGAATTATAATGTTATAGGTAGAGCTTCACCTTATCAAAAACAAACCATGGTTAAAATGCTTCAAAAGAACAATAAGAGGGTCGCAATGGTTGGTGATGGTGTTAATGATGTTCTAGCCCTAAGATCAGCAGACTGTTCTGTAGCTATGGGTGCAGGATCAGGTGCAGCTATTGCGGTAGCTGAAGTAGTATTACTGGATAATCAATTCTCTGCAATGGTAGAGGTTGTTATGGAAGGGCGTTTAGTTACTAATAACATTGCTCGTTCTGCTTCCATGTACTATCTAGCGACACTTACTATTTTCATTCTTACTGTATTTTCAATCTTTACGAATTCTAGTTTTCCATTCATACCGATTCAAATGACAATAATGTCAATGTTTGTTGAAGGTTTACCCTCAACACTAGTAACCTTCGAAGCATCCTTTGCTAAGCCTAAGGAGGGCATTGTAAAACAGGTACTAAGAAATATATTACCAATTGGTATATCGCTATCCTTAGCCTATATATTACTCTTCACATTTAATATTGATTTAGCATCAAGACAATCCATGCTTTACTACATTGTTATCTTCTTATCCTATATGTTGGTAGTAAAAATATTCCAGCCAATGAACTGGATTAGAATTGCAGTCTTATTGGTATCATCTAGTATCTTAATCGCAATTTGTTACATTTTTGCATCATACTTAAACTTAGTTGGATTAAGTCAAAACGACACAATTATTATAGTTGCTGTCATTGGTTTTACTTATATTTTCTGGATGATTGTAGATTGGCTCTTTACCAATATTATTTATCCATTACCTAAACAATATTAAGATCTTTGTATTATGGGTTGGGGAAAATTATCAGATTGTATAGAATTATTCCAGATATTCTGGCATTAGCATTACTCTATCGTTATGTTTTCTATAAAAAATGGAAGGGTGCTTAACTTTTCTTAAAGAGTGTTTTTCTATTTGTATCTATGTGGTGTATTACTTGTTTCACTCATGCCTATAATCTCAAATTTACCTTTGATCTTTAATCATCCTTATATTGGAATGAATTTGAGGCCTTATGTGGACCTATTGATGCAAAGGGGCAATTACAAAGTTCAGATTATTTTAAACATTGTTATCATGGTTCCGTTTGGATTCCTATAACCCTTAATTTATAAGAAAAAGTTACCAATAGTTCTGCTTTCAGCTTATCTTATGAGTTTATCAATAGAACTGTTTCAACCACTGATCTCCGGTGCTTGATGTTCTGATATTACTGATCTT
>JBGXRX010000059.1:0-8552 GCA_041811795.1 Erysipelothrix sp. | reverse complement strand
TGTTCAGTCTTGTTTCATCTGCTAAAGCTTTGAAATATAATACATAATTTGATTCAGACATACATTGCCCTCCCTGCCCATATAGATTACTTTCTATATAGACGATTGTCAATGTAGTTGATTAAATTTAATTACAGGTATCAGTAAACAAGATAATATATCATCCTTAAAATCCGAATTAGACCCTCACTATTACAAGAAATTAATCCCTATATTAGCTTCCTTTTTAAAAGCTTTTCCAGGCTCTAATCTGAACCTGAAAACAGCTCAATTAAATTTGAATTATTATTATTGATTGACTTGCACCAGTGTTTTTATTATGGTATAGTTATCAAGCGTTAAGATTGCTTTATTAGCCGATAATAACGAAACTAAAAATAAGATAAAGAAAGGGGGGTTACGGTATGCCAAGAGTATGTTCAATTACAGGTAAGAAAACAATGTCAGGGAACAATCGTTCTCACTCATTAAAAGCTACAAGACGTAAATGGTCTGTAAACTTACAAAAAGCTACTATAATGGTAGACGGAAAACCAACTCGTGTCCGTGTTTCCGCCCGAGCACTAAAAACTTTGAAAGCACAAGCTGCTCGATAAAATAAACGGTAAGTAAACCGTTTTTTTTATACCCAATATGAAAAGAAAGCCGTCGACATTAAATTGTCGGCGGCTTTTTAGTCGTTTGATTGGATTACTAAGATACGTCCTTCATGAACTTCAAGGCTTCCCTGCTCTAATACTTCATTAGAAGTAAGATAATCGTCGTAGAGTTTAATCGAACGATTGCTGAGTGGGTATTTGAAGTTGTTAAGACTGATCTTGGCATTTTCAAATGGAATGATTGAGAAGTACTTATAGTTCTCATGAGTAAAGGTGTACTCCCCTACAAGATAGGATTGAATTTTGTTCTTGTCATCCAATAGGATAATACGTGGATCTTGAAATGCCTTAAAGAGATTAATCATCTCGTGATCGAGGCGTCTTCCCAGTGCTCCATAAACAAAGATCTGATCATAGTTATCGCATAGACTTAAAGCATAGGCGAAATCTGTGACATCTTTAATTGGGTCTAAGATGATTGTTTCTTGAGCGTAATCTTTGATGATAGCCATTTGCTTGGCGTTGACGGAATCAAAATCACCTACAGCCTGCATCATTTGAACTTCTAAAGAAGCACAGAGATAAGCACCGTAATCAACACCAATAACAGGACCGTATAGAGGGCCTGTTATATCACCTAAGACAAGTGTTACTGGATTCATAGAAGTGATGCTACAGCAGCTTCAATATCCTCACCAAAGACATATGAGCCAGCAATAAGAACATCTGCTCCAGCTTCACGGCTGATCTTACCAGTTTCTCGATTGATACCACCATCAACTGATATTAAGTATGAATAATTATTAAGATTACGCATTTCTGCTAATTGCTTAATACGATCTGCCATTTCAGGAATATAGCTTTGACCACCAAATCCAGGTTCAACACTCATAACTAGAACAAGATCGACTTGTTTTAAGTAAGGAATGATTGTTGATAATTCAGTACCTGGTTTTAAAGTGATACCTACCATAATATCTTTTGATTTTAAATATTTAATGGCAGCAAGTGTATCTTCAACAGAATCCATAGATTCGATGTGGAAAGTAATTGCTTGTGCCCCTTTTTCGATGAATACATCAAAATACTTAACTGGGTCTGAAATCATTAAATGAACATCCATAAAACCTTCTGAGTGCTTCTTAATTTGGGCCATAAGATCTGGACCAAAGCTAATGTTAGGTACAAAGACACCGTCCATAACATCATAGTGAATCCATTTGGCTCCACCTACTGCAATTCGTTTAAGTTGAGTTTTCATATCTGAGAAATCCATTGCTAATACTGATGGTGCTACAATCTTATTCATAGTCTTGGCTCCTTTATCATTTCAAAACATTCTACATAGTGGTCGTATCGACTTTGGGATAAGACTCCCTCTTCTACCATTTCTTTAACCTTACATCCTGGTTCCTTAAGGTGTTTACAATCGCGATAGCGACATTGACCATCATAGGGTTGAAAGTCGGGTATTCTTTGGGAGAAAGTGAGTTTATCTAAGAGTGAAAAGTCGAGTGATGAGAATCCTGGTGTATCTGCGATCCATCCGCCAGCGACATCATAAAGTTGGTTGTGTCGAGTCGTATGTTTACCACGACCCAATGCTTTGGATATCTCTTGTGTGTTTAGTTTAAAATTCTCATTGATACGGTTGAGAATGGAAGACTTACCAACACCGGATTGTCCTGCTAAAACGGATAGCTTGCCTTTGAGTATATCTTCAAGAGGTTTTGTTGGAAGATTATGGCCACTGACAATAACCTTGTAATTACGGTATTCATGAAGGACTTCTTCGATCATAGAAGGATCAACTAAGTCAGCCTTAGATAAGACTAGAATGGGTTCAATTTCTGAATAACCTACTAGAAAGATAAGACGATCAACTAGTGTATATGAGAAATCAGGTTCTTTCAAGGACATAACAATTAAAGCTTGGTCAACATTGGCAACAAAGGGTCTTACCAATTGATTTTTACGATTGATGACTTTTTGGATGACCCACTTTTCTTCAATAAAATCAACCAAGAGGCGATCTCCTACCAGTGGTTTATCACCAAGGCGTAATTTCCCCATTGCTGTTGCAACATGAATGTCACCATCCAAGAATATCTGATAGCGATTTGATACGATACTAATTAATAGTGCTTCTTTCATAATCTCTCCTGTTTCTATGGTGTTGTGGCGCCTGGTTCTTCTGTATCAGATTTTTCCGAATCTGGTTTTTCTGGTTTTCCTGGTTTTTCTGGTTTTCCTGGTTTTTCCTCAGGATTTTCTTCAGGTACTTCCGGTTCTTCAATAACTGGTTTATCTGCAATATCGTAGTAGAAGAGTTCGACTACTGAACCTGAAGTTTGCACATAGTAACTTCCTGCACCTGGAGTTGATCGAATAACAACATCATATTTAATGTCATCAATCATGGATGATGGAACATCAGATACATTAAGTTTACTTAACTTAACACTGATCCCTTCTTCTTCAAGTTGAGTTTTGACTGTTTTGATATCTTTACCAATGATGTCAGATGGGATGATAGTTTCTTTCTCACCTGATACAACGAGTGTTAACTCATAGCGTCTAAAGGGCTCAATTCGATCACCTTCTACAATGCCACTTTGTGAGATGACATGGTCTAACTTAACATCAGGTTTAACTTCTTTTTCAATTCTGATAGTTACATTGTAACCTTCAAGTGCTTGTTTAACTTCATCAACTGACATACCCGTATAATCCTTAACAAGTAATCTCAGTCCTTGAGAGACCTTAAGTTTAATTGTTGATCCTACTTTAATATTCTCATCATCTAGTGGTGGAATAGTTTCAGTAACTAAGTCTTTTTCATACTCATCTGAGAATTCGAAGTCATAGTGTGGATTCACCTTTAAGCCTATACCTGTAAGTGAAGTCACAACATCTTCAACATTGACCCCAATTGCTTGAGGTATATCTAAAGGTGTGTTTTTACCTGAGTTACTAAGTAAAGAGATAACAAGTGCTACTAATAGAACAGATGTTACAACAGCAGCAATAATTAAGTTTTTGCGTTTCTTATTTTGCTGTGGTGCATTTGTCAAAGTAGGAGCTGATGGTATCTCCTCTTCTTCAAAGGTTTCAAGTTTTGTAATAATTTTAGTACCTTCATCCTCAACAGGACTTGGTTCCCATAGGGGTTCGTCCGCACGGTCCTCATCTAGTGAAGTTTGAATGTCTTCTAAGAATTCTTGTGCTGATGAATAGCGGTAAATACGATTTTTATGAGTTGCTTTAGCAATGATATTAGCTAATGAGTTAGGTAGTGATGGATTGAATTTTTGTACTAATGGGAAAGGATCGCGCATGTGTTTAATTGCGACTTCTACTGGAGCATCACCTCTAAATGGAACATCTCCTACTAAGAGTTCATAGAGAACAACTCCTAATGCGTAAATGTCTGATTGAACGCTTGCTCCCTCACCACGTGAGCACTCAGGTGCAAGATAGTGAACTGATCCTAAAACAGAATCTGATTTTGTAAGTTGTAATGCATCTTCTGCAAGTGCAATTCCAAAGTCCGTAATCTTAACTGTTCCATCTGATAGAACCAATACGTTTTGTGGTTTGATATCACGATGAATCACTTGATTCTCATGAGCTTTAGATAATGCTTTGATGAGTTGTTCCATAATTGAAACAGCTTCATATTTATCTAGTGAACCTCTTCTACCAATAAGCTCTTTTAATGTAGTTCCTGTCATCAGTTCCATTACAATGTAGTACCGACCATTGTCTTCACCCACATCATATACTTCTACAATGTTGGGATGATTAAGTCCTGATGCTGCATTGGCTTCACGTTGGAAGCGTAATAGTGCAACTGGGTCTGATGAAAGATCCCCTCTTAATATTTTGATTGCTACCTCGCGCTCTAAGACTGTGTCTTTAGCAAGATATACATCTGCCATACCACCTTGACCAATGCGCTTCATCAACTTGTAACGATTTCCTAATAATTGATTCATAGTGAGTTCCTTTCTATCAGTATGATAGAAATATTATCATACCCACCTGCTCCAAGTGCGTTTTCTAAAAGTACATTTCGACGTTCAATAATGTCTTCAATTTCAAACGATGCTTGCATTAAATCATGAGGAACATAACCATGCAAACCATCTGAACATAATAACAGATGTTCCCAATCATTATCTAATTTAATTGTTTCGAAGTGAATTTTGGAATCAATCCCAACTGCATTCATAAGAATGTTTCGTTTAGGATGAGTATCCACTTCATCTTCTCTAATTTCATTTCTAAGATACATTTCATATGCAAAAGTTTGGTCATGACTTAAGCATTCTAGTGTTTTATTTTGATAGTGATAAAGTCTTGAATCACCAATGTTAAAAGCAACGCTGCCTTTGAGTGTCAAAACCACTGCAATGAGTGTTGTACCCATACCTTGGTAAGCTATGTTTTTAAGACTTGCCTTGAATACAAGTTCGTTGGTTTTAGCTAAAGCAGCTTTAAACCAACTTTCAATAGCTTCTAGTGATTCAAATGCTTCTTGCTGTAGAAAGTCTTTGCTAATCAAGTCTACTGTCATACTTGAAGCGACTGAACCACCATTGGACCCACCAATACCATCACAGATGAATGCTAAAAGAGCACCCTCGTGCTCTATTATTGATAGGTCGTCTTGATTTTCTTTTCTAACTAGTCCAATATCACTAACAGATGTATATTTAATCATTTTGCCCCTCATTTCCTAGAATCTATTTTAACATATTCTTACTAATTGTGCGAAGTAGAATCCATCCCCTGATGTTTCCATTGGGTTGGTAGTTTCTTCTTTAACTAATTTGTAATTGTCATGTCTTTCAAGGAAAGCTTGAATTTGTCTTTCGTTTTCTTTCTTGTTTAAAGTACATGTTGCATAAACTAAAAGGCCATCTACTTTTAACATTTTTGATACATGGTCTAACATATCTGATTGTAATGCTACAAGTGCATCTAAGTCTTGTGGGAAGATATGATAACGAAGGTCATGCTTGTGAGATAAAACTCCTAAACCTGAACATGGTGCATCTAATAAGATACGATCGTATTCAATATCATTCACAAACTCTAATACATCAGATGTGATGAGTTCAGTATTGGTAACTTTTGCACGATCCATTAACTCTTGTGTTGCTTGAGTTCTTGTTTCATGGAGTTCAACACCATGAATGATTCCAGTATTGTGCATCATGTCTGCAATTTGTAGTGTTTTAGTACCTGGACCACAGCAGCAATCCAGTACTGATAGGTCATCTTCTAGATCCATGTATGGTACAACTTTTTGAGAGTTGATATCTTGAACCACACCATGTCCTTCAATTAGAAATGGTGATCTGAAGAGTCCTTGTTTAGCAACAATGCTATTTCCAACTTGTTCCATAATTTCTGGATCAAACTCTGATGGATTTAAACCGTTCATACGGATATAGGTTGGTTTAATGGATTGGCAATATTCTGCATAAGCAATTGAAAACGCTTCTGAATATTGAGCCTTTAGTAATTTCATAATCCAAAGTGGCATAGAGTGTTGAATGGAAGCTATTTCAAGTGCATCCCCTTCAATGGCTCTTTCACCACGAGCTATAACTTTCTTTATGACTTTATTAACAACACCAGAATAACGATGTAGTTTTAATCCCTTAGCTAACTCTACTGAAGTATTAACAACAGCGTAGTCAGGAATATCATTCATTTTAAAATGTTGAGTTAATCCCATACGGATTACTAACTTAACTTCCTTTGGTAATTTACCGTCTACTAAATCAGCGAATTGATAGTCAATAAACATCATGTTTTGTAAAACTGTGTAGACTAAAGCAGACACAAAGGCTTGGTCTTGTGCTTCTAATTTTAATTCTTTCAATACTATGTGGGCGTGGCGATTTTTAAATGTTACCTCGCTTAGTACTTTATATGCTATTTCTCTTCTCATAATTAATCGATAGTGAGTGGATTCACATC
The DNA here is from genome assembly GCA_041811795.1 of Erysipelothrix sp. GTDB lineage: Bacteria > Bacillota_I > Bacilli_A > Erysipelotrichales > Erysipelotrichaceae > Erysipelothrix. The sequence goes on along the minus strand of JBGXRX010000059.1, from coordinate 1,959 downwards.
CACACTAACTCCTATTCTATTACTTAATCGGTACACTATAAGTGTACCATGTATGGCCTCTAACATCATCCTTAAATTACGTCCCTTAAGGATGAGTCGATGTTTATAAAGTGTATTAAGTTTACGTACATTGGATGGTCCAATAACTCTGATATCTTGGTTGTTAAAGATGCTTTTGAAGTTGTTGCAGGCCTCTTCTACTTTAAGGGCATCTTGCCCTTGGAACATGACTGTTATTAGATACGTATAAGGTGGGTATGATCCCATCTTACGGTAGGTCATTTCTTGTTTAAAGAAGTTGTCATATTGATGGTGGCTAGCATAGACAATGGCATAGTGATTAGGATCTTGAGCCTGAATGATAACCTCACCCTGTTTATCCCCACGTCCTGATCTTCCGGCTGCTTGTAGTAAGAGATTAAAACTTGTTTCTACAGTTCTGTAGTCGGCATGAATCAGTGATGAATCAGCACTAATAACTCCTACTAGAGTGACATTCTCAAAGTCTAATCCTTTAGCGATCATTTGAGTTCCTACTAAGATTTGAGTTTCTTTGCTCTCAAATGCCTTGAGTATGCGAGCGTGCGCTCCCTTTGTACGGGTTGTATCATGGTCCATTCTCCCAATTGAAACTCCTGGAAATACACTTTCCAACATCTCGACTAACTTTTGAGTACCAACACCCATACCCATCAATTCATGGTTGTGTCCTGGAACCCAAGCTTCTTCAAATCCGCAAATGTGGCATTTTAAAGATCTCGAGTACTGATGGTAGTTTAGTGCTATATCACAGTTAGGACATTGTAGTACCCCTTCAGATTTAAGGTCCTTGATATAAGTATGGTATCCTCTGCGGTTAAGCAGTAACATGACTTGCTCACCCTTATCCAACCTTACTTTTATTGCTTCCAATAGTTGAGGCGTAAGGGTTGGGTTACCACCTTGTTTAATGACTTCCCTAGTATTAATTAATTTAACACTAGGCATGTTTTGATTGATACGTGTCTTAAGTTCCAACAATGTATAAACACCCTTAAGAGCTCTTGCATAGGTCTCCAGTGACGGCGAAGCACTCCCTAACACCAACGGACACACATGAGTTAAACTGCGTTCTATGGCGATATCACGAGTGTGGTAATAAGGAACCTTGCTTTGCTTATAAGATGCATCATGTTCTTCATCCATTACTATTAATCCGAGTTTAGAAAATGGGAGAAAAATTGCTGAACGAGTACCTACAACAATAGATATCTCTTGTTTCTGTACTCGTTTATATTGCTCATATTTTTCCTGTTGGTTAAGGCCCGAATGGTAGATTGCAACATCTTCTCCAAAACGCTTGGAGACTCTCTCTATCATTTGAGGGGTTAATGAAATCTCTGGTACTAGAATAAGTACCTGGTCACCAGCAGCTAAAATTTCTCTAGCTTTCTGAAGGTAAACTTCAGTTTTACCTGAGCCAGTTACACCTTTTAATAAATAAGTATGCGACTTTTTAAGCTCTATAGACTCCAAAGCTACTTTTTGATCATCACTTAGAGTTAGATCAAATGAAGACACATCTATTACTAACGGTTCGTGAACTGCTTCCATTAGGAACTCTTCAAGCACATTTGTGTCTACTAGTTTCTTAACATTTGAATATATAGATCGAGCTTGACTATAAGTCATTGAATCTTCAATCTGATCAATAAGTTCTTTTTGCTTTGGTGTTAGTTTTCCTAAAAACCCTGTTTTCCTAACATATCGTATCAACTTGGCATCCTTACTTGATGATGTTGGTCTAAGTTGATTAGGTAATATAGTTTGAAGACACTGAATCATCGGACTTACTGTATTGTAAGACATCCATTGAGCTAATTCATAGAGTTCATTATTTATTATACTTTCCTGATCCAACAGACCTTTTATAGGTAAAGCATCAAACTTCAATGGTTGTCTATCATGAACTTCAACTAC
>JBGXRX010000058.1:0-5462 GCA_041811795.1 Erysipelothrix sp. | reverse complement strand
GTAATTGTTGGTGAAACAGAAGAAACTACTTGGGAGTGTATGGATCATTATTTTGCTCATAACCCACAACCTGTTTACGGATTTTCACCTGATGGGAATTTTCCAATCGTAAATGGTGAAATGGGAGTATTCCAGATTTCATTGAACTTTGAGGAAGAAGTTGTAGAAGAGTATTCCTCCCAGCCAAGATTGAACTTCCTATGCCATGAACTTGATGTTAATGGGAAGCAATATATTGGAGATAAACACCTTTCTAGAAATCCTCAAAGAGGAAAGAATGCCATAGATGCATTCTTTGACCAAGGAGAATTTAGTAAAACCAGAGTGAATCAATTCATTAATACTTATCTTCATAATGACTATAAAGGCCAAAAGTTAGATTTGGCAGTGAGTCACGAATCAATGAATGATCTAAGTGTTTGTATGATGTCTTTAAATTCTCACAAGACGGGCTATGAACTTTGCTTGGATGTAAGGTATCCAATTTCGATTTCAAGTGCAACAATAATCAATAAATTCAAATCTTTAGAGTCAGAAAACGGATTTAAGGGTGAGGTAATTAAGATCATGGAACCATTATTTGTTGATGAGAAAAGTGATTTAATCAAGTCACTACAATCAGCTTATAGCCAAGTTATGGGAGAAAAGGCAGACACACTCACTAAAGGCGGGGCCTCTTACGCTCGAGTCTTAGATCGTGGAGTTGCTTTTGGGGCAACATTTGAAGGTGAAGATCCAAGACCGCATATGTCCAATGAAACCATGCCGATAAGTTCCTTGTTCAAAGCATTGGAAATCTATGTTGTTGCCATTAAAAATCTAATTAAATAAACTATAAGTTGCCACATTGATTAGGTAATATATGTGTGTATTGAGCACTTTATGATAGTGCTTTCATAATGTATTATTAAGTTATTCAAAAGGAGGAAATAAAATGTTTAAGAAAGTACAAGATAAGCTTCAAAGTTTTTCAGGAGCCATGATGGTTCCAATAATTCTATTAGTGCTAGTTGGGTTTTATGTTGGTATTGGTTCTGCCTTTACAAACTATATCATTCCAGATGGAACAATTATTCATACTCTATTCTCACTAATTACAAGTCTTGGTTTCATGTTTATGAATAACTTGCAATTATGGTTTGCAATAGGTATTGCCTTCACTTTAGCAAAAAAAGAAAAAGGGTGGGCAGCATTTGCTTCTGTAGTTCTTTACATGAGTTACATGGTATCCATTCAAGGGTATGCAGGGGCTCAAGGTTGGACACCAGATACAACAACTGTTGATGCTCTTGTGACATCAGGATTGACACAAAATGCGGCATTACAATTTAACAGTTTATGGGGAGAAACATTGGGGATCTTCACGTACAATATGGGGATCTTTTCAGGTATTATCACAGGTCTAGTAGCAGCATGGATTCACAATAAATTTGTTGATACAGTATTACCACAGATGTTAGGTTTCTTTGCAGGAACTAAGATGGTAATTATCATGGTTACACTAGCTTCAATTCCATTGGCTATTGCTACATACTACGCTTGGCCAATTGTTGCAGCTGGATTAGCGGCAATTACAGGATTTATCGGGCGATCAGGACTCTTTGGTACATTTATCTTTGGTACCTTAGATAAAGCATTATTGCCTCTTGGTATTCATCATCTTATTGCTTTCCCAATTGAGTATTCAGCAGTTGGTGGAACAATGATGATAGATGGTGTTTTATTTGAAGGTGTTAAAAACATTATGAATGGACAGGCAGCAAGTGCAACAGCAACTGGCTACTTAGTTAGAAACTTTACTAATGGACGTTTATTATTCCAATTAGCAGGGTTACCAGGGGCAGCCTTTGCAATGTATAAACTAGCAAAACCAGAAAACAAGAAACGTGTTGCTGCGGTATTAATTCCAGCGGTATTTACATTAGCGCTTGTAGGTATTTCTGAGCCGATTGAATATACATTCTTATTCTTAGCTCCGGTACTTTACTTCTTCATCTATGCTCCACTATGTGGATTAGCCTATGTTATTGCTGAAGTATTTGCTATTTCAATTAACGGTACTGCACTGCTCTTTATGATTCCAAACTTATTCCAACCTCAAAAGGTTCATGCAATGAGTTTAATCTTCTTACTACCAATCACATTTGCGGTTTATTACTTTGTCTTTAAGGTAGCTATCGTTAAATTAAATCTTAAGACACCAGGTCGTGCAGATGATGGCAAAGTGGATTTAATGACTAAAAAAGAATATAAATCAATTAAAGAAGGAAGTGGATCTGAAGGTTCATTAGAATTAAGAATTGTTGAAGCATTTGGTGGAAAAAATAATATTGAATCTGTATCCAACTGTGCTACTAGACTACGTGTCACAGTTAAAGACCCTAGTTTAGTTGTTGATGAAGATGCATGGATGAAAGACCTAGAAGCAATGGGTGCTGTCATCGGTGGTAATTCTTATCAAATTATTTATGGGGTACAGGTACAATCTGTAACTACTAAGGTTAAAGATATCTTAGGAATTGATTAGGAGACATATGAAACAATTAGATAGTAATACATTAAACAGAATCCATGATGAATTTAGAAAACGGATTGAAGAAGATGATTTAATGATAGCTTACGAAGTGTATGCGATCGATCGTGTTTTACTATCTTACATGGATCCACGTTTAAGTAAAGATAAAGCAAATTGGTTAAGAAGAAAGAGAAATGTAGTTTTAACATTTGGACAATCATCTTTATCAATTGCAGAAAAGAATAACTATAATCAAGATGAATTTAATAGTAAGTACGGATATAGTTATGAAGATATGACTCTAACTGGTGGTGCGGTTCCAGTCTTAGACGAGAATGGTACTATGATTGGTGTTATTACTGTTACAGGGTTAACACCACAAGAAGATCACGACTTAGCGTTAAGTGTAATTTAACAGAATATTTAACTAAGGTTCCACCTATAAAGTGGAATCTTTTATGGAGGAAAAGATGACACAAAATATTGAACAACTAGCTATTAATACGATTCGTACACTTTCTGTAGATCAGGTACAAAAAGCAAATTCAGGACACCCGGGAATGCCATTGGGAGCAGCTCCGATTGCATACTCATTATGGGCTAAGCATATGAAATTCAGTCCTAAAGATAGTAAATGGATTAATCGAGATCGATTTGTACTATCAGCTGGTCATGCATCAGCAATGTACTACTCTTTGCTTCATTTATTTGGTTATAATGTTTCACTAGATGATTTGAAGAATTTTAGACAACTTGGATCTAATACACCAGGTCATCCAGAATTAGGTGATACACATGGTGTTGAAGCTACTACCGGTCCTTTAGGTGCCGGATTAGCAAGTGCTGTTGGTATGGCAATGGCTCAAGAACACTTAGCTTCTAAGTATAATAAAGAGGGCTATGACTTATTTGATAACTATACTTATGTCTTGTCAGGTGATGGTTGTATGATGGAGGGAATTACTTCAGAAGCTTCATCACTAGCAGGAACTTTAAAACTTGGTCGTTTGATTGTACTTTACGATTCAAACAATATTACAATCGAAGGTTCAACAGATATAGCCTTTAGTGAAAATGTTAGAGAAAGATATGAAGCATACGGATTTGATACTTATTTAGTAGAAGATGGTAACGATTTAGTCGCTCTGAATGAGGCCATTACTAAGGCTAAATCAAACCTTGATAGACCATCATTTATCGAAGTAAAAACTAGAATTGGTTTTGGTACACCTGTTGAAGGCTCTAATGCAGCTCATGGTGCTCCTATTGGAGTAGAGGGTATTGAAACACTTAAGAATAATTTAGATTTTCCTTCTCAAGACTCATTCTTCGTACCTAATGAAGTTAAAGACCACTATTCTGAGTTAATTCAAAAAGGTAACGAGTCATTGAAACAATGGAATACTATGTTAGAAAAGTATTCAGTAGAATACCCTCAACTACACGAGCAATTCATGAAAGACCAAAGATCAATTACCATTGAAGAGCTATTAGCTAACGAAAGTCTAGTCGAATTTGACTCCAAAGATGATTCAACACGTAATCTATCAGGTATTATGATTAATCGACTAAAAGATCTGTATCCTAATCTGATGGGAGGATCAGCTGACTTAGCAAGTTCTACAATGACATTAATGAAAAACGAAGAATCATTTAGTGCCAATAATTATTCAGGTAGAAATCTTCACTTTGGTGTAAGGGAACATGCAATGGCAGCCATCGGAAATGGATTGACAATGTATGGTGGTCTAAAGGCATATGTAGCTACATTCTTCGTTTTCTCTGACTTCTTGAAACCAATGGCTCGTCTGAGCGCTTTATCTAAATTACCATTAACGTATGTTCTTACTCACGATTCTATTGGAGTTGGTGAAGACGGTCCTACACACCAGCCAGTTGAACAATTGACGATGTTTAGATCAATGCCTAACTTCATTACTTACCGTCCAGCAGATGCTAAAGAAACAGCTTATGGTTGGATTAGCGCACTGTCTAGTGAGACTCAACCACATGGACTAATATTGTCTCGTCAAAACTTACCTCAGCTTGAAGGAACAAGTGAAGGTGCACTAAAGGGTGGTTATGTTGTAGCAGATGCTGAAAACTTTGATTCCATCATTATTGCAACTGGATCAGAAGTGCATGTCGCTGTTGAAGCGGCTAAAGTACTCAACACTTCAGGTAAAAAAGTTCGAGTTGTTTCTATGCCTTCTATTGAATTATTTGAGTTACAGAGTTCAGAATACCGTGAAAGTATATTACCTTTCAACATTGAGGATAGACTCGTAGTTGAAGCAGGTTCATCTATGTCATGGGGTAAATACATTGGATTTAAAGGACAGTACTTATGTATTGATACTTTCGGTCAATCTGGCCCTGGTAATGCATTATTCCAAGAATATAAGATTACAAAAGAGCATATTATTGAATTAATGAAGTAAAAAACTATTATATAGCAAAACAACCCTTGAGAGAATTCTCAAGGGTTGTTTTGCTATTTTGTGAAGGCGTATTGAACCGTTAGGGATTCCTTATGATCAACCAGATTAATGGGTGTTCCAGAATTAACTACCTTACCTCCTAAGTGACAAGCACCTGGTCCCATATCGATAATGTAGTCTGATTGTCTCATGACTTCAATATTGTGTTTGATTAGGATAATAGATTATCCGTTATCAACTAACTTGTTGAGGATGACCATCAGTGTTTCTATATCTGACATATGAAGACCTGTAGTAGGTTCGTCTATAATGTAGAGTTCTGGGGTGCAGACAATTTCTTGGACTTAAACGAGCAATCCTAAACTTCTTCGGAAATTAATTGGACTCATTCCATTTAACGAAGATTTAATTCTATCATTTGAATACCATTCTAGATAAGTATTCAAATATTCTATAAAAGATTCAATACTAATATTTTCCCAAGTTCTATTGTAAAACATCTCCTG
>JBGXRX010000057.1:0-9843 GCA_041811795.1 Erysipelothrix sp. | reverse complement strand
CGTCTGAATATTTTGGTATTCTCTTATAACAATCCTTTAGCTTTCCCATTTCTTTAACTTCTTTATTCCATTTAATTAAAGTAGTCCTGCTATTAGGGTAACCAAGCTCTCGTATTACCTGTCTATAAACATAAGCATACTTTATTAATAAATCGATATCTTTTTTTTTCTTTTGTAGTGAATACATGCATACCTCCTGTTATAAATCTGGTCCAGGATTATGTCCGCATCCCCAAATCGTAACTTGAAAATGTTTATCCTTATAATTTTTGATCGTAAATTTAGTTTCTCATTACTCGTTTCATAAGGTGAAATTAAAGTACAAATTATTACAATAAAAAAGCAAATCAAGGAAATCATTTGTCACGATTCATTGATTTGCAAATATCTTAGTATTTTTCTTTATTATCAAAATATTGCTTAGATTTGCTTTCCCAAAATGATTTATCTTCTTCATTTATCATTCTAATGAGTCGTGCAGGATTACCACCTACTATAGAATTTGCTGGTACATCTTTAGTCACAACAGCCCCTGCTGCTACGATACTATTTTCTCCAACTGTAACACCAGGTAAAATTGTGGCATTACCACCAATCCAGACTTTATCTTCGATTACGATGGGTAAACCAAACTCTAAATCTGAGATGCGTACATCAGCATCGATTGGATGACCTGCAGTAAATAAATTAACACGCGGTCCTAACATAACATTATTACCAATAGTAATAGTGTTAACATCAAGGAATACACAGTCCATATTACAATAGACATTGTTACCCATGAATATATGCTTACCATAGTCTATGTAAAATGGAGGATTGACATAGACATTCTCTCCAGTACTTCCAAAAAGCTTTTTCTCAAGTCTAACAATTTCATCGCGATCACCAATTGGTAACTGATTGATTCTTTGACTTAAAGCACGAGCTTCATCTGCATTATTTTCTTTTGAGATACCTCTTGCTAAGTATAGTTCACCTTTAAGCATGGCATCATAATCATAATCTTTTTTCATAATCAACCACTTTCTAAAAGTTTAACTTAGGATTAGACTCTACTCATCCATCTCTTCTAAAGTCATCACAATATTAGTCCAATCTGATTCTTTTGATTTAATGTCATTATGAATGGCATCGATAACTGCATTGACCTCGTTCATCTTTTCAAAATCATGATAGATATCAGGATCAAAACGAGATTCTCGATGAAGTTCTAACTCTTCATAAAGTAAGAGTAGTTCTTCTTCTAATTTCTTAGCTGTTCTTTGTAGACGTTTGTAATTAACAAAGTCTTCTTTAGAACTTTTCTTAATTTCTTTAGCAACAGTTTTTTCTTCGTTGATAACCTCAGTCATCGATTTTTGAGTATGAGTAATCTTACCATCTTCTAAGACTAATATATCGGTTGCTATTTTATCAATAAAATATCGGTCATGAGAAACAAAGAGCATGGTACCATCATAAGATGTTAGTGCATTTTCTAATGCTTCTTTACCTTGTATATCAAGGTGGTTGGTTGGCTCATCCAGAACCAGGAAGTTATCTTGTGACAACATGAGTTTGATAAGACTTAATCGAACCCTTTCTCCCCCTGATAAAACACCTACTGATTTGAAGACATCTTCACCCTTGAATAAGAATCTACCCAATGCAGTTCTGATTTCAGTATGGTCAAGTTGCGGGAAATCATCCCAAATCTCTTCTAATACTGTTTTACTCATTGAAAAATCGAGTAATTGCTGGTCAAAATATCCCATATGGATTTGATGACCCAAAAGCATTTCTCCTGAAAGTTTAGGGAGTCTGCCGGCGATTGTTTTAAGTAGCGTTGATTTACCTGATCCGTTTTCCCCTACAATTGCGAAGCGTCGACCGCGTTCAATAGTCTGAGATATTTCCAGTAGTGGTTTATCGTACCCTACTGATAGTTCATCCATTACCAATACTTCTTTACCACCACGAATTTGAGCCTTAAAGTTGGCCTTGAATTCACGTTTCTTGTCGCCCTTTTCTTCAAGTTTATCCATTCGATCTAAATACTTAATCTTGGATTGAGCAAAGGCAGCTTTAGATTTCTTATAACGAAACTTCTCAATGAGTGCTTCGAGACGTTGAATTTCTTTCTTCTGGTTAGCAACCTTAACATTATGTTTAGCGATTGATGTTTCTTTAAGTTTAAGATAGTTGGTATAGTTTGCTTCATAACGAGTCGCAATACCATCTTCTAATTCTATTAAAGTATTACAAACACGGTCTAAGAATAGACGGTCATGCGATACCAAAACAACAGCACCATCATAAGATGCTAAATACCCTTCTAACCATTCGATAGTAGATATATCAAGGTGGTTGGTAGGCTCATCCAGAAATAGAATATCTGGCTTACTTAATAATAAACGAATAAAACTTAAGCGTGTTATTTGACCCCCTGAAAAGGTATTGATGGGACGGTTTAAATCAGCTACCGAGAAGTTAAACTGAGTCATCATGGTTTGAATATCAGTTTCATAGGTATAGCCACCCTTTGCAATAAATTCAGTTTGAATACGGTCAAATGTTTTTAGAATCTCATCAGAATGATCATCAACCATTCTTTTTTCAACTTCTTCTAATCTTTTCTTTAACTCAAAAACGTCTGTAAAGACGTCATTAAAAAAGTCTTTGACCAAAACACTATCATCAACGATTTGGATTTGATCTAAAAACCCCATTTTAGTATTGGATCTAAAGAATACATCACCAGAATCCAGTGACTCCTCATTAGAAAAGACACGTAGTAAAGTTGTTTTACCAGCACCATTGGCACCGATAATAGCAACTTTTTCATGTCTTTTTATAAGAAGGTTGAGATCTTGGAATACATCTTGTGACCCAAAGGACTTGTATGCATTTCTAACCTGTAAAATCATCTTATCACCTTATTTATTCAATTCTTAATCCTTTTAGGATTCCCTGTGCCGTAGCATCAATAATCGCCTGGTTTTGATTCATCCATGAATCGTATGTTACATCATCATTAATAAAACCATAGTCTATGGATACTACCTGCATACCTCTAATATTATCTTTATAGTTCTCATTTAATTGAGCATATTCATCTAATAGTCCTGCACCTGTAAACATTCCACCCAATTCTCTAACAATGTGACGTCCATCCATACCTTGGTTGAGTTTGGATTTATAGACCCCTTTAGTATTGTTTTTAGAAGTGAAGTTAGAAACTGGTAAATCACTAGCAGCATTGAGTGATTCCATCAATGCCGTAGCTAAACCATTGGATGCATAGTTGGAATAAACAATTGTCATTCCCTTATCTGGTTTGTAGAAAGAAAACTGTAGGTTAAACTGGAAATAGTACTTAGCATTGGTAGCATAAGCCAATTCCGTTCTAGATCCAGGTCCATATTGTGCAATTGGACTTGAATTATCTCGAATAATTTTAACCTTAAGCCCCTTTTCTTCCAGTTGTTTTGCAACCCCTAAAGCTAAATTATAGGTAGCATCAGCTTCAACGATATCCTTACGTTTAGCTCCATAATCAGTATTCCCATTATCAAAGAATGTTAAGCCGCGAGGGTCTAATACTACATCATAATGGTCTTCTTCCATGGCTTTAGTGGTAACATTAAAGAATAAATAATGATCATCCAAAGTACCTTGACTATCTTCATCATTCAGTAAGAAAGCATCTTTATCAGCAATGAACTGCAGGTGTTTAGCTTGACCATTTTTAGATAAAGCTGTAAAACCTTCATTGATGGCTCTATCAGAAACAAATCTCTGTCTTGTTAAACCATTCAATACTTCAACTGAGTAAATTCCATTATCTAACTGTTCGATTGGAATCTTTGAATCTAACTCTGAGCCCATTAAAAATGAATACTCATCATCATTACAAAGATTTTTAATATATAGTGTCTTACCCAGTAGTGGATCTTTACTAGCTACTGTATAGTCATTCTCATAAATACCCAGTGTTTCACCATAAAGTCCAAAATCCTGAAAGAGTCTTGTTTCTCCTACCTCATCTGCCAAAATAACATCCTGAGCTTTATTAGGAGATAAATTACAAAAAACTAAGTTCTCATTAATTACAGGATTTGATTTAGGTGTCAGTAATTCAATGCCTAAGAATAAAACAATACCTAGCAACAATAGAAAAGGAACTACAATTTTGTAGTTCACTTTCTTTCGTTTAGGTACATATGAATTAGTAAAGTTCATCCTTATCAAAGTCTAGTAATCTAAATTACGAGGTGTACGTGGGAATGGCACAACATCACGAATGTTGGACATAGCCGTAATATACATTAGGAATCTTTCAAATCCAATACCATATCCAGCAGTTTTTACACCACCAAAGCGACGTAGGTCTAAATACCAATCAAGACTCTTCGAGTCGATTTCCATTTCTTCCATACGTTTTTCTAAGTAATCCAAACGCTCTTCACGTTGTGATCCACCTACGAGTTCACCAATACTTGGTACCAGTAAGTCACATGCTGCAACTGTTTTATTATCATCGTTTAAGCGCATGTAGAATGCTTTAATATCTTTAGGGTAATCCGTTAAGAAGACTGGTCCTTGAACAACAGTTTCTGAAATATAACGCTCATGCTCAGAACCTAAATCAATTCCCCACTCAACTTTAGTTTCAAAACGATCGTTTTCCTTCATTAAGATATCAATCGCTTCAGTATAAGTCATACGTCTGAATTCAGAAGATACAACTGATTGAAGTCGATCTAGAAGTGTTTTATCGATCATTTCATTAAAGAACTTCATCTCTTCAGGAGCGTTTTCTAATACGTATTCAATACAGTATTTAACCATATCTTCTGCTAAGTTCATATTATCTTCTAAATCAGCAAATGCGATTTCAGGTTCTATCATCCAAAATTCTGAAGCATGTCTTGGTGTGTGTGAGTTTTCAGCTCTGAATGTAGGACCAAATGTATAAACATCTCTAAATGCATGAGCAAAAGCTTCAGCGTGCAATTGACCTGAAACAGTTAAAGCTGCATGTTTCTTAAAGAAGTCTTGGTTGTATTTATTATCTGAACGTGTTGTTACAGTAAATGACTCTCCTGCCCCTTCAGCATCATTACCTGTAATGATTGGTGTGTGAACATATACAAATCCTTGGTTTTGGAAGAATTCATGAATTGCCATAGACAATACTGAACGAACTCTGAAAACCGCCATAAATGTATTAGTTTTTGTACGTAAGTGAGCAATCTCTCTTAAGTACTCATAGGAGTGTCTTTTCTTTTGTAATGGGTAGTCTGATGAGCAAGCCCCTTCAAGTACTACTTCGGTAACTTCAATTTCAAATGGTTGTTTTCCATCAGGTGTAACTTTGAATTTACCAATCATCGTTACTGATGTTCCGTTACCATATGATGAAATCTCTACAAAATTACTTAAATCACTTGAGTATACACCCTGTGCATTACGGAAATAAGTACCATCATTGATAGCTAAAAAGCCAATGTTTTTACCTTTACGGTTATTACGGATCCAACCTTGGACTTGAACATACTCCAAAGCATCCATTTCAATATCACTGCCTGCTTGGCATAAATCATATAATTCTCTAATTGTTACATACGAAATCATTTCTTCCACCTCTATCGAATATTGTTTGTTTGAAAAATTAACTCTTGAATTGTTGATACAACGTCAACCGTCTTAACAACAACATGTTTTGGAACTTGGATGTGTTCACTTGAGAAGTCAACAATCCCTACAATTCCTAAATCTACTAATTTATCAACTGTTTCTTGTACATTTTTTGATACAGTGACAATAGCAATACGACATCCTGATGGAATGCGTTGTGCTAATTCACTCATATGGTAAATCGGAATATCCGATACTTCACCTAATTTATTGGGATCCACATCAAAGGCTACAGATATCTCACCTACAACATGATTCCATCGATTATAATTTAAAATTGCTCGGCCCAAGTTACCAGCACCAACTAAAATAAGTTCCTCATCAAAAGAAACACCTAATAGGTCATCAAAAGTATCGATTAAGACTTTAACATCATAACCATAACCTTGTTTCCCCATAGACCCTATAAATGAAAAGTCTCGACGAATTGTAGTTGATTCAATATCAACAAAAAGGGCTAACTCTCGCGATAGAATTCGCTCAACCCCCATGTTGTATAACTTTCTTAACGCCTTTAGATATATAGGATATCTTTGCATCGTTGCTTTAGGTACATTAGATATATTATTCACACGATCACCACCTTGTGATAATTGTATCACAAATAATTAGTCTCTTCATGTGAAAATATTAATAAACGTCCAGTTTTATGTTAGATTTAGCTGAAATATTGTAATTTGCACGGATTCCACGCTCATAAGCGATAACTCCTGCTAATCCAATCATGGCTGCTTGATCCATACATGCCCATAATGGTGGTATTAATACCTGCATGTCTGGATATGCTTTTTCTAGATCCAATGCGGATTGTCGAACCAATGAATTGGCTGCAACTCCACCTGCTAGTGCAAATGTTTTTACCTCTTTGACAGATAGAGCATAATTAACCTTTTCCATCAATTGTTCTACTGCTCTCATTTGGAATGCATAAGCAACATCTTCAATGATGAGATCACGACCATGTCGTTCCTCACGCAGTGTCAGTTGTCTTACTGCAGATTTTAATCCTGAGAATGAGAAATCAAATGGGTTTTCAGTTTTTGTTTTAGGCAAGACATAGTTCTTCTTCCCTAATTGAGCTTGTTTATCAATAATTGGACCACCAGGATAAGATAAGCCTAATTGGCGTGCTACCTTATCGTATGCTTCCCCTACTGCATCATCTTGAGTTTGACCTAAGATTTCAAATTCAAATTCACTCTTTGAATAGACCAGTTCAGTATGACCACCTGATATAACAAGTGATAATACAGGATAAACCATATCCCCTACTAATTTGTTAGCATAGATATGACCAGCGATATGATGTACTGGTACTAAAGGTATATCCAGTGCAAAGGCTAATGATTTAGCCGCCATAACACCTACATGGAGTGATCCTATAAGTCCTGGTCCCTGTGTGAAGGCAATAGCGCCTAGATCTTCAAAAGTGATTCCTGCATCTTCAACCGCTTTACGGATTACAAGATTGATTTGCTCAACATGGAGTCTTGATGCAACTTCCGGGAATACACCACCAAAAGCCTTGTGTGTTTCAATTTGTGAAGATACCACATTAGAGAGGACATCTTTTTCATTTTGGATGATAGCTGCTGATGTTTCATCACAGCTGGATTCAATTGCTAGTAAATACATTAGACATTTCCTTTCTCATTACAATGGCATCTTGTCCTTGACCATAGTAATTTTTACGTTGATGGATGACTTCAAAACCATACTTTTTATATAAGTTAAGTGCTGGAAGATTATCCATTTCAACTTCTAAATAAATGAATTCAATATGAGAAGACTGTGCATCTTGAATCATGTAATCAATCATCATGGATGCTAAGCCTTGTCTTTGATATGCCTTATTTAAAGCCAGTTGAATAATCTCAAAGTCACCACCGATGTTGCGATAGATTAAAAATCCGATAAGACGTCCTTCATGGTCCAATACTAAGGATTGTGTATCCTTTAATACAATGGATTCAGCGTATAGTTTCTCATGCCAATTGGTCTGTAATACCTCTTGGTCTAAAGATACAATTGCCTCAACATCATCTAGATTTGCTTTTCTAATTATCATTTGACATAACGAGGTACAAGCACATCAACATTTTCAACAGCCTGCCATGAAGACTCAACCGCTAATATGTTTTCAAGTACATTACCATAATCAGTAGTTTGACCAAGTAGGTGAACATCACCGACCATATTCTTATTAATCTGCCCTAGATCTTCAACCAAGTAAACTTTTTCATTAATGACTTGTCCATGATTGCAGTATGCACCAAAGGTACGACCTGATCGAGCATCAATGAATGCAAAGACATCTCTTTGACCACTTAATGAAAGTAATGTATCAACAGTAAATACTTTAAGTTTAGGTAATACCATGGCGATAGACTTAACAAATGTAATTCCAATACGCATCCCTGTATAAGATCCAGGACCATCACAGACAACTACTTGATCAATATCTTTTAATTTAAGATTTTGCTCATTTAAGATTGTTTCTACAAATGGTAGTAAATATTCTGATTGTTGTTTATTAAGTGTTTCAATTTTAGATGCTATTAACTTACCTTCTTGGGCAATCCCTACAGCCAGTAGGCTATGTGATGTATCTATAATTAATGTTTTCATCGTAAATCCTCTATTTCTATATCACGTTGATTCTCACCTAAGAAGTCAATCTTGATGGAATAGTCAGCCTTAAAGTTTAGATCATTTAAAAACTCACCCCACTCAAGCACTACAACAGAGTGATCATCAATCAGATCAAATAGACCCAATGAATCAGAATCAAGACCCTCTAAACGATATGCATCGATGTGTTTAAGATCCAGTCTTCCCTCATATTCTTTTAAAAGTGTAAAAGTAGGACTTGTGATGGTATCTTCGATACCTAAGCCAAGTGCAATTCCTTTAGTAAAGGCAGTCTTCCCTACACCTAAGTCACCAGATAGGACAATTACGCATCCTTTTTCAAGTCCTTGTGCAAAGCTTTCTCCCAGTTTAAGAGTTTCATTTATATTATTCGTTTCATATTTATTTATTTTCATATAATCACCATGTGCAATTATATCACAAGCATACTAAAATGTATCTTTTAGAACACAAATTCCATTTAATTTCTAGATAATATTTCAGCCAATTTTTCTTATTTGACTCTGCTTTAAACATAAAAAAAGAAGGCCTATTAAACCTTCCTTTGCATCAATCTTTTACTTCTATTCATTAACCTTGATGATTCCCTCAACCTCATGGTTCGCTTTATCGGCTAAGCGAATCTGTAATTGATCATGGTCATTGTGTTTTGTAAAGCTAATTTGATTTCCTTTTCTACTAAAATCAGTAGCCAGTCCAGAGGTATCTTGTAGAACAATTGACTCCATATCAGGACCACTTTGGCCATCACTAACACTGATAGTAACTCTGTCATCACTTTGACTTATTTCTAAATCTGGTTGATTCTCGTCTATATTATTTTTAGTTTCACTGTGAATCAGTTTATCTTGATGGTATACATCAATATTACCATTGTCATAAACTTTAAGCTTATAGGTTCCATCTACCATTTCTGGATTAGCCTTTGTACCATTCATAACAATCTCATAATCTTCATGCCATAGCGATAGAACACTATCATATGGACACTTAAAGTTTCATTTATATCTCCCGCTTTAATTTAATTATATAAAAAACCGACTTCATAGACATCCAGCAAGCACCCAAAAACACCTTGGATTTTGAGTTCGTTTTCATATTTGTTTTTTGAAATTAATCAACTTGTTTTCTCTAATTTTTAGCTCAATCAATTTTAAGACATGTTTGAAAATTGATATTTGATAAATAGCTACTATTTAGCGCCTTTCTACATTTTTCATACAGTATTTCACATGCTTAAACCCGCGATGTCAAATAAAGGTTAATTTTATTTTAATCTTTTTTTTAATTTTTCTTTGTAATGCCATAAGTTCTTCTCACAAAGTTTAACTCTTTTTTGTTGTCGAATTTTACCTAATATAAATTGTTTGAGCAAAACCATATCACGATTTAACATTGTGATTGGTCAATAAACGGGCAAATACCTGCTGCTTAATGGGTTTTTAATACTTTGTTCATTTCATACAACCTTCCAGAATATCAATATATCGACTATTCTAACTTCCTTCT
>JBGXRX010000056.1:0-2657 GCA_041811795.1 Erysipelothrix sp. | reverse complement strand
GTAAATATTTGATAGACAAACGGCAAAGTTGAGTACCGATTGCTCGAATTGCTTTAGCTCAAAATGATGTCAAAATGATTAAATTGGTTCAGTAACTCCGATTTAGGTGGCTCAACAATACCGATTCTAGCGCCACAAATTAAGCGATGTATTCATTAGAGATTGCAAACTTCTATACATCGCTTCATACAGTGATAAGAAGCAACTATTTTAAAGAAAAGAACACCTTAAAAGCAACAAAATATATTACTAGGTAGTGTCAAGAATCTTGTGTAAACATCTTTTAGCTGATTACAACCATTGATGTTCATTTATTTAGTTTTATATCGTAAGTTAAACATTTCATTGAGTTCCATAGTGACTTCACCAAAACCTTTGTGGATTCTTGATCCTAATCTTGCATTGTAATCTAAGAAATAATTACATACAAAACGTTCTAATGAGTCCTCATTTGGAAACTGTTCTTTCTTTTTAGTTTGTCGTTTTAATTGTTTGTTCAATCCTTCAACCAAATTCGTAGTGTATATACTTCTTCTAATTTGAATTGGATATTTATAAAAAGAATATAAACTTTCATTTGATTCTAAAAGTTTAAATATTTTTGGGTACTTCTTTCCATAAGTTTCTTTTAAATTGTCATATTCTTGAAGAGCTTCTTCTAATTTACTGGATTGATATAGTGGTTTAACTGCATTCATAATTTCTTTTCTATCAGTAGCTCTTACTAACTTTGCGATGTTTCTTTGAATGTGAACCCAACATGTTTGGTGATCAGCTTTCGGATAAACATTTAAGCATGCATCTCTAATTCCAGTAAGACCATCAGAGATAATAATTAAAACTTCTTCAAGACCTCTTTCGGATAAATCTTGAAGCATATCAGTATAGTTAGAAGCCGCTTCGTTAGGGTATAAACGGTAATCTAAGATGTCTTTATGACCATCCTCTGTGATACCTATTATAATGTGTAATGCTTCTTTAGCGACACTATCACGTCTTACATTTAACATTGTGGCATCACAATATAAAGCCGCATATCGCTTATCAAAGGTTCTATTATGGAACGCCTCAACATTAACTTCAACAGCTTTAGTGATATTAGAAATTGTCTGTTTACTGTAGGCATGACCATACATCTTTTCAATTAAATCAGCAATTTCTGAAGTAGTTACACCACGTGAGTATAGTTGTAGAATTGTCGTTTCTAAAGAATCTGTTCTACGATCATAAGTTGGAACAGTCTGTTGTTTAAATTCACCATTTCTATCTCTAGGTACATTGATATTAATCTCTCCATATTTAGTTTGAAGAGATCTAGAGTAATAACCATTTCTTGAGTTACCTGAATTATAACCAATAACGTCATATTTTTCATAATCAAGAAATACAGTTAATTCATTTAGAAGTAATTGATTGATAACTTCTTCTAGTTCTAAACGAATAATTTCTTCAATTGATATACCTTGTGATAGTGATTTAATAATATCTGTGTTAAAATTGAACATGAGAGCTACTCCTTTAGATTTTGTGTCGTAACTTAATTCTAAAAGAAAGGCTCTCTTTTTACTAGCCCGAGTTTACACAAGATATTTTACACTATGAGATGTAAAAGAAGTAACACAATTAGGTTTACATCTTTTACTCCAAGAGAACCATTCGTATGTTTTCTTAACATGACCAAATCAACAATTTTATTTCACGTATCATTCGCTTGATGATTTAGTAAAACTTAAATTCTATTCATTGAAACATATTATTTTACTGATGAAACAAAAAGAGGCTCGATTAGTGCCACTAATTTATGCAAATGATTATACATAAAAATCTCGACTTAACTAATTAACTGCATTAATCAACATGATTAAAGTCAATAAATTATTTGTAAGGTCATACCCTATAATTGATTAATTCAGAACTGATACTATCTTGGTTCTATTGTTACATTGCCGAGCAAGAAAAACTCGTGTGATTCTTTAAATCCATCCACTCTAGCCGTCACAGTCATATTACTTCGATTCAAGGAAGGTACGAAACTAGGAAATGATACAGCTTCAGCTCTAAAGATTGGACCTCGAATATCTTCTTCCATTGTTTCAATGTTTCCTACATATAAATTTGTAGTGTACATGCTTTTATACACCGTTTCTTTACCACTAAAAGGAGAAGTCGTTGTGTGATTTGCCCAGTCCCACGAGTAACCATCAAATTGAATCGTTTTCCCCTTATACTTCTCTACGAAATCAATAATTATTTGATCACTAGGACTCTTCACATTTAATATTGCATTTAGATCTTCGCAATTATCAATTGTAAGCACTACTTCCTCTGGTTCTTCTGGAACTACGACAGGTTCCTTTTCTTTTGTAGCAAATGTATGGAACGTTACAACAACTGCTGCATCAGCCATTGCCCATGAATCCATCTCATATGATATATCATCATTAATTCTAACTTCTTCAACTTCACCATCTTTGGTCAGCCAGCCCGTAATTAAATCAGGAATTTCCTCTGTAATAACATTAGTAAAACCGAGACCTTTAATTTTATCCACTGTCTCTTCAACATTATTACCTTTCTCACTTTTTGATGTAAACCTGATTTTCACTTCGCCCTCTTTTGGCTCAGACGAACCACATCCGGTTAATACTAATCCCAAT
>JBGXRX010000055.1:0-10238 GCA_041811795.1 Erysipelothrix sp. | reverse complement strand
TAACACGTTCCATATTTTTCATTTCTGATAAGTAACGTACTGAGTTACGTTCGAAATAGATTTTTTGTGGTACTTTGAACCATTGCATATTGTTGTTACGTCTCCCGATTTTTTTAATATTTAGTAGATGCACTGCACCAACGTTGTCACCTACGGAGTTTTTACCGTATGATCCACATCCAAGTGTTAGTGAAGGAATGAAGTCGTTATATACATTACCAATACCACCAAATGTAGATGGTGAGTTCCAGATAATACGAATTGCAGGTACTGCTTTACCGAATTCTTCTGAGATTTCTTTAGATTTTGTGTGGATTGCTGCAGAGTGACCCATACCATTGAATTGAACCATTTCAACAGCTAATTGGATACCCTCTTTTGAGTCTTTTGATTTTAGTACTGCAAGTACTGGAGATAGTTTCTCACGAGTTAGAACTTCTTTAGGTCCAACTAATTTACATTCAGCTGCTAAGATTACAGTATCTTTAGGTACTTTAACACCACATTGTTCTGCGATCCATTCTGCTGATTTACCTACAACATCTGCATTTAGTACTGCATCTGCATAGTTCTTATCTGTACTGCTAACACCAAACATGAATTTCTCAACTTTTTTCTTGTCTGTTGCTGATAGGAAGTGAACATTATATTTTTGGAAACGTTTGATTGCTTGTTCGTAAATAGGAGCATCAATAATAACAGCTTGCTCTGATGCACAGATCATTCCGTTATCGAATGCTTTAGAAATTACGATGTCGTTAACTGCTTGCTCTAGGTCACATGATTTTTCCATATATGCTGGAACGTTACCTGCCCCAACACCAAGTGCTGGTTTACCACATGAGTAAGCTGCTTTAACCATGGCGTTACCACCTGTTGCTAGAATTGTTGCAATTCCATCATGATTCATTAATTCTGATGTTTTAGCCATGCTTCCTTTAACAACCCACTGTACACAGTTTTCAGGTGCTCCTGCTGCTACCGCTGCATCAAGTACTACTTTAGCTGCTGCTACTGAACAGTTTTGTGCTGATGGGTGGAATGAGAAAATAATTGGGTTTCTTGTTTTAATAGAAATTAAAGCTTTAAAGATTGCTGTAGATGTAGGGTTTGTTGTTGGTGTTAAACCACAAATAACTCCTACTGGATCTGCTATTTGAGTAATGCCTGTAACTTCATCTTCTGCAATAACACCTACTGTTTTTAAATCACGTAAGTGGTTAATAACGTGTTCACATGCAAATAAGTTCTTTGTTGCCTTATCTTCAAATACACCACGTCCTGTTTCTTCAACTGCCATTTTTGCTAATACACCGTGTTGGTCTAATGCTGCAACACTTGCTTTAGCAACGATATAGTCAATTGCTTCCTGGTCTAGTTCTTTATATTCAGCTAAGGCCTGTTGTCCTTTTGCTACGAGTTCATTGATTTCGTTGTCAATTGTTTTAATTGTCTCTGTCATAATATCCTCCTCTAACGACTTCTTACAAGTACATTTTAGAACACTTGCACAAGAAAGTGTTGAAACTTGTTAAATATTTCACCTTGATTGCAAATTAAAACCCCTCCACTATTCATGAAAGGGTTTGCATTGTGAAATATTTAACAATGTATACAAGGATTAAGTCTTCTGATCAAATTTGTGTTTACACTGACTGCAAGTAACGGTTATTTCACCACGTTTACGAGGTGCTCTAAGTGAAAGTTTACACTGAGGACACTTGAAGTATTTATACTCTTTTCTTGCTTTCAGTTTATTAATCTTGAATTTAACCTTACGAATGTATTGTAGGTAGAATCGATTCTCTGAAGCTCGCTTGTATCTCTTCTTAGAAAACACTCTGTAGTTAGCAACAATAAGTAAAGTCAGTGTTAAGACTTGAAGAATAATAGATTGAACAAAAATATTAACGATTAGTAGAACTAAGGTTAAGTTCATCATATGCTTCCCTAAAACATCCATACCGTATCTATTGTGCATAAATCTTTGGAAAGAGGCTATTAATTTTTGCAAATCTAAAACTCCAATCCGTATCTATTAGTGTCTACTGCACCTACTGCAATAGATTGAATACCGCGTTTTTGAGATATATCTACATTACCACCAAGATCATCTACAATTCCACGCCATGGTTCTAAGCATACAAATGGTGACATTGACCCGGTTCTAAGACTTGACCATACTGCAATGTATTCAAATCCTTTGAAATCACAACGAATACGATATCCACTTGTCTGATCAACTAAAGTAACTGCTTCAACACCTGTGTACATCACAGCATCATTAATAAAGGTATCTTCATTAATAACCAATGGTTTTATTTCAACATTGACCAGTTCTTTAATAAATCCTTGATCTAGAATAACTTGTTGTGTTGGATTACCATCAAGTTCATACTCAACAACATAGTCATGACTCTTATCGATTACAAATCCAGGGTGTGCCCCAATTGAATAGAACATTACTTTATCATCAAGATTATAAACATCCCATTTAACTTCAAGACGTTTACCCTTTAATGTATAAGTTACCTCAACAGCATGCTTATAAGGATAAACTGATAACATAGAATCATTAGGATCGAATCTAAAGATCGCCTTATCATCACTTGATTCTAAGACATCAAACATTTGCTCTCTTAAGAACCCATGTTGTCTTAATTCATAAGTCTCTCCATCAACCTTATATTGGTTATTGAACACTTTGCCTACAGTTGGGAATAAGTGAGGACTGGATTGTCCCCAATGATCAGCTTCACCATGCCATAGGACATCTCTTTCAATTTCTTTATTATAGACAGAAACCATTTCTGCACCAAACTTCTTAATCTCAATCTTTAAAAATTCATTTTCTAACTTAACCATACTAACCCTCTTTCTTCTTGCATAAAGTATAACATTCAATTGTGGCTTTAGTGTGTTAAAATCATGATCAAGAATCAAAAAACCCAGTCTTTAAACTAGGTTCTAAATGTTATATTAAATTGAGATGTTTAAGGGCAGCATGGATGATTGCTGATGTTGTCGATGCGTTGAGTGAGGGTTGTCCAAAGTGTCGAGTTGCATGAACTGCAGCAGCTTTGAAAGCAACATAAAATTCAACCTCATGACCCGCTAATAACTGATCGAAATCTTTACCATAGAGCATATTGAAAGTTCGCACACCTTCAAAAAACCATAACTCATCATAAGGACGATCACGATAGAAATCCAACCAATGCCACATGTAATGAGCTACATCAACATTAGGTGCATCAATATGACAATGCTTGCACAGGAGTACAAAATTATCAGGCTGATCTTGCCCATCAATCGATAGCGCTTGAATATGAGCGCGGTCCAATCTTTTCTTAATGCCACATCGCCAACACTTATGAGAACATAAGCTTTTATCAGGATACTGTAAGGACCAGTATTCTGCAATATCCTGCGTAGTGGTCTTAATTCGCTGGCTCATTAGAGCAGGTTAACTTTACCTTTACAGCTATTGATGGTTTCCTCATCCCATAGTGAAACTTGAACTTCACCAATATGTGCATTTCCTAATAGTAACATACACATTCTTGATTGTCCCAAACCTCCACCAATAGTTAAGGGTAGACGCCCTTCAACAACCGCTTGATGGAAATCATATTGTAAACGACCTTCTTCATTAGCAGCTTTAAGTTGTGCCAACATAGCCTCTTTATCAACACGAATACCCATTGATGAAAGTTCAATTGCTCTACCTAAAGTATCATGCCAGAAAAGTAAGTCACCATTCAATTGCCAATCATCATAGTCAGGTGCTCTTCCATCATGTGGTTTCCCTGACTTTAAAGGTGCACCAATTTGAAGAATGAAAGTTGTAGGATGTGCTTTAACATATGCCTGTTCTCTTTCTTCTCCATTCATGTGTGGGAAAAGATCCTCTAGTTGTTGAGAAGTTACAAAAGAGACATTAGTATCGATAGTCGTTTGAAGTTCTGGATATTTTATTTTTAGTGCATCGTGTGTTGAAGCAATACACATCACTAAATCAGTAACTACTTTCTTTAGATATGGTATTGTACGATCTTCTTTAGTGATGATGCGCTCCCAATCCCATTGGTCAACATAGATTGAATGAGTATTGTCTAAGACTTCATCTCTACGTATAGCATTCATATCAGTATAAAGACCATTACCAACCTTAAAATCATATTGGTGTAATGCCTGTCTTTTCCATTTAGCCAGTGAGTGAACAACTTCAGCTTCATTATCTAATGCGGGTACATGGAAAGATACTGGTTTCTCCACTCCTGATAAGTTGTCATTAAGTCCTGAAGTGACAGATACAAATAAAGGTGCTGATACACGCTTTAAGTTCATTCTGAATTCTAATTGCTTTTCAAATATTTTCTTGATAAAACCAATCGCTGTCTGAGTTCTATAAGAATCCAATAGTGGTTGGTAGTCTTTAGGTATGTAGGTTTTTGTCATAATATGCCTCCATTGCTTTAGGTGTATTTTATCATAAAGACAGCTTACTTTCTATACAACCCTTATAATAATAAAAAAGTGTCCATCTTTAATGAACACTGTTAGTTTACAAATCATGGTGAACGATAACGGGCTCGAACCGCTGACCTCATCCACGTCAAGGATGCGCTCTCCCAACTGAGCTAATCGTCCATCTATTGGGTATTCTACCATATGCTCAAACTATCTTCAAGCACACTTGCTTTGAAAGTATCTCTCCAGAGACTTTCATCATTTCAATATCTATCCATTACTCAATATTAATAGCAGCTAATATAATAAAAGGCACCATCACGATTAGTGATAGTGCCATAAATAATTATTAAATTAGTGTTTTCCGTTAAGTTTGAATAATTTCATCAATTCAACAACAATGAATGGAATGAACATTAGAATTCCAACAACAATCCAGTGATGACCATCTAAAGTTCCTAATTGGAATAGATCGTTAATAACTGGGATGAATAGAACTCCAAGAATCATGACACCATTAAGTAGCGTCGCTGCAACTAACCATTTGTTTTTCCAGAATGATGTTAGAGCTGATTTACTTGATGAGTGAATTGAGTATGAATGAATTAATTGAGTAAATGCTAGAACGATGAATGCCATAGTTCTACCTTGCTCTACTGAATCATTTCCATGAGGTCCAAATTTACCCATACCGTACATATAAGCAATAAGTGTTACCCCACCCACCAAGAATCCTTGGTAAGCAATTCGCCAGATCATTGATTTGTTAATTAGTGATCCTGACATATCTGGGTGACGATCCATAATATCATCTTCAGCATTATCAACACCCAATGCTAAAGCTGGAAGTGAATCGGTAACTAAGTTAACCCATAGTAAGTGAATTGGTAGAAGTGGTGAATCCCATGCCATTAAGATAGCAATAAGAAGTGCTACAAGTTCCCCCACGTTACATGATAGTAAGTAAGAAATAGCTTTCATGATGTTGTCTTTAATACGACGTCCCTCTTCAACTGCTACAACAACAGTTGCAAAGTTATCATCCGTAAGAACCATATCAGCTGCTGATTTAGCAACTTCAGTTCCAACAATACCCATTGCCGCACCGATATCAGCACGTTTTAGAGCAGGAGCATCGTTAACCCCATCACCCGTCATTGCAACGATATGGCCATGACGTTTCCAAGCTGAAATAATACGCATTTTATGTTCTGGTGACACTCGAGCATAAACTCCAATATCCTGAACTTTTTCGAATAGATCATCATCGCTCATGGCATCAACTTCTTTACCAGAAACAACAAGTTGTCCCTCTTCAAGCAGTCCAATTTCACGACCAATCGCTTCAGCAGTAGTCATGTGGTCACCCGTAATCATAACAACGCGGATACCAGCATGTTTAGCAACTCGAATTGCTTCAGTAACTTCTGGACGAGGTGGATCAATCATACCAACAAGACCCACAAAGATTAAATCAGACTCGATTTCTTCTTCAGTAAGTTCTGGAGCATCAACAATTTTATAAGCTAGAGATAGTACACGTAGCGCCTTAACTCCCATTGCTTTGTTTTCAGTTTGAACTTTTTCTAAGTATTCTGGTGTCATTTCATGAACTTCACCATTTGCTTCATAGTATTTAACTTTAGCTAATACTTCATCAACTCCACCTTTAACGAAGACAGTGTATTTACCATCAATATCGTTAATTGTAGACATACGCTTACGTCCTGAATCAAATGGAACTTCATCCAAACGAGTATGAACAGTAAGTAGTTTTTCTGTATCAAGACCAATTGTAGCAGCCCAAGCACTTAGTGCAGTTTCAGTAGGATCTCCTACCCATTGACCATCAATCATACGTGAATCATTACATAGTAACATTCCACGAGCAAAATCATTAACGTCATTTTCTGTCCAGTATTCTTGAACAGTCATGATATTTTGAGTTAGTGTTCCTGTTTTATCTGAACAGATTACAGAAGCACTCCCTAATGTTTCAACAGAAGGTAGGTTTCTAACAATAGCGTGACGGTCAACCAAACGGTTAACTCCCATAGCTAATACGATTGTAGCTACTGCTGGTAGTCCTTCAGGAACTACAGCA
Source organism: Erysipelothrix sp. (assembly GCA_041811795.1). Classification (GTDB taxonomy): domain Bacteria; phylum Bacillota_I; class Bacilli_A; order Erysipelotrichales; family Erysipelotrichaceae; genus Erysipelothrix. The sequence goes on along the minus strand of JBGXRX010000055.1, from coordinate 3,661 downwards.
ACTGCTAGTGAGATTGCTGTTAGGAACATATCTAATGGATCAACACCATTAATAAAACCTACAACAAACATTAATGTACAGGCTAAGATTGCTCCTACACCTAGAATTTTACCTAAATCGTTTAATTGCTTTTGAAGTGGTGTTGGATCTTGTTTTGTTTCTTGTAACATTGTAGCAATCTTACCAACTTCGGTTTGCATCCCTACTGCTGTTACAACACCTTGTCCTCGACCGTATGAGACCATTCCTGATGAGTAAGCCATATTCTTACGATCACCAAGTTCTGCATCTGGATTACATACAATATCAGCAAACTTATCAACAGGAACAGATTCCCCTGTTAATGATGCTTCTTGAATTTTTAAAGATTTTGAATCTGTAATACGAATATCAGCTGCTACTAAATCTCCAGCATCCAATACCATTAAGTCACCAACAACAATATCTTTAGAAGAGATAGATTGTTCTTGACCATTTCGAATTACCTTAGCACTTGGCGTTGACATGTCTTGTAAAGCCTTAAGACTCTTCTCCGCCTTACCTTCTTGCACTACTCCAACAACTGCATTAAGAATAATGATTGCAAGGATAATAACAGAGTCTACTGCTGATCCTGCAAAAAGGTTAATCGCAACCGCAACCAATAGAATAATGATAGTTGTATCTTTAAATTGATCAACAATTTGATTCAGCAATGAACGCCCCTTTGCTTCATCAAGTTTATTCTCACCATTGACTTGGCGTGATGCCTTTACTCCTTCATCGTTTAGTCCATTAACGATGTCAAACTCATTAGAGACTTCCTCTAAGGAATTTACATACCATTTAGTTTTATCCACTAAATAAACCCTCGCTTTCTAAAATAAAAAAGACCTTATCAAGTCTTTTAAAACTTTGATAAAGTCTCGAAATAAACACGTTCCGGACTCGCTATGAGTCGTACTGACGAAACAGTGACCTAAATGTAGGCTTCTACTCCCTTTATTAAATTAATAATATCAAATTGTGATAAAGGTGTAAAGTGTTCTTACTAAAGCTATGCTTTTCTTAGGCGTGTTATTTTCAATGGTTGACCATAGAGATCCTGTGGATAGGAAGTCTCATGGATGTAACCGTGTTGTGCATAGAATTTTTGTATAGGAATATTACGGCTTTCAATATCCGTAAAGTACTCTTTTGCTTTTGTGTGTTCATACAAAGCCGCCAGTAGTTTACTTCCATAACCTTCTTTTTGAAATCGTGGAAGTATATAAAGTGAGACAATCTCACATTCAGAGTCAACTACTTTAAAGGATAAGAATCCAACACTTAAGCCTTCTTCATTTTCAACAACTAACATATTACCGGCTTCAACTATGCCTTCAATAATCGTAGTGTTATAGAAATCTTCTATAAACTTACTTGAAGCATAATCGCTCAGTAATTCATGATAAGCATCCTCAAGTGTGAGTCTTGCTATCAATGTTATCGGTAATACATCCGCTGCTTTTGCCAGTCTAACCATAAGTTACCTCTATTTAACTAAATTTTTAATTTTTTCAAGTACGTTTTCTGTTGTGAATCCGTATTCTTTAAAGATACGGTCTCCAGGAGCACTTGCACCAAATTGATCGATGCATAAGTAATCTCCATCAAGTCCTACGAATTGAGCCCATGAATCACTTGATCCTGCTTCAATTGCTAGACGTTTACGATTTGCTGAAGGAATCACAGATTCTTTATATTCAGCACTTTGTTCTTTGAAGATATCCATTGATGGCATTGAAACAACGCGAACACCAATATTTTCTTCAGCAGCTGCTTTAGCTCCTTCAATTGCTAATGATACTTCTGATCCTGAAGCCAAGATGATAACATCTACAGTTTCACTATCATAAATCACATAACCACCCTTAAGCGCACCTTCACCTGAATTTTCAAGTTGAGGTAAGTTTTGACGGGATAAGATTAATCCTGTAGGTGTAGTTTTTGAAGATAATGCATATGCCCAACCATAAGCTGTTTCACGACCATCAGCTGGACGGTAAGTAGTAAAGTTAGGTAATGCACGTAGCATTGATAATTGCTCAATAGGCTCATGTGTCGGTCCATCTTCACCAACTCCAATTGAATCATGTGTTAGTACATAAGTCAGTGGAATATTTGATAATGAACTTAAACGTGCCATTGGTTTTAAGAAATCTGAGAAAACAAAGAATGTAGCAACGTATGATTTTAAACCACCGTATAGAGCTAATCCGTTTCCAATTCCTGCCATAGCATGTTCACGAACACCAAAGTGAACGTTACGTCCTGAGTAATCTTCTTTTGAGAATGACGCTTCACCATTCATGTGTGTCATGTTTGATGGTGAAAGGTCTGCTGATCCACCAATAATATTAGTGTATTTATCTTTTAGACGATTAATCATCGTTCCAGATAAAGTACGTGTCGCAACAGCTTTGTCCTCAAATTCAAATAATGACTTATCAGCCAATAATTCTTCTAAAGTAATATCTGAGAAATCCTTTGCCCAGTTTTGAGCAAGTTCTGGATATGCTTCAGTATATGCTTCAAACATTGATTGCCATTCTGTATGCGCTTCAGCAGCTGATTTACTTAAATCTGCAAAGTGTTCAGTAACAACTGGATCAACGTAGAAAGGTTCTAGTGATGGGTATCCCATAGATTCTTTCATAGCAAGAATGTTGTCAGCTCCAAGTGGCGCACCGTGTGCTGCACTTGAGTCTTCAACATGTGAACCAAACCCAATTTTAGTTTTAACTTCAATGAAGGATGGTTGTGATAGATTGGATTTTGCTTTAGCAATCGCTAAATCAATAGCTTCCATATCATTTCCATCTTCGACTAAGAATGTTTCAAATCCATAAGCTTCGTAACGTTTTCTAACATCTTCATTAAATGCTAAATCCGTACGGCCCTCAATTGTGATTTGATTTGAATCATAAATCACGATTAAACGACCAAGACCCAATGTACCTGCAAGAGATGATGCTTCAGAAGTAATTCCTTCCATCATACATCCATCCCCACCCAGTACATAAGTAAAGTTATCACTTAAAGTGAATCCTTCTTTATTATACTTAGCAGCAATGTGTTCTTGAGCCATTGCCATACCTACAGCGTTAGTAAGTCCTGCACCTAGTGGTCCAGTAGTCGCTTCAACACCATCTGTATGTCCATATTCAGGGTGACCTGGTGTTCTTGAACCCCATTGTCTGAAGCCCTTTAGATCATCAATACTTAAATCGAAACCAAATAAATGTAATAGTGAATACTGTAATGCAGATGCATGTCCAGCGGATAGGATAAAACGATCACGGTTGATCCATTTTGTATCCTTAACATCAAAGTTCATGTGGTTAGCCCATAGAGTATAAGCGATTGGCGCTGCTCCTAGTGGCATTCCAGGGTGACCTGAGTTTGCTTTTTGTACCATATCTGCAGAAAGCACACGTAGTGCATCGACTGCTTGTAAATCTATTTTTTTCATCAGTGACCTCCAAGTTACTATTTATAGAATACGTTATTTACTATCCTTTTTCAACTTAAGCTTCTATCTTAATTTCGAAAAAAAGAAAGAGTCCCTGATGGAGGGACTCTAACTAGAAAAGAAAGTATATCTATGACATGCATAATATACCATAATGTAAGCGTTCAC
>JBGXRX010000054.1:0-8651 GCA_041811795.1 Erysipelothrix sp. | reverse complement strand
TTTAAAAGATTAATAACTGCCCAGCACGTACATATTTGCCCTCAGCTGGAAACAGCCCTAAAGACCTTTCGTAAGCAAGAAAATTATATTATCAATGCTTTGTCCTATTCGTTCTCAAACGGTCGCTTAGAAGGAACAAACAACCTAATAAAAGTTATTCAGAAGATTGCCTTCGGTTACCGTAACTTCTTTAATTTCCAATCCAGAATATTGCCAATTTCTAACACTGTGTTAGAATTGGATTCATAAAAAAACCATCATTCTTCAATGATGGCTATATAGTTCTTCTAATTTATAAATGTCGTCACCAACACCAGATTACAAAGAACCTTTTTCATGTGCATATTGAGCTAGAACACAATCTTGAATCACATTCATACCAAGTCCTTCAGCCTTAGTAATCAGTTGTTCAGATGCTGTTCCAGGTTGTAGCCATAGGGTTTTAATACCCTTGCTAGCAAAGTCATCTAACATGGTAATACCAATGGTTGGGTTTACCACCATAACTACGATATCAATTGAATGGTCAATATCTAGGATTGATGGATAGACTGTATCACCATCAACACTTGGATATTTATGATTGACACCATATACATTCTTATTCTTTTCTTTAAGTAGAGAATAGATACGGTGTGCAAACTTTTCTTTATCAGGATTAATACCAATTAAAGCAAAGTCATTCGCATTCTTCAATAGCTGTAAGTTAGTCATTCTTTTTCCTTTCGAACCAGTTCTTTAGTTCATCTATTTCATACTGACGCATTCTGTGGTCCAAATCATAAATGATGTTTTCCACAATTGCGTTTTTAGAACGTAAACGATGTTCTAGTGCGATTGAACTCTCCATAGGTATAATATCATCAAATCGACCTGAGTGTATTAAGATATCGATATTTTTTAGATCATTGATAGGGGCATCAAGTGTAATGTCCATCGGTCTTAATAGAATTGCTTTCTTAAAAGGTGTCTCTTGGTTGAGTAACATTGCAGAAATCGTATTAGCACCATTTGAAAATCCCAGTACCCACATTTCTTCAAGTCCAAAGCGTTCTGCTTTCTGTTTAACGATTTCTAGTATGTTAGGAACACGTTCAAACATGTCTTCTTCATCCATGACATTATTACCATCAGAGACTTTACAAAAACGTCTCAATCCACCCATAACCACATCTCCTCTAAAGGAAAGGTAGTTAAAGTCGGGTGCAACTTGTCTGGCTAGGGGTAATAAGACATCCTCATTACCACCTGTACCATGAAATAAAACTAATGTTTTCTTTGAATTGTTATTAATAAATTTACTTAGCATAGTTGATTCGTTTTGTATCGAAAGGTCTTACTGTTTTTTCGATACGCTCTCTAGAATCCTCTAAGAATGGAGGTAGACTTAACTTCTCACCTAATGTTTCAATAGGCTCATCAACTGTAAATCCTGGAACATCAGTAGCAAATTCATATAGAATTGATCCTACTCTAGCATATAATGATTGGAAGTAATGACGCTCTACAAATCCTGAGTTTGGAATCATTTTATTTCTTAAGTAGTCTGTCCAATCAAGAATGTCTTGATCTTCTTCAACACGTAGTGCAAGATGGTGAACTGATCCATAACCTTGCATTTCATTTGTTGACTTTTGGTCTTGAATAACATGGATTGAAGATGAGTTTCCTTTAGGTCCAGTAACATAACGTTTAATTCCATTTTCTTCTGCTTCTAATTCAAATCCTAAATCTTTAGTTAAGAATGAATCTTGGATATCTGCATGGCGCACTGTAAGTTCTAATGTTCCTAAACCGACGATTGCAAATTCTGCAGGTACATCTGAGTGTGTGTTAGGAACTCCTGGTGCAAAACCTCCACCATTTTCATCTGATAGTAAGCGTAGACGTAAACCATCGATATCTTCAAGTCTTAATCCTTTAGTACCAAATAATGTATCAATACCTTCATGTTTAACACCATGCTCATCCAAACGTTTTACCCAGTAATCTAAAGCTGCATCACTAGGAACACGTAGTCCTACTGAAGTAACAGCATTAGTTCCACGACGACTTGCTGGAATACCTTGGAAATCGAAGAATGTTAAATCGTTTCCTGCTGATGCCATCTCATCACCAAAGAAAGTGTGATAAGCCTTAACATCATCTTGATTAACTGTTTTCTTCAACAGTCTCATACCCATCACTCTTGTATAGAAATCATAGTTTTTTTGAGCATTCGATGTGATACAAGTCACATGGTGCATACCTTGAATAGTTTTCATAATTTTGAACCTCTTTCCTGATAAGTAAAGAATAACAAGGATGAATATAAGATGCAATCTTAATGCCTAGTAGTTTAGTATGTTAATAAAAAATATGTGGAATTTCAACTCCTTAAGTAATTCCGTTCCTTATCTAAGTGAGCAAGTACTTTATGCTTTTGAGGCCACACGTTGTATAATGTTATTATGAAAGTTCATGTTTAAAGATATCGTTTTAATTTAAATAAAGAGGTGTAATTATGAAAAAAATAATAATGTTAACGCAAGACAATTGTGGAAAGTGCATCGTTTTAGATGAGTACCTAAAAAATGGTCTGAATGATCAATACAAAGATATTATCCAAGTCGTTCATATGGGACAAGATCCAAAATTATTTATGAGTTTAGCGAGAACTCATGGGGTTATGGCAACACCTGCATTAATAGCGGGGGATCATGTTCTCTTAGATCCTAATCCAAGTAATACTCAAGATTTTATTGAAGAGAACTTATAAAGATGAAAGAATTTATGAAGAAGGTTAAAGAAATTTATACCATGGCGACATCAAGTCAAGGGTCGCTTTTTGTATATGCCTTTTCTTATTCATTACTTTTAGGGTTAGCACCTTTCCTTATTATTGCCGTAGTTGTAATTGGTAACTATGTCTTTTCTGTGGAGCAAATTGTAAGTCTTTTAACACTCTATATCCCTGCTAATCTTATTGATCCTTTTATAGACTATATATTAATTAGGGATGTTGAATCATTGTGGGCGCTGATAACTTTACTTGGAGCCAGTGTTTGGGTTGCATCCAAGTCCATACATTCACTCTTATTAAATTCAAGCTTGCGTGATGAGGTTACCATCAAAGGTTATATCTTAAGGTCCATGTCGCTATTATACTTTCTCTTCTTATTAGTAAGTATTATTGTAAGTGGAGTTGTCTTCTCGTTTATCGATGTACCAACATTTTTCGTTATGCCTTTAATTCTATTTGTATTCTTCTTTATATTCTATAGATTGCTGTCATTCAGAGAAATTCGAGTTAAAGAGTTAAGTTTAGCTGCTGGCTTTTCCACAGTAGCCATCCTATTAGTAGGGAAATTATTCTTTGCTGTGGTTAATTCATTCTTTAACTATGACAATATTTATGGACCCTTTGCTTCAGTTATGATCTTACTATTATCATTAAATGTTATTTCTACAATCATCTATTTAGGTTATCTGATCAGTTATACCAACCGCGCTTCAGACTCACCTGTTAAGTCAGGTTTCATTTCCAAAGTTATTAAGTAATAACCTTGTTGAAGATGGTAGGCTTTGGTATGATAATTGCATAAACATGCAAAGTAGACAATATGCGTTAAGTGCTTAGGAATGGGATGTTGTTCTAAGACGAAACTATGTGCGATATATTGTTGCATCCGTTGTTTTGTGTGTTTATCATGGAGGAAAAGATGAAGAACACACGTACACTAGTATTTGCTGCACTTTTTGTAGTGCTGGAAGTTATATTTTCACAGTATTTAGGATTAACATTACCAACAATGAGATTCTCATTTACATTTGCTGTTATGGCTATCTGTGGCTATTTCTTTGGCTGGAAGATGGGGATGATGATTGCGGTTATTGCAGATTTAATTGGAATGGTATTATATCCTAAGGGACCCTTCTTTATTGGATTTACAATAGCTTCAGGATTGGCAGGAGCCTTTCATGGACTCTTATACCAAAAAGAAGGTAAAGATCTCACACGTTGGATTGTCATTGTAACTATACTTAATGTGGGTATTACGCATATTCTGGTAAACTCATATTCACTGACATTCATAACTGACCTACCAATTATGACACTCATGATTCCGCGTCTCATAAAAGCAGTTATAGAATTACCACTCACTATTATTGTGCTCATGATTCTCATGAAGCAAATAACAAAAATCAAAAACAAATTTTCAATATAGTATGAAACCTTCATCAATCGCTAAAACGGAGCAAGATTGTGAAGGTTTTTTCTATCTCTTGTTGACTAATATTGAAAAAAGTCAATTATGGGATTTCCTTATATCATTTCCTTGTTATAATGACATCTAGAGGTGGAAAATTAGGAGTAGAAAATGGACAAATTACTGGGTTTAAAATCAAATGAATTTCAAAGTTTGGGTTATGATATTAAGAAGTTATCTTTAGATGTATTAGACAGACCATCAAAGGGGAAATTGGTATTAATGACTTCCATTAATCCAACTCCTGCAGGAGAGGGTAAAACAACATTGAATATTGGATTAAGCATGGCACTCAACCGTTTGGGTAAAACGGCAGTATCATGTTTAAGAGAACCAGCATTAGGACCTAACTTCGGTATGAAGGGACCTGCTACAGGTGGTGGTAAATGTGAAGTACTACCAACTGAGATGATCAACTTACACTTTACGGGAGATTTTCATGCAGTAACATCAGCGCATAATTTACTTGCAGCATTAGTGGATAACCATGTCTTCCATGGTAATGAACTCAATGTGGATAAAGTTATCTTAAAGCGAGTGATGGATATGAATGATCGATCTTTGCGTCGTATTCAACTACTTAATGGACAAGAGAGTGGTTTTGATCTGAGTGTAACATCAGAGATTATGGCAATTCTATGCTTATCTAAATCTTTAGAAGAGATGAAAGAGCGTCTCTCTCGTATGATCGTTGCTTATGATCATGATGGTAAAGCACTTATGGCAAAAGATTTCGATGCAGTCCATGGCATGATGAGATTGCTCAATGAAGCAATTAAGCCAAACCTAGTAAAAACAAGTGAAGGTACACCGGCACTGATTCATGGGGGACCATTTGCTAATATTGCACATGGTTGTAACTCACTATTAGCTACTGAAATGGGATTAAGACTGGCAGACTTTGCTGTTACTGAAGCAGGTTTTGGTGCAGATTTAGGTGCTGAGAAATTCTTTAACATCAAATGCAGACAAGGTAATCTTGATGTTGCTGCGGTTGTTATTGTAGTTTCTATTAAAGCATTGAAGATCAATGGTGGACAAGCATTAGAAGATCTTGATAATGAGAATTTAAGTGCTTTAGAAGAAGGTTTTAAACACCTTAACAAACATATTGAAAACTGTAAGAAGTTTAATGATAATGTATTAATCACAACTAATGTCTTTGATACTGATACACAGGATGAATTAGAACTCTTCCAAAAGACGTATCCTGAAGCGACATTATCTTATGCCTTTACACAAGGTGGTCAAGGTGTTGAAGACTTAGCACAGCAAATCATTGATAAAACAATGGTGGAGAGTTCAAGTCGATTACTCTATCCTTGTGCACTTAACTATGTTGATAAGATTAAGACTATTGCTAAAGAACTCTATGGAGCTAGCAGTGTGGAAATACCACAAGAAGTTGTAGATCAGTTGAATGCTTTAGATAACCAAGAAATGCAGGTCTGTATTGCAAAGACTCAGTATTCATTCTCTAATGATCCAAAACTACTGGGAGTTCCTAAAGACTTTACCATTAAAGTTACAGGTATTAATCCATGTAATGGAGCAGGCTTTGTTGTTGTAAGATTAGGTAATATTTTAACCATGCCAGGACTACCGAAAACTCCACGTGGACTTCATCCATAAATATGGTATAATTTACTAACAAAATTGAGTGGGGGATTTATATGAATAAGAATAAGCTTTATATTGTTCTTACGGACACGGGGTCTGTGCTGACCCGAGCTATAAAGTTTTTTACAAAAGCACCTTATAACCATGTATCGATTTCACTTGATCCATCATTGAAATCGCTCTACAGCTTTGGTCGTAAGAGACCGCGCAATCCATTTATGGGTGGTTTTGTAGAAGAGAGTTTCTATGATGGAACATTCAAACGTTTTGATAAGACGGAGTGTTTAGTATTAGAGATGAATATAGATGATGATATTTATGAACGTTTAATTAAAAACATTGATATCTTTAAATCACAAAGTGATATCTATCACTATAACTTTATTGGACTCTTTGGAGCTGCAGTAGGGAAACAAGTATCACGCCGTAATGGTTATTACTGTTCTCACTTTGTTGCACAAGTTATGGAAGATTCAGATCTTAAATTTTGGGATATGCCAAGCTATTTGGTAACACCTAATGATTTCCAAAACATGGATGAGTTTAAAGTTGTCTATGAGGGATTAATTACAGAATTTCATTAAAAGAGCACATGCTCTTTTTATTTTCTGTTAAAATAATAATAATGAGGAGGAATTGAAATGGAATTTGATGTTAGAGGCCTTCTAAAAAGCCAATTATCACAATTTAATGGTAAGCAGGTAGATGCTGTTTTAAATTTATTGGAAGAGGGTAATACATTACCTTTTATTGCACGATATAGAAAAGAAATGACAGGATCACTGGATGAGGTTGAGATTAAATTAATTTCTGAAACTCACTCTTATCTAGCGAATATTGAAAAACGTAAACTTGAAGTTATTCGACTGATTGATGAGCAAGGTAAATTAACTCCTGAATTACAGGCCTCCATCGAAGCGGCACAAGTATTACAGTTAGTAGAAGACTTGTATCGACCATATAAGCAAAAACGCCGTACTAAGGCAGTTATTGCTAGAGAAGCAGGGCTTGAGCCACTGGCTTTATTATTGATGGACCTTCCACTAGAGTTGGATATTGAAGAAGTAAGTGCCTCCTATATTAATGACACTATTACTACTGCTGAAGAAGCGCTTTTAGGGGCACATGAAATCATGGCAGAAGCAATTGGTGACTCGAGTGATTTCAGAACCTACTTACGTGATTTCACATTTAATAATGGAGTGGTCGTATCTACACTTAAAGATGCTGACTTGGATGAGCGTTCCGTTTATGAAATGTACTATGAGTTTAGCCAAAATGTAAAAGGACTCCAGGGGCATCGTATTCTTGCACTTAACCGTGCAGAAAAAGAAGGTGTTATCCGTATTGCAATTAATGTCGATTTAGAAAAAGTTCATCACTATTTCAATCGTAAATTAGTTGGCAATAAGTCTGATAGTGCTACTGTTACTTATGTTCAAGAAGCATATATTGATGCTTATAAACGATTCATTGGTCCAGCTATTGAGCGTGAAATCAGATCTGAATTGACTGAAAAAGCAGATGCTGGAGCAATCGAAGTCTTTGGTGAAAACTTAAGAAACTTATTACTACAAGCGCCACTTAAGAATAAAGTTGTTATGGGATTTGACCCAGCTTATCGTACAGGTTGTAAATTAGCAATTGTTGATGAAACTGGTAAAGTACTGAAGATTAAAGTTATTTATCCACATGCTTCATCAGCTGGTAGACATGCAGAATCTATTAAAGAATTTAAAGCACTCATCAAAGAGTATAAGGTTGAGATGGTTGCTATTGGTAATGGTACAGCAAGTAGAGAATCAGAAGTCTTTGTTGCAGAACATTTAAAAGATGCAGGTCATCCAGTTTACTATCTGATTGTTAATGAGGCAGGAGCTTCAGTTTATTCAGCATCAGATTTAGCTCGTAAAGAGTTTCCAGATCTTCAAGTTGAAGAGCGTTCAGCTATTTCAATTGCTCGACGTATCCAAGATCCACTTGCAGAACTAGTGAAAATCGATCCCCAGTCCGTAGGTGTTGGTCAGTATCAACATGATGTTTCACAGAAGAACTTAACAGAGAAGTTAAACTTCGTTGTTGAAACAGCAGTTAACCAGGTTGGAGTTGATGTTAATACAGCTTCAGCACAATTACTATCCCATGTTGCAGGATTGACTGCTACTACTGCTAATAATATCGTTAAGCAAAGAGAGGCTGATGGGGCATTTAAGTCTCGTACAGATATTAAATCAGTACCTCGTCTAGGACCTAAGTCTTATGAACAGTCTATTGGTTTCTTAAGAATTATTAATGCTAAGAACGTTCTTGATGGAACGGGTATTCACCCAGAGACTTACCCTATTGTTAAAAGCATTCTAAAAGATAATAAGATTGCATTAAGTGATTTAGGGTCTACTGAGGCTAATGAGATCCTTAAAAATCTTGATTTAAGAAGTTTATCTGAATCACTGAATGTGGGTAGAGAAACCTTAGAAGACATTATGAAAACACTACAAGAACCAGGACGTGATTTCCGTGATGACATGTCCAGCCCATTATTACGATCAGATGTCTTAGAAATGGAAGATCTTAAAGAAGGAATGGAATTAAACGGAACTGTTAGAAATGTTGTCGACTTTGGTGCCTTTGTTGATATTGGTGTCAAACAAGATGGATTAGTTCATATTTCAAAACTATCTAAAGGATTTGTTAAACATCCTTCAGATGTTGTTGCAGTTGGTGATGTGGTTAAAGTTTGGGTCATGGAAGTAGATCTAAAGAAACAACGCATTCAACTCA
>JBGXRX010000053.1:0-6156 GCA_041811795.1 Erysipelothrix sp. | reverse complement strand
GCCAGATAGTAACTTTGACCGTATTTATTCAGAGTTTGCTGACTTAGGTGTTATGCCTGAAGAGTGGGGTGGAGATACAGTATTTGTTAAGATTTCTGCTAAAACTGGAGAAGGTATTGATAACCTGTTAGATACTATTGTTGTTGCAACAGAACTAGAAGAGTTAAAAGCAAATCCTAACCGTTTAGCATTTGGTTCAGTAATCGAAGCTAAACTTGATAAGAGCCGCGGACCAGTAGCTACACTACTAGTTCAAAAAGGAACATTAAAACAAGGTGATCCTGTTGTTGTTGGTACTGCATTTGGTCGTGTACGTAAAATGACTGACCATAACGGTATCGAACTTAAAGAAGCTAAACCATCAACACCAGTTGAAATCATTGGTTTGTCTGAAGTTCCAGTTGCTGGAGATCTATTCAGAGCATTCGCTGATGAAAAACAATCACGTGCAGTAGCAGATAAGCGTTCAATCGCTCGTGTTGCTAACGAACGTATGCAATCATCTGCAATGAGTCTTGATGATTTATCACAACAAATTGCTGAAGGTGAAGTACAAGACATCAACATCATCCTTAAGGCTGATGTTCAAGGTTCAGCAGAAGCTGTTAAAGCATCTCTTGAGCGTATTGATGTTAAAGATATCCGTGTTAATGTAATGCGTGCAACTGTAGGTTCTATTACAGAGAGCGATATTATGCTAGCATCAGCGTCAAATGCAATTATTATTGGATTCAACGTAAGACCTACTATGGCAATCCGTAAAAAGGCTGAAGAAGTTGGAGTAGATATTCGTTTATACAACGTAATCTATAAGGCTTTAGAAGCAATGGAAGCTGCTATGAAGGGAATGCTTGCTCCAGTATTTGAAGAAGTTATTCATGGTCAAGCAGAAGTTCGAGAAATCTATAAAGTTTCTAAAGTTGGTACTATTGCCGGATGTATGGTTACAGATGGTAAAATGGTTCGTGAATCAGGTATCCGCTTAATGCGTGATGGTATTGTTATTTTTGAAGGTAAAATGTCTTCACTAAAACGATTCCAAGACGATGCTAAAGAAGTTGCTAAAGGATTTGAATGTGGAATTACCATTGAAAACTTTAATGATATCAAAGAAAATGATATTATTGAATCATACGGTGAGGTAGAAGTACCTGCCTTCTAGAAAGGATGACACAAAATGAGTATCAAAAGAGAACGTATTGAGTCAACCATTAAAAAAGAGTTGGCACCGATCATTAACAATCGTTTAAATGATCCAAGTTTAAAATTTGTTTCTATTACTGATGTTAAACTAACAAATGACATGTCATTTGCTTATATTTACGTTAGTTTCTTAGAGGCTAAAAACAAAGAAAAGGGAATGGAAGCACTAATTCGCTCCAAAGGGACACTTCGTTCAGAAGTGGCTAAAACCTTAACTACAAGACGATCACCTGATTTAGTGTTTAAACTCGATGAGTCACTAGAAACAGGAAACAAGATTGAAACTATTCTTGCTCAAATTAAAGACGAACAAGAGTAATTAATGACATGATAAAGCCGTATCGACCTTCTGGTTGGTGCGGTTTTTCTATGCACTTAAGCACATGACTTAGATAGAACTAATAATTAGAAGTGATTTGTCCATAAAGTCACAGTAGAATGCACAATTGGACTGTAATAGATTTCTAAAAACGGGCTGAATTGTGTATAATAGACATAGAAAGTAGGTTTTTATGAACGGAATTTTATGCGTTAATAAACCACAGAATATGACATCATTTGATGTTGTAGCTAAGGTTCGTAAAGTCTTTGGATCAAAGGTTGGCCATACTGGAACACTAGACCCTGGAGCAACAGGTGTTTTAGTTTGTGCAATTAATAAGGCAACCAAAGCCATCAATTATATTGATGTTAAGAATAAAACTTATGTCGCGAGTATGAAATTAGGACAGAAAACTCATACAGGTGATATTTGGGGTGATGTACTGCATTAAGTTAGTGTTCCAGAAATCACTCAAGAGCAAGTCATCAGCGTACTTGAAACTTTTGTTGGCCCTATGGGCCAAAGAGTTCCAAAAGTATCTGCAAAGAAAATTGATGGAAAAAGATCTTACGACTTGGTAAGACAAAATCAAGAAGTTGAACAACTTTATACTGATATTAATATCTTAGATATCAAGTTTATTTCTATGACTGCAGATGAAATATCATTCGAAGCAACAGTTTCAAATGGTACCTATATCCGCACTCTATGCGAAGATATTGCAGAAAAACTTGGAACTATCGGTACTATGTCTGCATTAGAACGTACTGTAGTAGGTATTTATACATTAGAGGATTGTGTTAATCTAGAAGATTTAAGCAGTGAAACACCCTTATATGATGTTAAAGAAGCAGTTGTAACTCCTAAGATCGATTGTCCTGAACTGGATATGGAAATAGGGCATGGGAAACGTATCAAATTAGATACTGAGTACGATGAAGTTATGGTTAATGGTGGAGTGCATTTCGCTATTTATGAGCGAGAAAAAGATAATCAATTTAAATCAGTGAGGGGACTTTGGTAATGAAACAAACATATTTAAAAGATTTTATGGCATTAGAGCCATTCGACCATAAAATTACAGCCTGCATGGGCTTTTTCGATGGACTGCATCGTGGCCATCAACATCTTATCAGCAAGACCATCAAAATCGCTAAAGAAACAGGAACTGAAAGTGCAATGATTACATTTTCTCCAGACCCTTGGACCGTTATTAATAACAAATCAAAGGTGAATCATATAACACCCATCAAAGATAAGGTTAGAATTGCAGAGAAACTAGGTTTAGACCATTTCATTACAATTCATTTTGATTCCAATACAGCACAATTAAGTCCACAAGATTTTATTGAAAAAATTCTTCTAAGAATTAATGTTAAAAACTTACTTGTGGGTGCTGACTTTAGATTTGGCCATAAGGGAGCTGGGAATGTAGCATACCTACAAGAGCATGCTCATATGTTCTTTGATACTCACATCTTAGAAATTGACAAAGAAAAAGATGAGAAAATTGGTACAACACAAATCACTCAAGCTATTTTGAAAGGTGATATGGAAGTTGCTACTGATTTATTGGGTAGACCTTATCATGTATGTGGTTTAGTAGTTCCTGGTAAACAAGAGGGACGCAAAATAGGTTTCCCTACAGCTAATATTGATGTCATTGACGAATATGTAATACCAGCAGGTGGAATCTATGCGGGCTATATCTGGGTTGATGGCGTACGTCATGAAGCGGTTCTAAATATTGGATACAATCCAACATTTAATACCAACGATTATATTTCAATCGAATCATTCATACTTGATTTTGATCAAGACATTTATGGAAAATATGTAAAACAAAATTTTATTAAACGTTTAAGACCAGAATTGAAATTCGATTCTGTTGAAGCTTTAGTTGAGCAAATGAATATAGATGTCATTAATGCAAGGAAAGTCTTTAAGGAGCGTGATTGGGACAATGACTTATAGTGATATTGCAATTCGATTAGGTTTAGCATTATTCTTTTCATCAGTAATTGGTTATGAGCGACAAATGAACAACTCTGCAGCAGGGCTTAGAACTCATGCTTTAGTAGGTATTGCAGCAACTACCATTGCTTTAATACAGTCGCAAATTACTGCCGATATCTGGGTATTGGAAATGACCTATCCAGATATTGTGGGATTGGTTCGAAGTGATCCAGCACGATTAATTGCACAAGTTGTATCAGGTGTTGGTTTTCTAGGGGCAGGGACTATTGTTGTAACTAAGAGAAACATCTCAGGATTAACCACTGCAGCGTCCATATGGGCTACATCTGCAATGGGCCTAGCGTTGGGTATGGGATACTTTGAAATCGCTGTAACATCATTTGTAGTTATGATTATTGTAATGAAGGTACTCTATAAGATCTTCTTCATTCATCATACAAATAAGATACAAGTAAAGTATTTAGCGGGTGTTCCTACAACAGATTTTATTATTAAGTGTATTGAAGAACTAAACTTAGAATATAAAATTGTGAATTATGAGCTCTCTTTATACCATGACCAAAGAATTGTGACGCAAACCTTTGAGGTTACGTCAAAAGATGATATTTATTACACCTCTTTAGTTAGACTTTTAAGTCAAAATGATACAATAGTATCAGTGCAATCAACAAACATATAAAGTTAGGAGTTTTAAGATGTTATCAAGACGTTCCGTCGTTTCCAATTTAAAGAAGCATGTAGAGATGTTCTTAAAGGATAATATGCAATTGTTCATTAATGAATTTCCAGATATTTCATATTCTGATATCGCATTCTCATACGATCCATCAGAATATGAATTGTCACTTTCATTCAATACGGTCTTTGATCGTAATAAGGCAGTCTTAATTTATAAAGATGTTAATGAGGATATGGTCATTAAGAATCCTAAATACTGGAGAAATCAGTATATTGCATTCTTAGATGTTATTGATCAAGAACACTACCAAGAATATTTTTCTAGCAACATTACTGATTTATATGATGTCATCGTTTTAGAACTCTATAAGTTCATGAATTCTCACATCTATAAAGCATTAAAAAAAGATAAAGACTTTGAAGTTTCATTTGTGGTATCAGAACCCTTTGAACACTTTAAACTCAATGCCTAAAGATACCAAACGGTATCTTTTTTAAAGTAATTACGACATTATAAGCACTATGTGAAAGGAAGTTTTCTAAAGCATAAGTTCTTTAGTTTAAGCTTTTTTTCTGTTATAATGTCTCTAGTAGGTGATAATATGTCAAATGAATATGTACTCATTCAAGCTCAAGGCGATGGCTACGGGCAAATTGCAGTATCAAACAACGTAATCAACCATATTGTTGAAATTACGATGGATGAAAATGAATTTATTTACTTCGATGAATCAGTAAAAAAGTCATTGAACGTAACAAATAAAGAGGGTCTATTTATTGATCTTAAAGTTCGTATTCAATACGGGCAAAATGTCGATAAGATCTGTAAGAAATTACAAGAAGATCTTCAAAGAAGCATTGAATTAATGGTTGAATATAAGAATTCAGTAATTAATTTAAATGTAGTAGGATTTAGATTTAAGTAGAAGCAGACTTCTGCTTCTTTTAATGCGGAGGGGTATATGGCACAATCACGATATATAGAAAGACAAAATGCAATGATCGTTGTTTACATTCATTTAATGAATGAACAACCAATCAAAGAGATACTACATGACAATAAGTTTGTATCTGAGGTGGGATCTTTTATTCCATCATTTAGTTTAAAAGAAGAAATGTTAGAAGTTGTATTAACAGTAGCACAAAGAAAAGAAACTTATGCTAGAGCTATGGACCAGTCCTTAGACAAATGGCGTTTTGACCGTTTGGGATATCTAGAGCAAGCCATTCTTTTATTAGCTTGTGCTGAATTAGAATTGGGTTATCAAGACCCAGTGATTATAGTCAATGAAGCCATCCGTTTAGCAAAAGAATATTGCGATAGTGATTCATACAAATTAGTTAATGGTGTCTTAGACCAGCTATGAGAAATGACATCTTAAGTGTCAAAGAACTATTAAAACATATGAAACAGACCATCAATCAAGATCAAGGGTTACAAAATGTTGCTCTGATTGGTGAAGTTTCAAATTTTAGTGCGCACAGAAGTGGGCATTTTTATTTTAACCTAAAGGATGAAGAGTCCAGAATTTCATGTGTGATGTTTAAATTTAAGTCTGCATCAGTATTATTTAAACCAAAAGATGGGGATAAGGTTATTCTTGTAGGTCGAGTGGATGTCTTTGAAGCTTCGGGTTCAGTACAATTCTATACCGATAAGATGATCTTAGACGGTTTAGGCCAACTCCATCAAGAATATGAGAAGCTTAAATTAGAGTTTCAAGCTAAGGGTTACTTTGATCAAGCACGTAAAAAAGAACTCAAAGCATTTCCCAGTTCATTAGTTCTAATAACAGGAGCTAACTCTGCTCCTTAGCCCCTACTCCCTGTACCAGGGATAGAAAGTCATAAACTTTAACTGCTGGCCAGCGCTCTTTAATGGTACGGTGCATATCGGCATAAGCCGCAGAGTTAGCTCCTGTTATTAGAACTAATGAACTAGGAAATGCTTTGAGTTCTTTTTTACGTGCTTGATC
>JBGXRX010000052.1:0-3155 GCA_041811795.1 Erysipelothrix sp. | reverse complement strand
TTAATTCGAGCAGAAGATGGACGAAAAATGAGTAAATCCTATGGGAACGGTGTTGATCCGATGGATGTTATTCAAGAGTATGGAGTTGATGCGTTACGTTTCTTCTTGGTAACCAACTCAACACCTGGTCAAGATTTAAGATACTCTCCAACAAAAGTTGAAGCAGCTTGGAACTTCATAAACAAGATTTACAACTCTTCTCGGTTTGTTCTGATGTATCTACCAGAAACATTTACTCTAGATGATGTAGACTATAGTAACTTATCTGAGATAGATAATTGGATATTAACTAAGTTAAACGTCACACTCTTAGAAGTAGAGAGACTGATGAGTATCTATGAGTTTGCTCAAGTAGGGTCTGTTGTTCAAAACTTTATTTGGGATGATTTTTGTAACTGGTACATTGAGTTATCGAAATCTCAATTACAAAGTAACATTCAAGAAATCTTGATAGCTACTTATTCAACGTTGTTAACAGTACTGATGGCGATAGTCAAAATGATTCATCCTTTTATGCCGTTTGTAAGTGAAGAAATTTATTTATCCTTACCACACAACAAAGAATCAATCAATTTAGAACAGTGGCCAACACAAGTACAACACCTTGATGCTTCAAAGAATTCTCAAGTAGAAAATTTGATAGAAATCATTGAAGAAGTTCGTAAAACTCGTGTTGATTACAATTTGAAACCTTCTCTTGAATTAACAGGATTGTACATAAGTACAAACAATGAAATCAATATGTTGGATGCGTCCATGAAAGCAATGTTAAGGAAGATGGTAAAACTTGAACTAGTAGATTTACTTGATTCAGAAACTTTAGTTGTGCCTCTGAAGAGTGGTCAATTAGAACTATTAAAATCTGAGTTAATTGATAAAGAACAAGAATTGTTAAAGCTTAACAAGCAAAAATCTCAGTTAGAAGCTGAGATAAAACGATCAAATGGGATGTTGTCTAATCCAAATTTCATTAATAAAGCAGCAGCTGATAAAGTTGAAGCCGAGAGAGAAAAGTTGGGAAATTATCAACACCAATTAGTAGTTGTTTTAGAAGCATTGAAGAAATTAGCTGACTAATAGAGGTGGTTCCATCGAAAACATGGAACCATTTTTTATTATGTCTGAATTTACGAAATATTTATCGATAGTACAAATAGAGTTAAAGCTTATCTTTATTCGGTAGAAAGTAAGCTTTATTACTAGAGAATGTGTGCAACATTATTTATTGTAAGTAAAGGGTTACATGTAAATGTCAAGGTTTTATAAAACGTCATGATATCCCTTTCAAAAGTAAGGGGAATTGTGTATAATGAGTGAGTAAAAAATGGAGGAAACTTATGAGTAGAAAGTATGTTTATTTATTTTCAGAAGCTGATGGATCTTTTAAAGAGCTTCTAGGTGGTAAAGGTGCGAACTTAGCAGAAATGACAAAGTTAGGATTACCGGTACCTCAAGGATTTACTGTTTCAACAGAAGCATGTAATTTATACTATGACAATCATGAACAAGTTAGTGATGAAGTTGTCGAACAAGTACGTCAAAATATTGAAAAACTTGAAGGAATTACAGGCAAAAAATTTGGAGATTTAGACAATCCACTTCTTGTATCTGTTCGTTCAGGATCACGTGCATCAATGCCAGGGATGATGGATACAGTTTTAAACTTAGGTTTAAATGATGAAGTAGTTGTTGCTTTAGCGAAAAAGACAAACAATGAACGTTTTGCTTATGATAGCTATAGACGTTTTATTCAAATGTTTGCGGATGTTGTTATGGAAATTCCAAAACACCAATTTGAAGTAATTATCGATGAGATGAAACATGAACGTAATATCACAGATGATGCTCAATTTACATCAGAAGATTATAAAGAAATGGTAGAACGTTTTAAAGCATATTATCTTCAACAACACCATGAATCATTCCCAACTGATCCTTTTGAACAATTAATTGCATCAATTACAGCGGTGTTTAGATCATGGAACAATGACCGTGCCGTATACTATCGTCGAATCAACGATATTCCTGCAGCATGGGGAACAGCAGTTAACGTTCAAGAAATGGTTTTCGGAAACATGGGTGATGACTGTGCAACAGGAGTTGCCTTTACAAGAAACCCAGCTACTGGTGAAAAGAAACTCTTTGGTGAATTCTTAGTGAATGCACAAGGAGAAGACGTTGTTGCTGGTATTCGTACACCACTTCCAATGGAACAATTAGCAGAAATTATGCCTGAAGCATATGCTGAATTCCAAAGAATTTGTGATGTATTAGAACATCATTACAAAGATATGCAAGATATGGAGTTTACAATTGAAAACAATAGACTCTTCATGCTTCAAACACGTAGCGGGAAACGTACTGCTAACGCGGCACTAAAGATTGCGGTTGATTTAGTGAGTGAAGGACTGATTACTGAAAAAGAAGCTGTCCTACAAATTAACCCTAAACAATTAGATGCTTTATTACACCCACACTTCAATGAACAAGCGCTTAAAGATGGACATGTCATTGGAACTGGACTAGCTGCATCACCAGGTGCTGCTACTGGACAAATTGTCTTTACAGCAAAAGAAGCAAAAGAATTTACAGATCTTGGACACAAAGTTATTCTTGTTCGTTTAGAAACTTCCCCAGAAGATATTGAAGGAATGGCTGTATCTCAAGGGATTCTTACAGCTCGTGGTGGTATGACATCACATGCTGCTGTTGTTGCTCGTGGAATGGGAACATGCTGTGTTTCTGGATCAGGTGACGTTGCTTTCAGAGATGGAAAAGTATTTATCGGTGGTAAAGCATATGATCGTGGAGACTATATTTCATTAGATGGTACAACAGGTATGATTTATGATGGTCAAATTGCTACTGAAGAAGCTGCAATTTCTGGTGATTTTGAAACGTTCATGAAGTGGGCTGATGGATACCGTCAAATGAAAGTTCGTACGAATGCGGATACACCAAAAGATGCTAAACAAGCATTAGACTTTGGAGCAGAAGGAATAGGTCTTGTTCGTACAGAACATATGTTCTTTGAAGCAGATCGTATTAAGGCAGTTCGTGAAATGATTCTTTCTCGTGATGAAGCAGGGCGTCGTAAAGCACTAGATGTATTACTTCCTATTCAACAATCAGACTTCGAAGGAATTTATGAAGTG
>JBGXRX010000051.1:0-7547 GCA_041811795.1 Erysipelothrix sp. | reverse complement strand
GTTGTAACTTAAGTATAGCGTATATCTAACCTATGTCTCTTTTTTTATCCAAAATATAAAAATTCTGGCGTTGGTAATTTCTCACCAACAC
Source organism: Erysipelothrix sp. (assembly GCA_041811795.1). Lineage (GTDB taxonomy): Bacteria > Bacillota_I > Bacilli_A > Erysipelotrichales > Erysipelotrichaceae > Erysipelothrix. The sequence goes on along the minus strand of JBGXRX010000051.1, from coordinate 7,456 downwards.
CAGAATGTGTAGAACCGAAAAATAGATCCCTAAGGATCTATTTTTTTGCTTATTTTACAATGAGTGAACGAAGTTCTTCCATTCGCTGACCAAATGTTTTAAGTGTTGTATCAATAGCAGTAGTTTCTTTCATGTTAACCCCAGCCTTAGCCAATACATTGATTGGATAGTCCTTGCTACCTGATTTTAAGAAATCAAGATAAGGTGTCGCATCACCACCATTGTAGATGGTTTCACTGAATAGTGTTGCTGCGGAGAATCCTGTAGCGTATTGGTAAACATAGTAGTTATAGTAGAAATGAGGAATGCGTGACCACTCGTGTTTGATTTCTGGAGTTGAAATTTCTTTACCGTAGTAGAATTCATTCATTTCTAAATAACGATCTGCTAGATAGTCAGCAGTTAGAGCAATACCATCTTGATCTGCTCTATGAATCTCATGTTCAAATTCAGCAAATTGAGTTTGTCTAAAGACTGTTCCTTTTACTGTATCTAAATAGTGGTTTAGTAAGAATGCACGAATTTGAGGATCTTCATATTGATCTAATAGATAATTTAGCAATAGGTTTTCATTGGTGGTAGATGCTACCTCAGCTACAAAGATTGAATAATCACCATAGACATAAGGTTGGTACTTACGACTCATGTAAGAGTGCACTGAGTGCCCTAACTCGTGAGCTAGTGTAAATAGATTATCAATGTTCTCTTGCCAGTTCATAAGGATGTATGGCGCTGTAGAATAGGATCCTGATGAATATGCACCAGAACGTTTCCCTTTGTTCTCCACAATATCAATCCATCGATTATCAAAGGCTTTACGTAAGACACTAACGTATTCATCACCAAGCACTGATAGAGCTTCAACGATAATTTCCTTAGCTTCTTCGTAAGTAAATTTAAGATCTACTTCATCAACCATGGGTACATAAATATCGTACATTTGAATCTCATCAAGACCCAATGCATCTTTTCTAAGTGTAACATAATCGTGGAGTAAATGAATGTTATCGTGAATGCCATCAATTAATGATTGGTGAACTTCCACATCAATATCATTTGAGAATAATGCAGCATGACGAGCAGATTCAAAACCTCTTAATTGAGTATTTAAGTTATGTACTTTAACCGATCCACTTAAAGTAGCAGCTAGTGTATTCTTCAGTTTACCGTAAGTATTTTGCATAGCTTCAAAAGCATCCTTACGGACACGTCGATCACTACTTTCCATAAAGAGTGAATAACGACCATGGGATAGCTGTACCTCTTTACCATTTTCATCCACTATTGTAGGGAATTCCATATCGGCATTGTTTAACATTCCAAATACTTTTGATGATGTTGAGAAAACTTCACCAGCACTCGCTAGGAGTTTCTCTTCTTTTGCACTTAACATGTGCTCTCTTGATTTAAAGAGTCTTTCAAATTGATGAGTATAAAGTTCTAATGCTTCGTTTTCAAGTAGATAAGATTTAATGAGATCTTGGTCCGCTTGTAGAATCTCTGTATCAAAGTAAGCAAATGCTGCAGAGAACTGAGCAATAAAACTTTGAATACGAGCTTGCATACCTTGATAATGGGAGTTGGTAGTATCGGCATCACTTGCCAGATGGGCATAAACGTAAATCGCTTCTAACGCCTCAGAGATTGAATCTCTGAACTTAAGGGCTGTTAATAGAGATTGAGCTGATTGACTTAGAGTTCCCTCATAAGTACTAGCCTCATCCAATTGCTTAGTAATGGCAGTAAATGCATCTTCCCAAGCCTGATCACTTTCAAAGATAAGTTCTAAATTCCAAGTATCTTCAATTGCGACTTCATTTCTTAGTGGCAAATCTTTTTGTTGTGACATAAAGCACCTCTTTTTCTATACCTTACATTTTACACTGTGTATAAAAAAAGTAAACTCAAGGAGGACTTTATCAGTTTAATTTTACTTTGGATAAATAAAAAACTCACCTATTAAGGTGAGGTATTTTATATATGGTGACCCGTACGGGATTCGAACCCGTGAATGCATGCGTGAAAGGCATGTGAGTTAACCGTTTCTCCAACGGGCCTTATAAATGGCGCTTGATACAGGATTCGAACCTGTGACCCACTGGTTAACAGCCAGTTGCTCTACCTGCTGAGCTAATCAAGCACTTCTCTAAATCGCTTATAAAATATACCATACAACTCTTAAGAGTGCAAGCATAGATTTCAGTTATTTGTGAAATGCCAACTTGTTCGCACAAAAGCCACTTAATAAAGGAAAAAACCGACTATTCAGCCGGTTTCTCTTTTTCATTTTCAGGTGTTTCTTCAGGGTTAGCAGCTTCTTCTTTACGCTTTTCAGCAGCTTCATCCTTGGCTTCTTGACGTCGCCATAGTTCATTGACCCACTCTTGAGAGTATGGTGTCGTTACGAATGTATATTCAATAGATTCCATTCTGGAATTCTTTGTAGCCATTTGGAGTTTGAAATTTTCCTTGTCATCAAACAATCCATTATGAACTGCTATTTCGAGATCATAACGAGTTGACTCGCTTGTTTCAGTGAAGTAATCAGCAATTGGTAAGTGATCACTTACTACTGAATAGGCTTTTGCACTGATTGCAGTGATGTTCTCTTCAGAACTTTCAGGACTGGTAACAATTGCAATACGAAGGGTTGCTGTAATCAGTGTCATTTCAACTGACTCAACGCCTTCACTCTCCAACAATGCTGCTTTGATAGCATCTTGCTTCTCTTTCGTAATCACGTTATCTATTTGACCATCAAAACGATCTCCTAGAACTGGCTTGTTACCAGAGGTCAAAGCATCAAATCCTAAATATAAGAAGAATGATGCCGGGATCGCTAAGACAATTAGACATACGATAATTGTATAGAATGACCAATCGCGTTTATTTTTTCTTATATTTTTTTGTTTATTTGGTGTATTAGGTTTTGTAGTCATACAATACCTCCTTAATCCTTCTTATTGTAAACTAATTATTTCGCTTTCTCAAGCATGGCTACCGCTACTTGGTTTGCAAGTTTAGGGTTGACTTGCCCTGCTGAGAGTTTCATGACTTGACCAACAACAAAGCCTAAGCTCTTTTTAAGGCCATTCTTATAGTCTTCAATAGCTTGTGGATTAGCTTCCAATACTTGTGTTACCCAAGCTTCAATCGTAGCTGGATCAGAGATCTGAACCATACCTAGTTCTTTGATGGTAGCTTTAGGGTCTTTACCTTGAATCAGATGTTCAAAGACTTCCTTAGCTTGTTTGGATGAGATATCACCTTTAGCAATAGAATCAATGAATGAAGCAAAGTGATCAAGACTGATCCACTCTTCATAACTACGATCTGATTTAAGATCTAATTTTGATTGTAAATCTTGAGTTAGCCAGTTAACAATTAATTTGTAGTTGTCTTGTTTACTTGCTAGTGCTTCAAAGTAGTTAGCTAAGTCTTTATCTTTAACTAAAACTAAAGCATCATATTTACTGAGTGAATAGTCTTTTGCAATACGTAAACCTTTAGCTAATGGTAATTCAATAATTTCTTGATCCAACATGGATTGAGGAATTTGAATTGTAGGAATATTAGGTTCTCTAAAGTAACGATAGTCTACTAATGTTTCTTTAGTTCTCATTGTTACTGTTTTTTGAGTCTCTTCATCAAAACGTTTTGTTTCTTGGATAATGACACCACCGGCATCAATTACTTCTGCTTGGTGTTTGATTTCATATTCAATTGATTTTTGTACGTTTGAAATTGAGTTTAAGTTTTTAATCTCAACTTTAGTTCCGAACTTTTCTTGACCCACTGGTCTGATTGAAATGTTGACATCACAACGGTATGACCCTTCAGCCATCTTTCCGTCGGATATTCCCATTTGTACAACCACTTGTCTTAAACCTTCAACATAAGCCGCTGCTTGAGCTCCTGTTCTGAAGTCTGCTTCAGTAACAATCTCAAGTAATGGTGTTCCTGCACGGTTAAAGTCAATCAGTGTCTTTTCACCTTCATGGGTTTGCTTAGCAGTATCTTCTTCCATGTGTAGACGGTTAATACCAACACTCATGATCTCATCATTGACTAAGATATCAAATTGACCATGACTTCCTAGCGGATAAAATTGTTGTGTAATTTGGAAACCTTTTGATAAATCTGAATAGTAGTAGTTTTTTCGATCAAAGCGAATCAATGGGTCGATTGTCATTTTTAAAGCTTTTGATAAAGCGACTCCATAAGATACTGCTTGTTTGTTTACTGATGGTAAAGTTCCAGGGTAAGCTAAATCAATTTCGTTAACAGCACTATTGGCTGCAGCTTCATAATTAACCGCTGATCCTGAGAACATTTTAGACTTGGTTGAGAGTTCACAGTGAATTTCAATACCGATAACTGCTTCGTATGTCATTATGCGACCTCCTTTTCAATTGCTGCTGCAATAGACAATAATTCTTTTTCTGCAAATGCTTTAGTTGTAATATTTATACCGATTGGCATACCTTCATAAGTAGCAAATGGAATTGTAATACTTGGTAATCCTGAGAAGTTTTGTAATGCTAAGTGATTTTCTCCAATTGTATAAGCATCATCATTTGAGTAAACATCCTCTTCACTTAATAAAGGAGCAATTTGACCACTGGCCATTACGACAAGTGCATCAATGTCTTCAAATAGAGATAGGTATGATTCAACGATGACTCGTCTTACCTTTTTAGCCTTAACAAAGACATGGTCCATATTGTCACCAGCACTTGCGTAAGCACCAAAGATATAACGAACTCGAGCTTGAGATCCGATCCCTTGTGTTCGTGAATTAATCATAATTTCTTCTAATGAATCTCCAGGTGCTTGATGTCCAAAACGAACACCATCTAAAGATGCGTGTGATGATAAAGCACCAACATTTGAGATGATATTGTAAATTGGTAATATTGAACGTAAATGAACTAGAGGCATTTCTTTTTCAACAATGATTGCTCCTTGAGCTTCAAGTTGTTTTCTTAAATCAGAAATTCCTTGTCCTACAACATTTTGGTCCATAACTTCATGAACTGTATTGAAGATACCAATGCGTTTCCCTTTAAGATCACCTTTAAGGTCTGAATAGTTCTCAACTGGTAATTGACTTGTTTGTAGATCTAAATCATCGCGACCTGCAATAACTTCTAAACCTAAAGCAACATCTGCTACATTTTTACCAAAGAGTCCCACATGGTCTAAACTTGCTGCAAAAGCAGTAACACCATAACGAGAGATTCTTCCGTATGTTGGTTTTAAACCAACAATACCGCAGTATGAAGCCGGTTTACGGATTGAGTCGCCTGTATCTGATCCAAGTGCAAGACGCACTTGACCACCAGCTACAAGGGCAGCACTACCACTTGATGATCCACCTGTAATACGACTGGTATCAAGAGGATTTAAAGTAGGTCCTGTAACGGCATTACGGCCCGATCCACCCATTGCTAATTCATCCATTGTAGCTTTAGCAACAATATTTGCTCCAGCATCAATCAGACGATCAACAACTGTTGCATTAAAGTTTGATTCATAATTTTCTAGCATCTTTGATGATGCTGTAGTTTTTGTACCCTTCATATTGATATTGTCTTTTATAGCAACATCAAATCCTTGAAGTAATCCTGAATCTTTAGCATCCATAGAAACTAAAGAAACAATCGCATTGTACTTATCTTCCATTAAACTAACACCTTCACAATCTCAATAAATTCATTCTCAGTAAGTGGCGCATTATCCAATAGATCTTGACGATCCATAGTATGAGAAACAACATCCTCACGCAACCAATCACTTACCTCTTCAAAAGGCATATCCATCATTTCAACAGCATCTGTATCAATTAAATAGAGTTGTTCAATTTGTCTTAAGAACACCTCTGATGCTGATATACATTTTTCAATTTCTTGATCATTTAAAGAAAACATATGTAATGTCGCTAATTCTTCGATCATCTCTTTTGTAAATTTCTTCATTTTATCTCCTAATTAAACTCTTTTATAACGGCCTCTTTACCAGCCTCTTTGTTAACTGTAATTCGTGTAGTTGTATAAACCTGTATTTTTGCATTAATAGGGAATGTATGAGAATCAAAGAGTGACAATTGTGCCTTCAATGATTCTGCTAAACCGTGTAGTTCAAGGTAGGTTTTAGATCCCGTATTAATTTCATAAACAATTTGTTGAACACCTTTACTGCCCACATAGACTTTACCTACAATACCAACATTCTCATCACCCATAAATCTCTTTAGATTACGAGTGAATTCACTATTGGATGCATAGAGATCAGGAACTGTTTTTAATGCAACATCTGAATTGAGTAAAATCCAGCGATCTTCAATCTTTTCAAATTTACCATTACGTGATGATTCAAAGACTGATTGACCAATGAAGTAGCCCGGTAAATAGTTTCCAGGAAGACGGTCTTCATCCGATTCTTGAACATAGAGTCCAATATAAATTGGGATGTCTGATGCCCCTTCCAGTGTTCTTATATAAGAGTGTAACTTCTGAGCTAGTGTAACACCAATTTCATAAAGTACAGAATCTTCAAGTCGAAGAGTTGCACCTGTATCTCTATCGATGGTTTGAATTCGCTTCAATACTAAAGCAAAGGATACGCCATTTAATGTTGCTGAATCTTTACTTTTATGGAAGTTTAATTCTACTATATCAGAAACAAATACTGGTTTTTCAATAACAACATTATCAATTGTAATTGGGTCTGCAGGGTTCAATCCATAGATATTATCTTCAGACTCTCTTTTATAAATCAATTGATTATAACGTGTTTGGTCAATGAGTGTACCTTCGGCTAAATAGTACTTAGAAGGGTCAAAAACTGATTTGGAACGCTCTTGTAATCCGCGTCCCATCTCCATAACATCAATTTCTCGATAGTTTTGGGCGTAGACTTGTCTTAGAGGTGAGGTTTTAAATGGTAACTTAATTGAATACTCATTTTTACCTCCACCGACTACTTCAGTAATTTCTGGAGGTGGTGTTTGTTCATTGTCATCTTGTGCACTACATGCAGACAAGAAGAGCATTGCTGCTAAAGCTAGCATCAATTTTTTATACATAGTCTTTTACCTCCACTAATAATTCTTCTTCAGTCCATAACTTAATTCCTAGTTCAACCGCCTTATCGTATTTTGATCCCGCGTTGGCACCATATACTAAGACGTCAGTATTTTTTGAAACAGATCCACTAACACTTGCACCCATGGATTCAAGTATTTTTTTAGCTTCGTTTCGTTTGAGTTGAGTTAGGGTCCCTGTTAGTACAAATCTCAATCCTTCAAATTTGTTGGATAGAATATCATCCTCAAATTCAGAAGCGAGTCCTTGTTCAATCAGGAATTCAATTAAATTACGGTTGGCTTTAAGTGAGAAGTAAGCTTGGATTGATTTAGCAATCACTTCTCCAATTTCATCCACCTGAATTAATG
>JBGXRX010000050.1:0-3947 GCA_041811795.1 Erysipelothrix sp. | reverse complement strand
CTCTTTCCACTACCAGTAGGTCCCATGATAGCAACTGTTTGACCTTCATTGATATCAAAAGAAACATCATTTAAAACAGGTTCAATACCATCATCATATTGGAAAGAAACATTTTATCCGATATGGGTAAAGTAGGGGTTGCTATTGAACGACTAGAAGAAGTCTTTGATACTGAAATGGAAGATTTAGAAACTGGAATCAAGCCACTTGTTAAAGGAAATATTGAGTTTAAAAATGTTTCTTTCCAATATGATGATGGTATTGAACCTGTTTTAAATGATGTTTCTTTTGATATCAATGAAGGTCAAACAGTTGCTATCATGGGACCTACTGGTAGTGGAAAGAGTTCTCTTGTTCACTTACTTACCAGACTTTATGATGCAACGAGTGGACAAATCATTGTTGATGGACATGATTTAACTGAGATTGCTCCATCATACATTAGGGAGAAGGTAGGTATTGTATTACAAGAACCTTACTTATTCTCTAAGTCTATTTATGACAATATTAAACTAGCAACACCAAACTCATCTGAAAAAGATGTTTATAATGCTGCGCAAGTTGCATCCATTCATGATGTTATCAACAGTTTCGATCAAGGGTATGGAACTTTAGTTGGTGAAAAAGGTGTTACATTATCAGGTGGACAAAAGCAACGTGTTGCTATTGCTCGTACCATTATTAATGAACATCCAATCATTATTTTTGATGACTCATTGTCAGCTCTTGACTCAGAAACAGATGCTTCAATTCGTAGAGATCTTAAAACTATGGATCATGGAGCAACTACCATCATTATTACTCACCGTATTAACTCAGCTATGGCTGCAGATAAAATTATTGTTCTTAATGAAGGTGCAGTTGTACAAGTTGGAGATCATAAGAGTCTGATGGCTCAAGAGGGTCTATATAGACGTATTGCAATGATACAAAACAATGAAATTGGAGGTGACTCAGATGAATCCAGCATTTAATGAAGAGGAGCAATTTGAAACCGGGTCTTTAGATACAAAATTGTGGCTGAAGATTTTAAAATTACTTAGTCGCTCTAAAAAGCAATTATACTTAGCAGTTGGTTTTATTTCTGTTGAAGCTATTATTGGAGTTACCTTACCTCTATTTAATCGTCATGTCATTGATAATTATTTCCAAGGGGTAGGCTCCAGAGAACAAATATTATTCTTTTCAATTTTTTACTTATTAGTTATAGGGCTTCAAGCCTATGTTATCTATCGCTTTGTTTATCACTCAGGAATTGTAGAGTTGGAAGTTTCTTATAATACACGAAATGATATTATGAAGAAATTACAAAATCTATCCTTCTCATACTATGATGTAACACCATCTGGATGGATAATCGCTCGATTGACTTCGGATATTTCGCAATTATCTGAAATCCTATCATGGTCACTTGTTGACCTTGTATGGGGTTTTGCAATGATGATTATGCTCAGTGTTGTAATGTTAGTTGTAAACTTTAAGCTAGCATTGGTAGTGCTTATTGTTGTTCCATTTGTGTACTTAACTTCATCTTGGTTCCAAAAGAAAATCCTTGTTAACTATCGTAAGTCTCGTGCAGTAAACTCTAAGATTACTGGGGCTTATGCTGAAGGTGTATCAGGTGCTAAAACTACTAAAACAATGGCACTTGAAAATATGCACTACAGTGAATTTCAAGAACTGACATCTGAAATGCGTTCTAAAACAATGAGAGCCATTCTACTTAACTCTATGTATGTTCCTTTGGTGTCACTCTTGTCATCAATTGGATCATCAGGTGTTATTTGGTTGGGTGGTAACATGGTTATGAATGATGTTATTGCTATTGGTACTTTATTTATGTTTACTCAGTATGCATCTTCATTCTTTGAACCACTTCGTAATATTTCTGGGATCTTAGCTCAATTACAAATGGCTCAGGCTTCAGCAGAACGTGTTCTCTCACTATTAGAAACAGAACCAACACTTATTGACTCTGAAGAAGTTATCGAGAAATACGGTACTATCTTAGAACCTAAGCTAGAAGCTTATGAACCAATCATTGGGGATATCGAGTTTAAAAATGTTGACTTCCATTATCTTGAAAGTGAACCAATATTAAAAAACTTCAACCTGGTTGTTAAACCGAAACAACGTATTGCTTTAGTTGGTGAAACAGGAAGTGGTAAATCCACTTTAGTTAACCTTATCTGTCGTTTCTATGAACCCATCAATGGGGAAATACTGATCGATGGTGTAGACTATCGTCAACGATCAATTGGTTGGTTACATCATAATCTAGGTTATGTATTACAATCACCACACCTGTTCTCAGGAAGTGTAATTGAAAACATTCGTTATGGTCGTCTGGATGCAAGTGATGAGGAAGTTATTGAAGCAGCCAAATTAGTTGATGCTCATGACTTTATTATGAATCTTGATGAAGGATACCAAACTGATGTTGGAGAGGGTGGCGGACGCTTGTCTACGGGGCAAAAGCAATTGATCTCATTTGCTCGTGCCATTATTGCTAATCCTGCTATATTTATCTTAGATGAGGCTACATCTTCAATCGATACTGAAACTGAAGTTGTAATCCAACACGCTATTGAAAATGTACTTAAAGAAAAAACCAGCTTTATTATTGCTCACCGTCTTTCAACAATCGTTTCTTGTGATCGTATCTTAGTCATTAAGAGAGGTAATGTTGTTGAAGAGGGGACCCATCAAGAACTTCTTGATATGAAGGGTTATTACCATACACTTTACACCAACCAGTTTAAAGAACAGATGGAAATTGAAAGTCTTAAGAAAATGGACGGAAAGATCGCTTAGGCGATCTTTTTTCTATTCAAGACGAGGGCTCTCTTTCTAGAAATGTACCTTAATTTTCTTTAGAGATTGAGTCTGTAATTTGATGCTTAGACTGTAATTGTTCTCTTCAAGTAGCATTTCAAGATAATGATTCCAATTGGTTGTGATGGTTATGATAATATAGAAATATGGTATTAAACAGTTTTCAATTAATCAAAATCATAGGGGGATAAAATGATTAAAAAGAAAAATTTAAAAACTATCAAAAAGATAAGTCTAGTTTTAGTCTTGGCTGGAGTTATGTTTTTTTCTTGAGTCAAATGACTGATTGATTTATATTTAGGAATGATTCATCTAAAATCGGTGTATTTTCTTTCGATAGTTCCCATTTGATCAGAACGGTAAGAATCGTATTAAAATAGCTTGGTTCGTCTTTCTCCAGTATAGGGAAAAAATTCTATTGCTCTTACATTGTTAAAATCCGGTCCATTATCTGTGAGAATTACCACAAAGAGATACTTAAATAACTCTAAACCTAGTTTCTGTTCAAGATAATTTAACTGTGACTCAACTTCGCTATTGGTCTGTTGATTTAGTAACCTTGAGAAGAACGAGTTTGATGTTATGCAGAGGAAAATTAATAAACTCTTTGTGTCTGACAGTATACCTGCCACGGTAACCATTTCTACAACATTTAATGATTCATTATCTGAAATATACCTGAGGTAGTCTTTATAAGTTTTACCTTCACTATTCAGCTTGTTTGAAGACCTAGGAGGCTTCTTAGATTTAATTTGATACCTTACTGCTTTTTAAGGTCAATTGCTTTTGAGGTTAACTTGTTCGTTCTTATCTATCTATAAAATTTGATAATGAAGCCTGTATTTCATTGGCTGACAATGTATGATTAAGTGGTTGGTTTTTATCTACCCAGACTTTATTGTAGAATCAATATTATTGAATGTCTCCTAATCAAATTTGATTCCGGTTTTTACCGATCTAATTGTAGATTGGTACTTTGCTTGTGCATCCTTGGCCGAGTAGTGGTAACGGTAATACCTGCCTCTAGTTCTAATTGGACAAGTTCTACAGACATAAGGAAATATATTTGAACACTCACAATATTTCAAATAGTGATTATTAAATTTATTTGG
>JBGXRX010000049.1:0-2983 GCA_041811795.1 Erysipelothrix sp. | reverse complement strand
TATTGTTTTGTGCCATACGGAGTACGTTTACTCATGTTAATCGCAAACAAGACAATGAGTAAGTACGCAAGACTTGCGACTAACAGTTGCCAGTTGAGAGAATCAAGAATAATCAGCAAGAAGAATCCAAGCGCAAAGAAGATTGTCGAGAGTAGTAAGGCACCAAGAATACTCATAACCTTCAAAGCACTACTTCTTTGATTAAAGCGTTTGAACAGTAGACTTAACAACAAGGAATAACCAATCGACATAAAGAAAGTTGTCAAGAATACCATAAGGGTTGGATTAAACATATAGGTTGTAAAGTAAATCATACTTGCGACAAATGCCGCAAAGAGCAAGCTCGCTAAGAAGAAAGTAAAGACTTGTAACCCTTCAGATCCCTCATTGTATATCCGACGCTCTTTCGCTTTGAAATAGCTATTAAGTCCTCGAACCGCCCCATCAATATGAGTATAGAATTTATTCTTTAATTGACTAATCAAGACAGAATTATCGTCTCGATTCTCAAACAAAGCATTGAACATTCTCTTTTCAAAAGAAACGGTCGAGTCAGGAATCTCTTTAAGTTTCGTTAAACGAATTTCATGATCATCAAGTTCTTCAATCTTTAAGTAATTTTTTGAAGCCCATTCAATAATTAATGAGATGACATCATGGGTATCGGCTTTATTATCATAGATGTAACCAACCATTGCGCTTGATAACTCTTTGGGTGGACGATCCTCAATTGTAACAACAACCGGATCATCTTTTCCATACTTCATGAATAAGAAACTAGAGATAAGAGCTCCAATTCCAATGAGTGCTAAGAAAATCCAACTAAAATTAATACGGACTGGGAAATTAAAATAATCATTTGGTAAATCTATCTTGTAAGTTACCGCATGACCTTCAGGAATGACTTGGTTCGATTCACCTTTTAAGGTTTTACCATCAAAAGTAAAATCAATATTTGATGCTACTGTATCTCCAAAATATCCCGAATACATGAACATTTCGCGGTCGCTTTCTTTTGGAAAGTTGACCTCAAAAGTTAGTTTCTTGATTGGATACTCGACTCCATCCCCTAAAATATTAAAGTAAGAACTTTGTTTACCATCCTTTAGTCCTAAATCATATTGTTGCATCTGATAGCTAAAGCGATATGTCTGAGGACCTGTTAAATAAATATCGGGATCACCAAAACGTAACACAATATGGTTGTTTTCTCCATCTTCAATGGATAGCGGTTGATTCGATAAGTTCTTTATGTTTTTAGGAGGCCAGTAGTATATTTTGGTGATATCTTTGCCTTCATCATTAAACTTCATCGTGTATTTAGCAGGAAGACCCACAAAAATACCCCGTTGAGTAAAATTAAAAAACATATCATAGGTGTATTCAACGGTATAGAGTCCAGATTCACTAATATCAATTTTGACATCGACACGATCTGCATACATTCTATTAAACTGAAATTGTTCATCACCTTCGGATCTTCCTTGATCTAAACTTAGGGCAAAAATGTTTGATGGAACAAGCAACAGTAAAAGAAGAAAGGTCAATAACGTTAGAATTCTTTTTTTCATTATTCTCTCCTTTCAAAAAAGAGGATGGTCACCCATCCTCATGTGTTAAAAACTAACCTTTGGTGCAGTTCTAGCTGCTTCATCTGGAAGAGTGAACATGGTAGCTGGTTTAAATCCAGTCATATTAGCAACAATGTTGCTTGGAACTGAATGGATCTTAACGTTGTAATTCTTGACGGTCGCATTATAGAATTTTCTGTAGTTCGCAATTTCCCCTTCAATCATTGAAAGTTCATTCATCAATTGCATAAATTGTGAATCAGCTTTTAAATTAGGATATTGTTCAACAACCACCATTAAACGACTCAATGCTCCAGATAACTCATTGCTGGCAGCCATTTTTTCTTCAGGTGTGTTTGCGGACATCCCAAGATTACGAGCACGAATAACTGATTCTAATGTTTCTTTCTCATGTGCAGCATATCCCTTAACTGTTTCAACTAAGTTAGGAATCATATCAAAACGTTTTTGTAGATACACATCAATGGTAGAGAATGCTTCTTCAACCGCCGTTCTGAGTCTAATCAATGAATTGTAGGTAGTAACAAACCATAGAATCAGTATAGCAATAAGAGCTACTGCACCGATTAACACGATTTGCCATGTATTTAATAAGATTAATGTAGGCATAATATATCCTCCTTATTTCTATTATATTCTAAAAAATTTTAATAAACAATATTTATGGTTTGAGATGAGGGAGTTTGTTATACGCAAACTCAACAAATTCCATCATCGTGGATTCATAATCAGTCCTATAGTTATTGTTTTCACGATCTATCAAATGATCCGTTACCAAATAGGTTGTTATGCCAAGTTCATGAACAATTAAGTCTTCCTGAGCATCGTTACCAACCATTAAACACTTGTTAGGCTCAATCCCCATTTTCTCTAACACTTCTCGATAGTAATGTGGGTTTGGTTTACAATAGTGATAGTTCTCAAACGTCGTAATTTCCTTAAAACTTTCAGGATTAAGATTTGCCCAACGGATGCGTGACATCGTCGCAATCCGCGGAAACATGGGATTAGTAGTCAATAATAAGGTATAGCCCTTATTAATTAAATGATCTAACACGGCTTGTAAGTTTTCGTAAGTGTCTGTTGCTTCAATCACTTCATTAAAGGTAGTCTCATAAAATGTTTGTAAATGAGGCTCAAGCAGGTTTCTATCTATTTTGGTAATTGCGGTGAAAGTATCCCAATAAGCTTCTTCATTGGTTTTAGTACCGTTATTACTAATCATAGCGGTCACTCCTTGTAAAAAGCCTTTCATTACTAAAGGGACATCTAATTCTAAGTATTCAAAGAGCGCTTGGATTCTAGAAAAGTAGGACTGAATAAATTGTTTTTCATTCATCTTTAAGAGAGTTCCATCTAAATCAAATAATATTGTGTCAATCATCTCAATT
>JBGXRX010000048.1:0-6533 GCA_041811795.1 Erysipelothrix sp. | reverse complement strand
GCTATTTATAAACGAATTCAATCGCCACCAATTCTTACGCTATCTAAATTGGGGTTTCCAAATGAATCTCAAGGACCAGTAATTAAAACATCGCACTACAAGACATTAAAAGAAAAAATAATCAAAAGAGGCAGATCCTAGGATCTGCCTCTTCTTCATATATTTTAGTTATTGAATAATGGCTTATCTACTTGGTAAAGTTAGTTAGTCCATATATCGTCAGATAATTAAATCTTCTTATCTTCTTGTAACTCGTCGAATGTTTTCAATGTACTCTTAAATTCTTTAGCTTCAACCGGTGTTGCAAGACCCATGATGAGTGCAATACAGGCGAAGAAGAAACTTACCAAGATTATCAGAGCAAAGTCCACATTGTCCAAAACTAGATCATAGGATGCAATAGACATTACAAATAAAGCGATTGATAGTAATAACAATTTTATTGATTTCATCTTTGAAATCCTCTTAATATATAATCGGTACAAAAATTAACAAAGCTGAATAGTTATAGCAAATGTTATTGGGGTCTAATCAAATCGTAATCTTGAGCAATAACTTGAGTTACTTCTGGAACTTCTTCCATCAGCAGTGCTTCAACACCACCCTTTAGAGTAAAGTCCAGTAATCCACAACCTACGCAAGCTCCGAAGAACTTAACAGTTACAACACCTTGATCATCTATAGAAATGAACTCGATGTTACCCCCATCACGTTGAATATAGGGTCTGATACGGTCTAGTGATTTAATAATTCGTTTTTCTAATGTCATAATTTACCTCCACATAAAGTATAGAATCGATGCGTGCAATGAACCTAATACAAAACCACCAAAGACTTCAATCCATTTGTGTCCAAGAACCTCTTTAAGTTTTTCCTGATAAACAGGATTGGTTAATTGGCTTTGAGTGAGGAGCTCAAGATCCTCTATGAGTGCTTTTGTGATTCTGATGTTTTGTCCAGCGTAGTAGCGGACATTGGCTGCATCAAAGATAACGGTGAGTGAGAATATTGCTGAAATAAAAAATGCGTCAGACGAGAAATCGGATGAAAATCCTAGTGCAAAGGTTAGTGCAACTACCATTGACGTGTGTGAGCTTGGAAAGCCACCACTTTCAAATACATAACTCATATCCTTTTTACCTGTTTTAAAGTAATAAAAGATCGGTTTTAATAATTGGGCCAGTATATTAGCTGTAATCGCTGCAATAACCGGATAATATTTTATGCTCATAAAGTACCTCGCAAAATTTATTATAACATACATTTGGTGTTGTGGTATAATACTAGTGAGCTTGAGGTATAAAAATGAAACAACGTTATAGAAATGGTCAAATCATCGAAGGAATCATCACAGGAATTCAACCCTATGGTGCATTTTTATCACTTGAAGATGGGTCTCAAGGTTTGATACATATTTCAGAAATTTCTGATGAATATGTAAGGGATATAAAGCATTATGTAACACAGGGAGAAAGTGTCCTTGCTAAAGTTATTGATGTTGGAGGTGCTGATGGGCAACTCCGTTTATCCTTGAAAGCTTTAAACTACTCTTCGAGGAAAAATCGATCAGACAAAGATTACAAAAGACCATTGGTGCCCAAAAATATTATTGGGTTTAAAACCTTGGCACAAAAATTACCAGAGTGGATCTATGAGAAGGAGAATATGATGGTTACAGTAGATTTAAAACACGCTTTATTGCAAGAAGATGTTATGCAATATCAGGATGAAGTTAATCGCATCCATACAATGATTAACGAAAAAACAGGTAAAGGTAGTGAGTATACAGGTTGGGTAGATTGGGCTGATCGTTATGATAAAGCTGAATTTGCACGCGTTAAATCTGCTGCACTACGTATTCGTGAACAAGCTGAAGTATTATTAGTTTGTGGAATTGGTGGATCATACTTAGGGGCACGTGCTGCTATTGAAATGATTAAAGGACCTTACTACAAGGATTCATTAGAAATCATTTATGTTGGGAATACATTCTCATCAACAGCAATTGTAAGAATCCTAGATTACATCAAAGATAAAGAAGTTGCATGTAATGTTATTTCTAAATCAGGGACGACAACAGAAACTGCTTTAGCTTTCCGCTTAATCAGACAACATATGGAAGAGCGTTATGGCGATGATGCAAAGAATCGTATCTATGCAACAACTGATGCTGTTAACGGACTACTTAAGCCATTAGCTGATGCTAAAGGTTATGAAACATTCGTAATTCCTGATGATATTGGTGGACGATTCTCAATTATTACACCAGTTGGTTTATTACCAATTGCTGCAGCGGGAATTGATATTGATGAATTTATGGATGGTGTTACATTAGCTACTAATGAACTAAACAGCCCTAAATTAGAAGATAACCCGGCATATGTATATGCTGCAGTTCGTCGTATGATGGAAAAACAAGGAAAATCTGTAGAAATGTTCGTAGCTTACGAACCACACTTAGTTTACCTAGGAGAGTGGTGGAAGCAATTGTTTGGTGAATCAGAAGGTAAAGAATCTAAAGGATTGTTACCAGCTTCTGTTAACTTCTCAACTGATCTTCACTCAATGGGACAATTTGTTCAAGACGGTTCTAAAATCTTATTTGAAACTCAAATTAGAGTTAATACACCAATTGTTGATGGTATTGTTAGCCACGAAGAAGACGATCTTGATCAATTAAACTACCTAAGTGGTAAATCATTGAACTGGATTAATGAGAAAGCGTTCGAAGGAACTCTTGAAGCTCATGAAGTTACAGGACAAGTACCTAACGTATTATTAAACATCGATTCAACTTCTGCAAAAGACTTTGGATACCTAGTTTACTTCTTCTTTAAAGCCTTAGCAATGTCAGTTTACATGTTAGATGTGAACCCATTCGACCAAGAAGGTGTTGAAGTATACAAGAAAAACATGTTTAGATTACTTGGAAAAAAATAATCTCATCAATTAAAAACAAATCAAACCGCATCTTTTAAAAAGTGCGGTTTTCTTATGCTTCAATCTATTTTAAATGAGATACTTACAATTACAATATTACTGTGAGATTTGTGTGAAAAATGGTATAATTGATAAAATGCGAGGTTTTCAAGATGAGAAAAAAACGAAACGGTATAATATTTTTAATGATTGTCCTAGTAATGTTATTAGGGGTTTTGTATTGGGTTAAGTCTGATCCAAAAGATGTTATTACCCACAAGCCACCTTCAGAGGTAAGCCCCATACCTGAGGAGGAAGAGGAAGAAGTTCCGGTTGAGAGAATCGAAACCATTACTCTTATGGCGGTTGGTGATTTTCTTTACCATCGACCTCAAACATTGAAGGTGCCTAGTGAAGCTAGCGGTTATGATTACTATAATAACCTTCAATACGTAAAACCTTATCTTGAAAAGGCCGATATAACATTCGGTAACTATGAATCAACATCTACTCCGACTCGAGAATACATGGGTTATCCAACATTCAATACACCACCTGAGTCTATTGATGCACTCAAAGACGCAGGCTTTGATATTCTAAATACTGTCAATAATCATACTTTAGACTCTGGAAAACAAGGACTGATCGACACCTATAATAATATTATTTCCCGGGACATAAAAGTTGTGGGTACTAAAGTAACACCATCAGAATCTGTTCAAGTCATTATTAGAAATGATATTAGAGTGGGATTCTTGGGCTATACATACGGATATAATGGACTTGAGAGCCGTTTAAATGAGAAAGAGCATCTCTATATGGGGAGTTTAATTGAAGAAGAACGTATGGAGCGAGAAATCTCCTATAGTAAAAAGACTAATGATTTTACAATTGTATCTATGCATTGGGGTAATGAATACCAAATCGCACCTAATGACTACCAAAAGAAATTAGCACAAAAACTAGCTGAATGGGGCGTTGATGTTATTTTAGGAACACATCCTCATGTTATTCAACCAAGCCAGGTTATAGGGGATACTTATGTTATCTACTCTATGGGAAACTTCATATCAGACCAAAGACTAGAGACTCTTGATAAA
The DNA here is from genome assembly GCA_041811795.1 of Erysipelothrix sp. GTDB lineage: Bacteria > Bacillota_I > Bacilli_A > Erysipelotrichales > Erysipelotrichaceae > Erysipelothrix. The sequence goes on along the minus strand of JBGXRX010000048.1, from coordinate 2,514 downwards.
ATCGAAACTGAGCGTGGAGTAATGTTAGAAATAGAACTTACAAAAAACTTCACCCACAATGAATCCAAAGTTGGTAAAGTAACACCTCATCCTACTTGGGTAAATAAATACCAAAAAGAAGGTAGAAGTTACTATGAAGTTATACCAACTAAGGATTACTTAGATGGTACGATCACTCCGTATACACCAAATGGGTCTAAAGAGAGAATTCAAAGTGCTCATGATGCTGTATATAACAGGATTACAAATTCAATAACTGAATAAACATAAGCAAATAAACCTCAAAAAAACCTCACAGTCAGTTTAGCTGAATGCGAGGTTTTTATATAACTTATTTTTTCTTGTAATCAAAAGCGGCAGCTATAAAACATAGGCCCACTAGATTACTAATTTCTCGGAGAATATAATCTGTGATATAAAGTGTTTCAGAATAACGATCATTTATACCAAAAAGGCTTAACTTTCAGGTAACGACTGATGTCATTAAAATGCATGAAATTCCTATTACAATTAAAACAATTCCTTTCTTTTTCATGGTTATATCTTCCTTTCTTCTAATTAATATAACACTTAAATGATTTTACATCGTGTGTTATGTTTTATTTATGAAGAAAATGTTTGAAAGTGAGTCTTTCCACCTCACCAGAGAAGGAACTGTATTTAATTAGTTTTTAGTTCGTCCTCTTTGATAAGTGAGAAATCAATGTGGCAATAACCTTGAGGGTTAACTTCAAGGTACATTTGGTGCATTGGTTCTGCTAGATGATAATTTCTAAGCATTTCGACTTCTGTTTTGATAGGTTTATCATAGAAATATTGTCTGCTTTCAACAAAGTCTTTTGCTATCAGTAAATCGTTATGGTCATTAGTGTAAATTCCAGTACGGTACTGAGTTCCAATATCGTTACCTTGGCGATTGAGTAGAGTCGGGTCGATCATTCTGAATAAATGATCCAATATTTGAACAAGAGAGATTTCTTTTGGGTCATATGTTACTTCAACAGCTTCAACATATCCTGTTTCTCCACTACATACTTCTTTATAAGTAGGGTTTTCTGTATTCCCTTGGGCATAACCCACTGAAGTGTGGACAATTCCTTGGAGTCTTCGGTAGTACTCTTCAACTCCCCAGAAGCACCCTCCAGCTAAATGAATCGTTTCTAATTTTTTGATTGTCATGTGTCATCCTCCTAGACTCATTATACACCTCAAATAGATTTTAATAGAATTATATGCATGAGATAAATCTAACCTTGATAGGATCAATAAACGTAGTATAGAAGGAATCCTTACTTTTATAGGCATGAATGTATACTTGTGTTAAAATAATACAGCGGAGGTATTATTATGAGTGGATTAATTAACTTTAGAGACTTTGGTGGTTACCCAACTAAAGACGGAACAAATATTAAGAAGGGTATATTTTATAGAGGTGGATCATACCGTGATCTAACTGAATCGGATCGTAAGTACATTCAATCACTAGGGATCCAGAACCTACATGATTATCGAGAAGAAATGGAACTTGATACTGATGAGAAGCAAAGCGAACTTGCTAAACGAGTACACATTATTTCTGCATCAGCATATCTTGGTGGATTCGAAAGAGACGAAGAAGCTGAGTATGATGAGTTAACTTCAGACAGTATGATTGAATTTTATGAGCAAATTCCTTTTGGAAACCCTGCATATAAGAATGTCTTTAAGGTATTACAAGAAGACAATGCAGTTCCTTACTTACACAATTGTACAGCAGGTAAAGATAGAACTGGTTTAGCATCAGCACTAATTCTATCAGCACTTAACGTTGATTATCATATTATCATGAGTGATTATATGAAATCCATGAATGCTTATAATGAAATATTTAATAATGAAGTAAGAAGATTAACTAATGGGCGAGGTGTTGGTTCATTACTTTATAAGATGCCAGGACTAGTTATCATGCCTAAGTATCTTGATGCATCATTCAATGCTATTTTTACTAAGTACGGATCTTTAGAAAACTACTTTTTAGAAGAATTCGGAATGGATGAGAAAGCAATACAAGATCTTAGAGATCGTTATACAGTTAAAAAGTAAAAAGGTTCCCTTGGGAACCTTTCAGAGAGTTGACAAACCATAGTGTTCGTCGACTCTTTCTTTGTGTATGCAATTTTTATGCCAATTAAAAGGGTTTGTCAAATAAAGTGTGTAAGTAGTTAACTAGTATTTACTACTTACACGGTTTATATTACACTCTCATTTAAAATTAAATATTAATGATTTAATGGTTCATTTATTCGGCTTCGATAGGTCATTAACTATCTTTTTCATGTTCATGGCAGCAAAAAACAAGTACACGTCATCGAGTATTCTTTGTTTCCCGCAATATCTTGTGAATCCTATTCCGTATTTAGTTTTCGCATCCCCAAAGCCACGTTCAATTGATGACTTGGGGTGCGGACAATTTCTTGGACTTAAACGAGCAATCCTAAACTTCTTCGAAAATTTATTGGACTCATTCCATTTAGC
>JBGXRX010000047.1:0-2547 GCA_041811795.1 Erysipelothrix sp. | reverse complement strand
TCCTATTTTGATATTATAAGTCTAGGAAGGTCTTCATCACTTTAATAAGCGCTATTGTTTCATCGAGTTGACCTGACTCTGCGAATATTCTCAACAAAGGTTCAGTTCCAGAGAATCGTGCAGAGATCTATGCGTTGTTTTCAAAGTAAATTTTGATACCATCCTTACCTTGATGTGTCCTTAAATTGTAAGATCACCTGATGATTCTCCAGCAATAATGGCATCGTATTTATCCATATTTTCAGTAATGTGTTTAAATCCTACTGGTGTTTCAATTGAGAACTGTTCATGTTTCTCAGCGATGCGATCAAGAAGGTGAGTGGTAGAAAGGTTTGGAAACGCTGATCCTTTCCATCCTTTCTCAACTAAGAGATACTCATAGATTAATGCTAATAGTAAGTTAGGGTGAATAAATCTTCCATTTTCATCAATGATACCAATTCTATCAGCATCACCATCAGTAGCAATGCCCATATTATAATCATTCTCTTTAACAAGGTCTGCTAGCTTATGAAGTGTTGATGATTCTGGTGAAGGAAGTTTACCTCCAAATTGTGTGTCATGTCGATCGTTAATAATATCAACATCACAACGAGTCGTATTCAGTAGAATGGATAATGATGTTTTAGAAACACCATACATCGTATCTACAAGTACTCGAAGGTTAGCCTTTTTGATTGCATCACCATCAACCAATTCTAAAATTGAATCTAAGTAATCATTCTGTGGTATATGAATCTTGATGAGTCCAGCTTTAAGAGCCTTATCATAAGGCATGACTTTAACTTCAAGTCCTTGATCGATAGGTCCTTGAAGTGTCTGTGTAAGATCTTTAGTAGCGTCAAGACAACCCTTAGTAAAGACCCTAACCACATTATAGATAGCAGGGTTATGGCTTGCTGCTACTGCTAAACCATAATCTAAATCCAATTCACGTGTCGCAAACATGATCAATGGAGTTGGTGCTGCACGATTAATAAGATGTACTAAGACCCCATTAGCCGCAAAGACTTCTGATAACTAACCAGCTGCTACATCAGATAAAAACGTGATCATAACCAATCACTATTTCTATCTTTTTTAAATCTCCAACCACCCGTACCAAATTTAATCATAGAAACCTCCTTCAGTTAGTTTATTGAATGTTTATTATCACTTAGAAGCTTAAGAAAATAATGTAAGGGCAATGATATTAACAAGATATTAATGAATTACCTTAAGATAACACTCCCTTTTGATACTCCTATTGATTCCAAGCGGCTAAAGAAAGTTGACAGAGTAAGCAAATTAACCTATTAAGCTTTAGAAAGCATTTCTAAATAAGAAGGATACCCTAGCATTTATGGTACAATATTAGAGGAAATGAGGTTCTTATGCAATTTACTGAACTACAATTAGATGAAAGCATCTTAAAAGCAATCCACAAAGTGGGTTATGAAAAAACAACAGATATCCAATCACAAGCTATACCTTTAGTTTTAAAGGGTCGTGATGTTATTGGTATCGCACAAACGGGTACAGGTAAAACTGCTGCCTTTGTCTTACCAGTATTACAAAAATTCATTAATGATAAAACTGCAGGAAACGGTAAACTAAAATGTTTAATCCTTGCACCAACTCGTGAATTAGCAATTCAAATTCATGATAATATCGTAGAATACACAAAATATATGAAAGTACGCTCTGCTGTAATCTTTGGTGGAGTAAAACAAGGTCGCCAAGTTGAATCACTTAAAGGTGGTGTTGATATTCTTGTCGCAACACCTGGTCGTCTTGATGACTTGATGAAACAACGTATTGTTCATCTTAAAGATGTTGATGTCTTAATATTGGACGAAGCTGACCGTATGTTAGATCTAGGGTTTGTTGTTGATGTTGAGCGTATTGTTCAACGCATCCCTAACAAAAGACAAACATTATTATTCACAGCAACATTCCCTAAAGAAATTGAAAATGTTGCTAATCGTTACTTAAGCAAACCTGTTACAATATCTGTAACACCAGTATCATCAACTACTGAAACTGTTGAACAATCACTATACTATACTGATAAGGTTCATAAAGTATCACTACTGGTTGATCTTATTAAAGAAAACAATGGTGATTCAGTACTGGTCTTCTGTCGTACTAAACATAATGTTGATAAGGTTGTTAAACACCTTAAACGTATGGGTATTACAGTTGAAGGTCTACATAGTAATAAATCACAGAATGCGCGTGAGAGAGCTCTCAATGCATTAGTTAACTATAAGATTCAAGTTCTAGTAGCTACTGATATTGCAGCTCGTGGAATTGATATTCATGAATTAGGTCTAGTAATCAACTTTGAAATGCCAGACACAGCTGAAGCCTATGTTCACCGTATTGGTAGAACAGGTAGAGCAAAAGCAACAGGTCGTGCCATTTCATTCTCTGATTTCCATGAAATGGAAATGGTTAAAAAGATTGAGAAACTGACTCAACAAGAAATTCCTGTTGTGGAAAACCATGAGTATCCACTAACAGACAGAACACCTAAGAAACCAAAACAACAACAAGGTCGTCGCG
>JBGXRX010000046.1:0-4477 GCA_041811795.1 Erysipelothrix sp. | reverse complement strand
TAGTAATATACGACAAAGATAGCATAAACAATACACTAATTGAGTATATAAAGTTATTCACTTGTTAGATCCCTTATCCTTTCACAAATCATAGCAGCATGCATTCTCTCATCCTGTAATGCATTAGAAAAGATCTTCTGGATATTTTGTCTTGAAACACCTAAAATTTCCGAAATATGAGTTTGTATTCCTCTAGTAACAAAATCAGATGCTTGGTAGAGATAAGTATTTGATTTCAATACATCATGGATATTAAACAGAATTTTATCACTATCCCATAAAACATTAAAATTAAGTTTTTCTATAGTTTCATAATGGCCGTGTCTGGAACTGTAATTTCTCCTAGTTGTTAGATTGTGATAGTACTTTCTTTCAATCAATTCATAAATATCGGCATCGTTGTGTAGATAATTTGATAAGTCCATTGATAAAGGATTTAGTATCTCATTAATTAAACTTACGTTTGTACCTGATGGTCCCAGCCAACTTTTTTGCTTTATATACAGATTGATATAGGTATTGAGTTGAGCATAGTCCATCATCACTTTATCATTACCAATAATACAAAGCGATTCAGTCTTAACTTTTTCAAGTTTGTCGATTGCTTGTCTAGCTCGGTGAAAGGCTTTTCCATCTAGAAAGCTAGCGCTTTCTCCCTCTAAGTAATTGACCACTTCCCCTATTCCTATTCCAGATCTGAGTTTGACGGGATGCATCAACATCTGTAACATTCTCAAATAGAGGAAAGCATTACTTGGATCAGAAAAAACACCTTGAATTGAATCACCAAAAACTATTTCAACGGGAGTTTTTATATTATCAATATAGACTTTATTCAAATAATTTATAGCTATCTCTAAGTCTCTTTGGACTTCACCACGATTCTTTATTTTTCTCGATTCTATCACATCAGAAGTTAAAACGGTATACAGCATTCTTATCACCTCTTGACCTTATAATAACTTATGCATGAAATAATAGCAACCTAAATGTGTTGCTATTGTGTTAAGCAACCTGAATGTGTTGCTATTAAGTATAGCAACCAAATATGCTTGCTATTTAGGAGCACCTTTTGACAAATTTTTTTGATACTTTAAAAAAAGTTGGCTTAAATAATCCTAAGCTAACATAAAATAAAAAATCCCTAAACATAATGTTTAGGGATTGAAATAATTAGTAGTTTGAATCTGATGTTTTACCAGCAAGTAGTAATACACCTGATGACGTTCCGATGCGGCTTGCTCCAGCTTCAATCATTGCATTGAAGTCTTCAGGTGAACGAACACCACCAGAAGCTTTAACACCCATGTCAGGTCCTACTGTTTGGCGCATTAAAGCAACATCTTCTACAGTTGCTCCACCAGTTGAGAAACCAGTTGAAGTTTTAACGAAGTCTGCTCCAGCAGCTGCTGCAAGTTGGCACGCTTTAACAATCTCTTCCTTAGTAAGAAGGCATGTTTCTAGGATAACCTTAAGAATGTGTTTTCCTGTAGCTGCTTTAATCGCTGTAATTTCTGTTTGGATCTTGTCGTATGCTTGGTCTTTAATGTCTGAAACGTTAATTACCATATCAATTTCAGTTGCACCATTTTCAATCGCATCACGAGTTTCAAATACCTTTGTAGCTTGTGTTGATGATCCTAATGGGAAACCAATAACAGTACATACTTCAACATCTGTATTTTCTAACTCTTTCGCTGCAAGTGCAACGAAATCAGGATTAATACAAACTGACATGAAGTCATATTGCTTTGCTTCAGCACACAAATCGATGATTTGTTGGCTTGTAGCGTCTTGTTTTAAAAGTGTATGATCAATATATTTATTTAACATTTTATAATTCTCCTTTTATAATTTTTGCAGCACAGACTTCATCACCCATCCACACTTCTTTACCATAAGCGCGGTAGATGAATTTTTCCTCACCCTTACCATTTAATATCACACTATCACCCTTTTGGGCCATGGATAATGCTTTACGAATGGCTTCAATACGAATTGGAATAAATTCCCAATTATCAGATACAACACCAGAAATGATGTCATCTGTGATGTCTTTAACTTCCTCATTACGGTTATCATGTTCAGTAAAGATAACCCAATCGCACATTGAAGTGGATACTTTACCCATGATGGGACGTTTCAATGTATCACGAGCACCCGCTGCACCAAAGACTGAAATAAGTTTATTTGAATCTGGTGTGATGCCTCTAACATACTCATAAACATTAGCCATAGAATCAGGGGCATGTCCAAAATCAACAAAGACTTTATAATCTTGACCCTCATCCACTTGAGTTAATCGTCCTTCAACATGTTCAACATCTTTTAGTAATGGGATGATGCTATTAATATCATAACCGTTAACTAAGAATATGCCAATGACGTTAAGAACATTGTAAACATTAAACTGAGCCAATAGATTAGTTTCTAAATCATAAGTTCTTCCATTGACACTGAGTGTGAATGTAGTTTTATCTGCTGTGATTTTAATATTAGAAGCCATAATATCAGCCTTTGTATTAATACCATATGAGATAAGATTCTTATAATCCATATCTAAAATCTTTTGACCATACTCATCATCTGCATTGATGATCAGTGGTGCTTGAGGATCAATATGTTTAAAGAGTAAGAGTTTAGCCTGGAAGTATGCATCCATTGTTTTATGATAGTCCAAGTGGTCGTGGCTAAGGTTAGTATAAGATGCATCGTGAAACTTTAAGGCATCAGTACGGCGTAAAGCTAAACCTTGTGAACTAATCTCTAGACAAACATCTGTAATACCAGCATCCACCATATCTTTCAAGATTCCCTGTAGTTCAATAATATCAGGAGTGGTTAATGAAGGAGCGTAAACTTTATCTAAGTATTCTACTGATATTGTACCAATATAACCTGCCTTAACACCCAACCTACGCATGATGTTATAGGTGGTTTTCATGATGGTTGATTTACCATTAGTTCCAGTGATAGCATGTAACTTCATTTTTGATGATGGTGAATCAAAGAATATTTCGGATACACGATGAAGTTCATCCATTGTATCTGCAACTTGAATGTATTCAATTCCTTCTCTTTTGTTAGCAATTGAATCTGAGTGCACAACTGCAACAGCACCATTATCAATAGCCTTTTCAATAAAGGCATGGCCATCTGATCGAAGTCCCTTTAATGCAAAGAATAAACCTTGATCAGATTCAAGGCGTGAGTCTGATAGTAATTGATTGATTTGCAAATCAGAATTGCTATCAAACATATCTTTTAATAATTTCATCGTTTTTTCTCCAGTTTCTTAATTAGTCTTGGATGTAAATAACCTTTCTCTAAGGCAATGTTTAAAAATTCAGCATCATTAAATTCAACTAAGGCTTGACCTAATTGAGTTAGTGATTCAGAATCGATGTCTGAGTTTTTATATAAGGGATAAGCAACCGCTTGATCGTTGAGTCGGTAGAATGTATTCAATGATTGATTGAATAGAATGACACTATCATCACGATAAGCGATGCAAGGGAAATCAGATATCCCTGCTTGATATGGTAATAAACCATAGACTTCTGGATCCACCATATCTTCCTTAAATTCTTTACTCAGTTTGTAATACTGCGGTAAATCTAAGATTGCGGTCTCACGATCGTAGAGATTATTAAATAGGACATTAAATATTGGGATGTAGATGGTTTCATTGTCATGTACAAAGTTCTTTAACTTACTCCGTTGATCTAAGAAATCCATTTGGAATAATCGATTGCGTTCAGTGAAATTAAGATTGTCCCACATGTCCAAGTGATTATTTCTAAAGCGCTCAAAGGTTTCTTCAAATGCTTTCTTTTGTAAAATGGAGTGTTTGATCATTGATAATTTTAAAGTATATTTGAGATTTGTTGGATACTTTAGTTGATAGGTCTTATTAATGTTTTCATATAGTGTTAAAGATTTTTTATCGAAATCTTGTTTATGGTATTTATGGAGTAATTTCATAGAATAGAAGCTCCAGAGTTTACCAGGATACATGTTGCCATGCTGGCTGTTTCTGCTCTAAGAACACTAGTACCTAAAGATACCATTGAAAAACCCTCTTCGATAAAATGCGTTCGTTCATTGTCCGTATAGCCACCTTCTGGTCCTACAATAGCGGTTAAAGATGAAATATCATTAATTGTAGATAGGATGTGGGGTGCAGCATGTACATCAGTGAAAACATTATGCTCTGATTTATAATCTTTAAGATCCCTTTGGTTGATGATACCTTCAACCTTTACAGCGTATTGGCGATAAGACTGCTCACAAGCCTCTTTAGCAATGCTATTAAGTCTTTCCATTTTACGATCTGCTCTTTTTCCAAAATCTTTAACAACACCATTTTGTGCAGAATAGAGTACTATTTTACTAACGCCACACTCACATGCTTTTTGAATCATCCATTCCAATCGTTCCGCTCTAATTAAAGATGCGATAAGAGTTAATTGAATTG
>JBGXRX010000045.1:0-3054 GCA_041811795.1 Erysipelothrix sp. | reverse complement strand
GAAGTAATTCGTCCATGTTGTAGGGGACTATTTGCCAGGATAGGCCGAAGGGGTCTAATACCCAACCGCATTGTTCTGCTTCTGGGTTACTTGAGAGGCTGTTATAGTAGTAATCTAGCTCCTCTTGGTCTTTGCATTCGATTGTGAATGAAATTGCGTTGTTGAAGCGGAAGGCGGGGCCTCCGTCTAGGGCTATGAACTTCTGGTTGTTTAGGTAGAAGATGGCGGTGATGATTTTTCCGCTCATCCCTTTGAAGTGTTCGTCGAGGTCTTCTCTTGGGTAGCGTTGGATCATTTCGATTCGTGAGTTCGGGAATATATTAATGTAGTGGTTTATGGCTTCTTCGCAGTTGTTGTCGGCAAACCACAAACTTGGAACAATATTCATCATGGGTAAGTCCTCCTTTTGTTTCTTTTATTATATCATGGTGGTTTTATTGACAGTGTTTTTTTGCTTAATTTCGGTAAGCCCTCTCATTGCGGTGGTAAATGTAATATTATAGATGAAAGAGTAGGAGGTCCGAATGAGTAAACTATCGTATTATATTGAGTTATTGGATTTATCTTATGATGAATTGGTTGTGTATTTATTGGAGAAGTATGGCGTTGCGAATGAGGACTTTTATAGTGAGATTTCTTATCAGGATTTTGTTAGTGGTAAGGGTAAGGGTCTTGTTAAGGGAAATGTGAGTCGCTTGAAGGAGGGTTTGTATTGTCATCATATTGATGAGAATTGGATCCAGAAGTTGACTGATTTGCAGTTGATTAAAATGGGTGAGATTCCTTTTGATTGCCAAAAGACGCATCGTTTGGTTTATTGTGATCTTGTTGAGCATGCGCTGCTTCATACTTTAATTATCGTGGAATCGCGGGCGAAGTATGGAAGAAGGAGTTTAGTGAGTTATTTGCTTCCGAATATTTCGGAGTGGTATCTTATGGAGATTGCGCCAATTTATGGTAATATGTCGTGTTATGAGCGCGCTTACTTGAGTTCTGATGATGCTTCTATTTTGATTAAAATGATTGAGGAATATCTTTAGTTGTATTGGCCATTGAATTTTGATGGCTTTTTTGTTATTAAAAGGGCTTGGAATAATGGGAAAACAAGGTTTTTAGTGGTATTTTGATGTGATATATGGTTCAATAATAAAGATGTACAAATGGTTTTTATGGAGGAATTGAATTAATGGAAACTTTGGACTTGAAATTAGTACTGGGTGGATTTGGACTCTTTATGATTGGTATGACCTTATTGGGCGATAGCCTCAAGGAAGCAGCTGGTCCTAAGATTAAAATTTATATCGAAAAATATACAAGTAACATCTTTCTAGCAATTGTCGTTGGGATGGTAATTACGGGATTAATTCAGTCGAGTTCGGCTGCAACGGTAATCTCAATCTCACTTGTTCGTGCTGGACTGATGAACTTAAAACAAGCAATTGGGGTTTCACTGGGTGCCAACATTGGTACGACAGTTACTTCGATTATGATTGGTTTGAAGATTGATGATTTTGGTTTCTATTTTGTTTTTATTGGGGGACTCCTCTATGTGTTCTCTAATGAAAAGAAAGTAAAAGAAATTGCTTTTGTTTTATTCTCATTTGGGATTACGTTTGTGGGATTGATGTTGATGGGAGATCAACTCAAGTTACTCCAAAACTATCCACAATTTATGACATTTGTTAATTTTATTTCACGTTACCCTTGGTTAGCATTTATTGGCGGTACTGTAGCAACTGCGGTTATTAACTCATCAAGTGCATTCATTGCAATTGTTCAAAAGTTATTTGCTTCAGATGCGATTACACTACCAACAGTTATTGCCTTAGTACTTGGTTCTAATATTGGTACTACAATTACGGCATTTCTTGCATCAATGAGTGGTACAGTCCCTGCTAAGAGAGCTGGTTTATTCCATACGCTTTTCAACTTAGTTGGAGCTGTGTTAATTATGCTTATTATTGGACCTTATACGAACATGGTGGCAAGCATTGCAAGTACTGTAGGAGCAGGAGCTGAGTTTACAGTAGCGATTGCGCACTTCATCTTCAACTTAGTCTTTGCGATTCTTGTTATTCCGTTTATTCCAGCGTTTATGAGACTTCTATCATTCCTAATACCAGGAGACGAATCAAAGCGCCGCGATACTGTTAAACTCGATGAGGGGCTTATAAACGAGTTCCCAGAAGCAGCAATGGGACTCGCAAAACAAGCAACCGTTGAAATGGGACACATTGTAATCGAAAGCATTGAGACATCCCTACGATACTTCAGAACAAAAGACGCATCAGAGAATGCACACGTCGTCGAACTCGAAAATGTCATCAACGACCTCGATACAAAAATATCAAATTATCTCTTAAAGATTGCGCGAGCATACAATAGCCCGTCAAATCATATTATTGACTATACAAAGAACCTAGAAATTGTTAAAAACTTCGAAAGAATTGGAGACCTTAACCTAAACCTATCAGGCTTCTTCCACTTACTCAATGAAAATAAAGAAACTTTCTCTGAAGCAGCAATCGACGAACTCGAAGACATGATTGGACTTTTACTTCGAATCATCATTGAAACAATCTACGTCCTCACAGAAGACAAAGTAGATGCAATGGATCAAGTATATTTACTCGAAGATCGTCTCGACGCACTCGAAACACAATATCGAAACAATCACTTCCAACGACTCAAAGATGGAACCTGTTTCACACCCGTCGCAACCGCAATCTATGTTGATATCCTATCAACACTAGAACGTATGGGAGACCATGCAGTCAATGCAGGACGCTTCGTAGAATCTGTAACAAAAGTGCACTCCACTAAGGTAGTGTCACCAAAACAATAAAAACTAAAGCACCCCTCGTTTAAAAACATGAGAGGTGCTCTTGATTGTGAGACAACGGGATTCTCATCCTTTTTGAAATGTAGGATATTTAAAATTCCACTATACATTGTTAATCTATTTCTTTAGTTTGTAGAAACGAAAAATTTTCATAATCATGTTATGGTGTGAAAAATATATAATGAAAGCGGTTGACAATAAAAAGTGGCTTG
>JBGXRX010000044.1:0-13437 GCA_041811795.1 Erysipelothrix sp. | reverse complement strand
GAGGGAAACAAGTTAAGAAAAGGGGTATCTCCAAGGAACTGTATTTGTCAACTGAAAAATGGTCCAGTCATCAATTGAAAAGTGGTCCATTATTTCTTTGATAAATTACTTACTCGGACTACTCTTTTCTTTTAGCCAATCCATAGTTTCTTCAATTCTATAACTGTCTCCACTCATATTTAATAAGTGGGATTTATATGCGAGTCGATCAACGAGTGCTGTCGTTAATATTGGATCTTTAAATATTTCTTCCCATCTATCAAATAATAAGTTTGTTGTAATTATCATGGATCCAACACTTATGCGATTTGATATTAAATTAAAGAGTATTTCGCTTCCTTCTTTATCAAAGGAAACATAACCCAATTCATCAAGAATCACCAAATCATATTTCTCAAATGATTTTTTATATCGTGTGATTTGATTATGACTCATTGCTTCTTTGAGTTCTATAATTAGATTTGGAACACTGATAAATAGGACCTTCATATTTTCGAGACATGCCTTCATACCAAGTGCAGTTGCATAATGTGTTTTTCCCATTCCAGGGTTACTCATCAAAATCACATTTTCTTTGTTATGAATAAACTCTAATGTTTCAAGTTCCTTGAATTTATCTTTAATTTCTTTGCTAAAACGAGAAACCTTGAAATCTTCTAAATACTTTTTTTGTGGAAAGCGAGCCATTCTGATTCGATGTTTTATGCCGTTATTTCTTCGATGATTACGCTCTGCCTCTAAAAGATTGTAAAGGAATACCTCAAAATCCTCGGCTTTTTGTTTAGATTCGCTAATGTGGTTTTTATAATTTTCTCGTATGTATGCTGTTTTAAGTTCAACACATAATTCTTCAATAGTTTTCATAGTTCTCGTATAATCAATATAAGCCTATTTTGATTATAATCTTTCTAGGCCGAGTAATTTTTAAAGCATATCTTACGGCCATTTGATATGCTTATACTACGCACTGTGGATTTGTTTCATAGCCTTACAGCTTCGACTGTTTAAAGGAGATTACAACCACAGTTCTTTTTATAAATGGTGATCAGTTAATTAACACTTCGATGTTTTATGAATCGCGAGACTACATAGAAAGAACCACAGTGGACTTACACAGCAGTGCGATTATAAGGAGGTGTCGTTTGTGACATACATTGTTGGCATTGATATTGCCAAATTTTCCCATGAATGTCTTATTCTTAACCATCACGGAGAGGTCGTTGTCCAATCTTTTTCTTTCGACAACAACTATCTAGGATTTAAGATGTTAGGGACCATATTGTCTAGAACAGCTCATTCAACCCAGATAAAAATAGGATTTGAAGCTACTGGACATTACGGAAACAATCTTAAGAATTTTCTCATAAACTCTGGCTACGATTTTATGGAAATTCATCCTGTTTTAATTAATCGCTTTTCTAAAGCTATATCTCTTAGGAAAACTAAAACGGATAAAGTGGATGCATCTTTGATTTGTTCTTATTTAACGTCAGTAGAGTTCAAACCCTATTCGTTAAAATCATATCATAATACATCCTTAAAATCTTTAATTAGAACTAGAGATAGCTTAGTAAAAGAACGATCTTTACAACTTCAGAGAATGACGAATATCTTAGATATCATTTTCCCTGAGTTCAAACCTTTTTTTAAACATTCTCTAAAGTCTTCTACAGCCTTATATATTTTAAAGCATTATACGTTGCCAAGTAAGATAAAACGCATGACGCAATCCTCTTACGCTAAGATGGCTTCTAAGCTTCGAAGAACTATTAGCTATGCTCGATTCATTAAACTCAAAGAGCTAGCCAATAACACTGTAGGAACTGAAGATGAATTACTTGCTTTCCAACTTCACTCATTTCTAAACCTCTATAATCATTTTGATAATCTTATAAAAGAAATAGATGTTTTGATTTTGAATGAATATAAAAAAGCAAATTCCTATATCCATACCATTCCTGGCATAGGAGAAATAAGTGCAGCAACTATCGCTACAGAAATTGGAGATATAAGAAAATTTCCCAATCCCGATAAACTCGTTGCTTTCTTTGGTTTAGATCCTGCACTCTATCAATCTGGAGAAACGGAATTTACCGGAAGAATGGTCAAACGAGGATCATCGTTACTCAGACAAACAATCATGAATTGTGCGACTTACTGCTTGTTACATAATCCGCCGCTTTACGATTTCTATAGAAAGAAACGAGACGAAGGAAAGCATCATCGTGTTGCACTATCACATGTAGCGAAGAAATTAATACGAATCATATTTGCTTTAGAAACTAAAGAAATAGAATTTGATTTTAATCAGATGAAGTAGCCATAATCATCGCAATATTTTAAAATAAAGCTTAACTGAGCTCTTTTTAGCGTGCCTTAGCTAATATTTATTTATTTCACTTGATTCTTAATAGTTAATCTCCTTTTAAATCATTATAACAAAAGTTAAGTTATTTGTGTGAGAATACGGAAATTGATGTTTGTTCTCGAAAAACAACTGTATTATGGTAAAATAAGAACATTGAATGAATGAGGTTTTAGATATGGATAAGAAAAAGAAATTTACAACTCTAATCACTATTCTAGCAACGATACTAGTCGTTGTTTTTGGTGGTTATCAAATCGTAAAAGCCCGAGCTAACGTAACTGTTGTGGATAACTCTGGATATGAAGCGCACAATAACTCATTTGCGATCAGGTCTAATGCAACAGATTACCAAAAGGAAGTTTATGCCTCTTTAAATGCTGCTATCAAGGAAAAAGATGAAGAAGCAATTGCTACTTTAATTGCTGAAAACTTTGTTGCTGATTTCTTTACTTGGACTAATAAATTACGCCTCAACGATGTTGGTGGTTTACAGTTCATTAACAAAGCTGTAATCAATGATGTTTCCCACAGTGCTCAAGATGGTATGTATCAGGATATGTATACTTATCTTGTTGAAGGGAAAGTTGCTGATACTTTAGAAGTTGTAGCGACTCGAGCTAATGCAAAAAAAGGGAACTTTAAAACTGAAGAGGCAACTCTAGATGCTTATATTGTAGATTTGGAATGGGATTATAAAGAATCAAGTGTTATCAACACTTCACTTTACCAGAAAAAAGCCATCATCACTTTAGTACAAGATGAAGATGGACTTTACTCAATCGTGGAGGTGAAGAATAATGAGAAGAAATAAAACAAGCAAGCCAAGATTGGCTGCTATCTATAATAATATTCTCTATGGAACTTTACTTACGGTTTCTGTTACAGGGATTTTCCTATACATCATGGCTAACGTTCAACGTTATGCAAATATCGAAGTTGATGTTTTTACAAAGGTTATCTTAGGTTTTGTTCTAGCTCTCTTAGTTCTATACTTATTTTATTTTATTGGTTTTTCTAAACGTGTTGTCGCATTTAGAAAAATATTCTTTTTTTCAGGATTTATTCTACTAATATTAGGTAGTGTTGCTACTTCTTACATCGTAAGAGCAAATATATCAGTAGATCGTATGGTTAATACGGATAGTTTTGAAAATGTTGCTTATTCAGTCATTGGATTTTCCGAAAACGATACTGAAAAAGAAATGGATAAAGGGACACTTGGATTTATTGAACACGATGAAGAGTTCGATAAAATTATGCAAGACGCTATTCGTCCTCATTCTCGCGTTGTTAAGTACCTAGAATATAAAGATTATCACTCTATGCTTGAAGCTTCCTTAAAAGGTGAGATTCAATATGCATTAGTACCGAAAGACTTCTCAAGATTAGAAGAAAGTTTTGAGGCTATGGGTGCAAAAGAAATGCCACTTAAAAATGCTAAAACGCTTTTTACTTTTAATGTAAAAGTAGAAGATGAAGTAGTTGATGTTGAAGTTTTAGAAAAACCTTTCTCAATTCTGTTATTAGGAAATAATGGGGGTTTATCAGATTCAATTATTATTGCTACAGTCAATCCTAAAACTCTGAATGTAACGATGACTTCACTTGCTCGAGATTCATATCTTCCAATTGCTTGTTATCCAAACCAAACCAGAGATAAGCTGAATCATGCAAGAGCGCGTGGTCGTCAATGTTTAGTTGATACTATTGAAACTTATATGGATGTAGAATTAGATTTCTATTTTGAAACTGATTTCTATGCTCTACAAAAGATTGTTGATGCATTAGGTGGTCTTGAATTAGAATCACCAGTAGCATTCGCAGGATCATTACCATATGAAGAGAAACCTGATGAGTACCAAGCAATTAGTGTTCCTAAAGGTAAATCATTAATGAACGGACGCCAAGCAATTACATTTGCTCGTGAACGTGCACATATGCCACGTGGAGATTTCGATCGTCAACTGAACCAACAATATGTCATCAAAGAAGTAGCTAATGCTATTATTCGTGAGAGAAATCCCGAAAAACTAGTTTCTGCACTAGAGGGTGCAAGTAAGAACATTCAAACTAACTTACCTGTAGAAGCTATTACAAAACTATTGGGTTATGCGATTCAGCAAATCGATAGTTCACCATTAGATGCAACTAATACTTTTAGAATTGAATCATCACAAATCATGGGTACAACGCCGATGATTAATAAGATGTCAGTAATCGTACCATTCAAAAACGATGTTATCGCCACTCAGAACTTAATTAAGAGTAACTTGCAAGAAAAACCAAGTCTTAATAATGTTCGTGGATTCTCATTCACAATGAATGAACCATACCAAACTGCTTTCCAAAAACGCAGTCCATGGGGAGACCAAGCAGGTGGTACTATTGATATTGGTTTTATTCCACCAAGTTCTCAAAAACCAACTGATAAGAATCCTACAGCACCAACTAAGCCTCCGGTAGACGTAAAGATTGAAGTTCCAAATTTTACAAATCCTAAAACTCACTTGAGAAAAGATTTAGAAAGCTGGGCAAGTGCTAATAAGATCAAACTGAACATTACCCCAATTCAACCTGAAGGTAATAAGTATGTTGTTGATCAGGTTACACATCAAGACTATGCTGGACAAACCATCAATAAAGGTTTAATTGCTGAAAAAGGACTGAACGTCTCAATCGTTGTTAAACCAGATAAGGTTGAAGAAGCAACGTTTGATTACACTCAACTTACTACGCATGCTGAACTAAAGAGCTTCTTAAGCAAGCATGATGTAGTAGTAAAAATTACCCAAGTTGAAACCGATGATGCTAATTTAAATGCCAAAATTGATGCACAGCCGGCCAATGGTAAGTACACTAAGACTGAATTAAGTAAAAAAGAGTTTAAAGTCTATAAACTTAAAGAAGTCAAAGAGCCAGAGGTAAAACCTCCAACAGAAGAGAAACCTGCAACAAATCAATAATAGATCCCAAAAAGAGTTCCCAGGAACTCTTTTTGCTTGATTAGAAGTTAATTCTTGTTATTTTCATCAAACATTGTATCATATAATCAATAGAAGGTTGAGGAAGCCAATGAAGCATATATTTATCGTCAACCCCACCTCAGGCAATGGCCAGTATGTGGATATCATAAAGCAAATAAAGAACTATTTTAAAGAAGAAGATAATTTCGAAATCGTCATGACAGAGTACCCAGGGCATGCAAAAGAAATCGCGGCACTCTATGGAGAAGGACATCGCCTCTATTCTGTAGGTGGTGATGGTACCGCTCATGAGGTGTTGAACGGATTGCAAGACAATGTAGCAATGGGGATGATTCCAGCGGGTTCTGGTAACGATTTTTTACGTAATATTCAGCCCAAGGCTAGTTTGGATGGTTTGATTGGTCGGATGGTTAACGGAAGTATTGAAGCCATCGATTATGTAAAATTCAATGACTTCAAACAACTCAATTGTACTAATGTAGGTTTTGATGCAGATGTAAATAAAGCGGTTAATGAGTCGAAGATGACTTTAATACCAAGAAAATTTCTTTATGCTCTATTTGCAATCAAGGGTTTGATCAGAAAGAAAACGGTTGATATCACAATTACCAAAGATGGCAAATCAAGAAACTATAAAGTTTTACTAGCAACTTTTATGAATGGTCAATACTATGGTGGTGGCTTTATGTCGGCTCCTAATGCTAATCTACAGGATGGTTTGTTTGATGTCACTCTAATTACTAATGTATCAAGATTAAGAATCCTAAGATTATTACCTATCTATTTTAAGGGTAACCATCTCGGATTTGATGTTGTCACTAATTATCAGGCGACATCGGTAGAGGTCCATTCACCGCAACTGATTCAAGTCGGGTGCGATGGAGAATTAACTCAAAGGAACTCATTCCGATTGGATATAGTTCCAAAGGGTCTAAGGTTAATAATTCCTCAAGGAAGTTCTCTAAAGGGCAATCAGATATAGTATAATAAAATACTATGTTATAATATGACAGTACGGAGGTAATTAATATGAAAATAGTAAACGTAAAAGAATTTGATGAAGTAGTTCAAGAAGGTGTAGTTCTGGTAGATTTCTTCGCAGACTGGTGTGGTCCTTGTAAAATGATCGCTCCAATCCTTAGTGATTTAGCTAAAGACCTAGAAGGTCAAGCGGACATCGTTAAAGTAAACGTAGACAACGAAGGTGAATTAGCACAACGTTACGACGTTATGTCAATTCCAACTCTTATCTTATTTAAAGATGGGAAACCAGTTGGTCGTAAAACAGGATTCTTACCGAAACCTGAACTCGATAAATTTATCAAATCTGCACTTTAAGATATCAATTAAAACTTCAAGTTGGGACAAATCCTAACTTGGAGTTTTTTTGTAATTAAAGCAGTTGCAATTCAAACAAGATTGAGTATAATAAAAATGTGTTTAAAACTACCAAACTATAAGTTTAGTGGTGCTAAACTTATGGAGGGGCTATGCAAATAGGTAAAAAGATTAAAGAATTAAGAACTCGGATCGGTTTGACCCAAGAAGAATTGGCGAGCCGATGTGAATTAACCAAAGGATTTCTATCCCAATTGGAAAATGATTTAACATCCCCTTCAATAATAACTCTAAGTGATATTGTTGAAGCCTTGGGTACAAACATGTCACAGTTTTTTAAAGAAGAAAAAGAAGAGCAAATTGTATTTACGAAAGATGATTTCTTTGTAGATGAAAAAGAAGGTTCTACCATTCATTGGATTGTACCGAATGCTCAGAAAAATGAAATGGAACCTATATTACTAGAATTGGAACCCAATGGTTCATCAAATGAAATCGTACCTCACGAGGGTGAGGAGTTTGCCTATGTTATCGCAGGTAAAATTGAAATACGATTTGATGAAGGGGCCTCTATATTAAGTAAGGGTGACACATTCTATATAAAAGGAGATAAAGGTCACACCTTAGTTAATCCTTACAGTCAGAAAGCGAAAGTGCTATGGGTTTGTACACCACCCATATTTTAGGAGGCAAGATGGAAGCTTTAATTGAATTCAAAAATATTGTAAAAAGTTTTGATGATCAGTTGGTTCTAAAGGGAGTTAATTTAGATATCTATGCAAATGAATTTGTGACTCTGTTGGGTCCATCAGGTTGTGGAAAGACCACACTTCTAAGAATCCTTGGGGGTTTCTTAGAGCAAAGTTCAGGAGAACTTTACTTTGATGGTATCGAGATATCATCAGTAGTTCCATATAAGAGAGAAATCAATACCGTTTTTCAGCGTTATGCACTCTTTCCACATATGAACGTTTTTGAAAACATCGCTTTTGGTTTAAGAATCAAAAAAGAGACAGAAGCAGTTATTACTCAAAAAGTAATTAAGATGCTTGATCTTGTAGGTCTTGCTGGCTTTGAAAATAGAGACGTTTCAATTCTGTCAGGTGGGCAGCAACAACGAGTTGCTATTGCCCGTGCATTGGTTAATGAACCAATGGTTCTTTTACTCGATGAACCACTGGGAGCTTTAGACCTTAAAAAACGTAAAGAAATGCAACATGAATTAAAAGCTATCCAAGAGAACGTTGGTATCACATTTGTATATGTTACCCATGATCAAGAAGAAGCTTTAACTATGTCGGATAAAGTTGTTGTCTTTAATGAGGGTGAAATTCAACAAATTGGAACTCCAATGGATATTTACAACGAACCTGAAAACAGATTCGTTGCAGATTTTATTGGTGAATCAAATATTATAGAAGCACACATGCTTAAAGATTTCTTAGTCAGATTTGATGAACGCGAGTTTGTTTGTGTTGACCAGGGCTTTGAAGAAAATGAAGCAGTTGATGTTGTAATTCGTCCTGAAGATATTCAGATCGTAAGTCCAGACGAAGGTTTTATTACTGGTCTTGTTGACTCATCTCTATTTAAAGGTGTTCACTATGAAATCGTAGTTAAAACATTACATCGAGATTTCATTATCCACACTACAGTCAATGTTGATTTGGATGTGGAGGTTGGCATCAAGTTTAACCCCGAAGATATTCATGTTATGTACACGATGGAGTCTTACTAATGAAAATTTTTAGAAGACTGGTATGGCCCTATATTGCTTGGATGACAATGTTTATTGTTTTACCAATGCTGGTCATTGTAATCTACTCTATTACTACAACGCAATCTGGGCAAGCTGTTAGTTTGCAGTTTACTCTAAAGAACTTTGTTAAGTTCTTTGATCCAGTCTTTCTTAAGGTGTTATGGAACTCTGTTCGCATAGCTTCCATCACGACATTCTTTTGCCTAATATTAGGCTATCCATTAGCTTACATCATTTCCAAGAAAGCGCCCAAAACCCAAACACTACTCATCTTGCTGATTACCATTCCAATGTGGATTAATATGTTAATTCGAACTTATGCTTGGGTTAGCCTATTATCCGACAAGGGACTTATCAATATGTTCCTTGCTAACTTTGGCATTGGACCTATTAAAATGTTAGAGACAGACTTTGCAGTAATCTTAGGTATGGTTTATAACTTTATACCATTCATGATTATTCAAATTTATACAGTCCTATCAAAAATGGATCATTCACTTATTGAGGCTAGCTATGACTTGGGAGCCAATCGTTTCCAAACATTTAGAAAAGTGGTTTTCCCACTATCCTTATCAGGTGTAATTTCTGGAATCACATTAGTGTTCTTACCATCACTTTCCACCTTCGTTATTCCTAAACTATTAGGAGGAGGGTCATACTTCTTGATTGGAAACTTAATTGAAAACCAATTCATCAATATTGGAGACTTCCATTTCGGTTCTGCAATATCACTAATTATGGCCGTGCTCATATTGCTTTCAATGCAGATTGCTGATCACTATGACAAAGAGAAGAAAGATGCACCAGTAAAAGTGAAAGGGGCTGATATCTAATGATGAATAAAAAAAGATCTAAGATCACATCATGGATTCCTCTTATTCTAATGTTGTTATTCTTTTATGGTCCCATATTAATCATGATCATCTACTCATTCAATGATTCAAAATCGGTCACCGTATGGAGTGGTTTCTCGATGCGTTGGTATGATAAGTTATTTACTTCAAGAGATATTATGGATTCGGTTAAAACATCCGTCGTGATAGCTCTTATTGCAACTGCTGTTTCTACGGTAGTTGGTACTATTACAGCAATTGGTATTTCTAAGCATAAGAAGTTGGTTAATAAGACAGTGTTAACCATCAACAACTTCCCTGTGCTTAACCCTGAGATTGTTACAGCAATATCTTTAATGTTGCTGTTCTCCTCAGTGAAGATTTTTAAAATGGGTTTTGCAACTATGTTGATTGCCCACATTACATTCTGTATCCCTTATGTCATATTGACTGTCCTACCAAAGTTAAGGAAGTTGGATCCAAGTCTGGCTGATGCTGCTATGGATTTAGGGGCTACACCAAGCCAGGCTTTATGGAAGGTAATTATCCCGCAACTGATGCCTGCAATCATATCAGGTGCGCTCATAGCCTTTACAATGTCATTTGATGACTTTGTTATCTCATACTTTGTAACTGGTGATGGAGTATCGAACATTTCAATCATGGTTTACACCATGAGTAAGCGATTTGATCCAACCATCAATGCACTATCAACAATTATTATTGTTATTATCACAGTTCTATTACTCATTATAAATATTGTTCCTTCATTAAAGAGAGGAACTCGAAAGGTTAAAGTATCATGAAAAAATTAATTATATTATTACTTACACTTGTTTTACTAACAGCTTGTGGTTCAGGCGAAAAGAAAGAAGTCCTTCATATTTTCAACTGGGGTGCATATATTGATGAGTCAACAATAACAACATTCGAAAAAGAATATAATGTTAAAGTTAACTACTCAAGATTTGCTTCTAATGAAGAAATGTACCACAAGATTACAAATACAGGCGGATTCGATGTTGTTATTCCTTCTGACTATACAGTTCAACGACTACGTGAAGAAGGACTACTACAAGAAATTGATTACACTAAGTTAAGTAACTATGGAAATGTATTAGATTCTCTTAAGGGACGTAAGATGGACCCTGAAGACAAATACTCAGTACCTTACTTCTGGGGAAATGTTGGTTTAGTATATAATAAGGAAAATGTTTCAATCTCAGATCTTGATGCTAAGGGATGGGATATCTTAAATGACACTCGTTACAAAGGAAGTATTTATTTCTACAACTCAGAGCGTGATGCGTTCATGATCGCTCTTAAAACTTTAGGATACTCTATGAACTCAAGTGATCCTAAAGAGCTCCAGGAGGCCAATGATTGGCTTATCGCAATGAAATCACTAACTGCACCTACTTACGCTACTGATGAAGCGATTGATCGTATGGTGGCTGGTGAGAAAGACATCGCTGTAATGTACTCAGGTGATGCTAACTATATTATTAGTGAAAATGAAGATATGGACTTCTATGTTCCAAAACAAGGGACTAACACATGGTTAGACTCAATGGTAATCCCTACAACTGCTAACAATCCTGATTTAGCGCACAAATGGATTGATTTTACATTACGTCCAGAGATAGCACTATTGAATACTGAAGAGGTTGGTTACACAAGTCCAATCCAAAGTGTTATTGATGAAATTACAGGACCAGGTGGTACTTATGAAGGAATGGAGTCATATAGTCCAAGAACTGGTTATGAATTAGACGAAGAATTTATCTTTGATCAAAAATTAAAAGAACAAATGAATCAATATTGGGAGAAAATCATCGCTCAGTAATAAAAAAGCAAACGTTTATAGAGCCATCTCAGTGGCTTTATGAACGTTTTTTAATGTTTTTGAACACTTTTTAAAATAAATGCTTTTTAGGGTTGCATTTTGTTTCTGTTATTGTATAATAAGTGAGCACAGTAAAGAAGAACGGTTCCTTGGCCAAGTGGTAAGGCAACAGACTGCAACTCTGTGATCATCGGTTCAAATCCGATAGGAACCTCCAGTAATGGGGATGTGGCGGAATTGGTAGACGCAACGGACTTAAAATCCGTTGATGGTAACATCGTATGGGTTCAAGTCCCTTCATCCCCACCATTACTTATTTTATGGAAGTTTCAATAAGCGCTCGTAGCTCAACTGGATAGAGCACTTGATTACGGCTCAAGAGGTTATGGGTTCAAGTCCTGTCGAGCGCGCCATTTTTTATCGGGATGTAGCACAGCTTGGTAGTGCACCTGGTTTGGGACCAGGGGGTCGCAGGTTCGAATCCTGTCATCCCGACCATTTTATTATTAAACATGGCGAGTTAGCTCAGCTGGCTAGAGTACTCGGTTCATACCCGATTGGTCGTGAGTTCGAATCTCACACTCGCTACCATTTTAATTTAACAAATAAACAGAAATATTATTGGTAATGAAGACTTGTAGCGGACCCTTAGCTCAGTTGGTTAGAGCTACCGGCTCATAACCGGTTGGTCGTAGGTTCGAGTCCTACAGGGTCCACCAAAAATAAAATATAAATATGGGGAAGTACCCAAGCGGCTGAAGGGACTAGTCTTGAAAACTAGCAGATGTGAGAGCATGCGGGAGTTCGAATCTCCCCTTCCCCGCCATATTATATTCATTTGTTAAATAGCATTAAGTATGCTATAATGGTCAAGCGTTAAAGAAGTAAGTATTACCAGTGCGTCGAAAGATGTATCGCATATATCGCGGGGTGGAGCAGTCTGGTGGCTCGTCGGGCTCATAACCCGGAGATCGTAGGTTCAAATCCTGCCCCCGCAACCAATGCCCCTGTAGCTCAGTTGGTAGAGCAATGGATTGAAGATCCATGTGTCCTCGGTTCGACTCCGAGTGGGGGCACCATGAACGATAAGCAACTCACTATTCATATAGTGAGTTTTCTTTTGCCTAAATGTTAATAATAAATTATAGTAAGGCTAATTAATCCTTGAATTGCAATTGCAATTCAAGAATATAATATTTTAGTTTTTTATCGAAGTTTCGTATTGTCCATTCTATATTAAAACTACTAGAAAGAATTAGAAATTTATGCTGTTTAAGTAAATAGTATTCTTTAGAGTCTTTAGAATAATCTTTTTGCAAAGTTGTGATCAATTTTAGTAAAGCATCGTTTATTAATTGAATAACGTGGAAGCTATCCACGCACACTCTTGCGTTGGGAAAATAGGAGGAAGCTAGCCTATGGAAACCAGTGTACATATCACACGTAATGTACTCTACAGTAGCTCTTTCTTCTCTGGAATAGTTATCTAAGACTCTGATACACTCGTCAACTGAACGGCCGTAGACCATATCAATTATTTTCTTTGATTTAAAATCCATAAGTATAACAGCATATTTTTTTCTAGATTTCTTTCCTAAATAGATTTCATCAATACTTAAAATAGTTGATAAAGACACTTTTGGTCTTGGTACATGTTCAACAAATATATTTATTACAGCTGTTGTTGAAAGGTTAACTTCATTACCAATGCTCCTGAAAGTGTTTCTCTCATTTAATGCTAACTTCATAATTCTTCGAATTAATTGATTAGATACACGTTTTCGAGTGGTACTAGTTGGGCTTGGTTGTGAGAAAGTTGTACTGCACGTTTGACATATAAATCTGTACTTTACGATGTAGATTATAATATTCAAATCAGTTACTCCAGCATGCTTGACTTTGGATGTTTGGGTTCCGTTAGTGTTAAATGTATTAACACCACATGTGGGACAAGCATGAATAACCTTCTTCAGTCTTACTTCGAAGCAAACCATATCATTTTCATTTTCAAATTTAGTTAGACTATCAATCTCTGCATTATTAATACCTAGTAAATCTCGTATGAATTGTTCTATAATGTAAATACCTCCATTTTCTTATTTAGCTCAGTAAGCAAATAATATCATGGAGGCTTTTTTCTTTACAAGAACCAACGCTAAACTTTACACTGTAGACTTTCAACGTTAAATTTTACACTGCAGACTTTCAACGCTAAACTTTATAAAGCCAATTAATAAATAATAACTAAGAGGTGCACAAAATGCACCTCTTTTCTTATGCTCTATCCATTAAAAAAAACGACATTTATT
>JBGXRX010000043.1:0-14538 GCA_041811795.1 Erysipelothrix sp. | reverse complement strand
TGGTGATATTAGCGAAGTGGTCACACCTGTTCCCATCCCGAACACAGAAGTTAAGCACTTTAGCGTCGACAATAGCTTGGCCAGCCCAAGTGAAGATAGATCATTGCCAGTTAGATGAAGGCACCCAATAGGGTGCCTTTTTTCGTTTGCGGCGATAGTTGATTTAAATATGAGTGTTTTGTATAAAAAAAAGACAATGGGTTGCCCCAATCAATAGAACTCTATGTGATATCCCAGGGAAGGTGTATTATGAAGAACCTTAATAACGATGCGACAATACCACTGTACAAGCAAGTGACTGTTATTTTATTGGGTGAAATTCGTAAAGGAACATACCTTCATGGGGATAAAATTGCTGCGGAACCTGAACTGTGTAACAGTATTGGTCTTAGTAGAATTACGATAAGAAAAGCAGTAAACCAATTACAAGAACAAGGTCTCCTTTAAAAGAAAAGTGGTAAAGGGACTTATGTCTGTTATCCAAAGATTGTAGAGGCATCTGATGCAGATGGCAGTTTTACTCGATCTAGTGAAATGATCAATAGAGTACCTTCAACCAACATTGTTGGATAGGAAGTTATTCCTGTGGATGATGTAACTCGATTTTACTTAAGAGCAGTTTTTCCAGAAGAAGATGAAGACATCATTGTTGAACGCGTGAGGAAAACCGATGGTGAACCTATGATTATGATGAAATTGTCATGGTAGACCTTCGACACTCTAATGGATCAGTCTCAGCAATACTAAATAGTCAGTCATTTGATAGAGTCCTATTTAATTATAATATTCAGACATTAATACAAGATCTTACGGTTTCAAAACTAAGAAATTAACCAAATAAGAATTAGCTACCATGACTACAGAAGGAAAGATCTGCAGTCATGGTACTTTTTTAATGATTGGGTCTATAAGATAAATTAAATATGGATAAAGGCAGAAGCAAGAATGACATCTTGATGGAGTTAAAAATAGGACTGTGGGTTGTCAATATAGAGGATGAGTTAACAAGTAAGATTGAATTAAGCGTGAATATATTTTTCCCTAATGATGTGGTGTCTTTAGTATGTCCTAATTATAGTGGTAACTTGTTATTAGGTTAGATTGTGTGTAATCTTAAGGTATGAGTAGTGAAAGGAGTTTCTATGGATAAGTATAAAGAGGATATAATCGCTATATCAGATGCTATCTTTGATTTGAATGAGGTGGAGTTTGAAACACTAGAGTCTGCAAAATTAATATCAGACTATTTGGAAAAAGAAGGATTTAGAGTTGAGTATCAAAGTGATATTTTAAAGGCTGCATTTGTAGCAACTTATGGAGAGGGGAAACCCGTTGTAGCAATACTGGGGGAGTATGATGCACTGGATGGACTCGGTCATGCATGTGGGCATAATCTGTTAGGAACAGGGGCATTGGCTGCTGTATTACAAGTTAGGGATCAAATGAAGGGACAAGGGACCATTGTCTATATGGGATGTCCTGCTGAAGAGTCGGGTTATGGTAAGAGTTATATGGTAAAGCAGGGGCTTTTTGATGATGTTGATGTTGCACTGACATGGCATCCTCATTATAAGACTGAGGTGTGGTCAAGACCTTCATTAGCAGTTCAGCAAACCTTTTATCATTTTACGGGTGTTGCATCCCATGCAGCGCTAGCTCCTGAAAAGGGACGATCAGCACTGGATGGCGCGGAACTGATGAATATTGGTGTTAACTATTTAAGGGAGCATGTCAGTGATGATGTAAGGCTTCATTATGCTTATCTTGATGTTGGTGGACGAAGTGCTAATATCGTTCAGGCCAGTGCTTCTTTAAGTTACTTTGTTAGGGCTAAGGATCAAGAAACTTTGGATCTGGTTCAAAAGAGGGTTGATGATATAGCAAAGGGTGCTGCTTTAATGACTGGGATTGAAGTGGAGTATTCCAGGGCTTCGGCTTGTAAGGCATTCAAGGCTAATAAAGTAATATCTAATTTATTTAAAGAAGTCTTAGAGATAGAAGAGGCTTGTGATTTTGATCGTGTTGAAGCAGTCTCTACAGATGTAGGGGATGTCAGTCAAGTGATCCCTGTGGCTCAGGTTTTTATTGCTTGTGAGCCATATCCTTATCCAATGCATTCGCAAGAGTGGGTTGCTAATGGAAAAAGTAAAATGGCACATGATGGTATCTTTAAGGCAGGGGAAGTCTTAGCGCAAGTAGCATTAAGAATTATTGAAGAAGAAGGCTTGGTGGAGAAAATTTATGCAGAAACGATTTAAATCGATATTTGATATTATAGGTCCGGTTATGGTGGGACCCTCTTCATCTCATACTGCAGGGGCAGTAAGGATTGGGAATGTCGCTCGTATTATTCTGAATGATGAGTTGGATAGGGTCCTATTTTATCTCTATGGGTCTTTTGCAGATACCTATAAGGGGCATGGCACTGATGTTGCACTGGGTGGTGGTATTTTGGGAATGGCTACGGATGATCCTGCAATTCCAACATCACTTTTATTAGCTAAAGAAAATGGCATAGATATGAAGTTTATACCTTTGGCTGATGATGTGGAACACCCAAATACAGTGGAGATTATTATGTATGCTAAGTCGGGAAGAAAAGTAAGGGTAAGGGCTGTGTCTATTGGTGGTGGTTCAATATCGATAATAGGGATTAATGATATTGTTGTGTCTATGGATGGGGCAGTACCCAATCTTTTGATTCTACATAAAGATACACCTGGTATGATTGCAAAAGTTGCATCTATACTAAGTGATTTGGATATTAATATAGCGACTATGAAGGTGGATCGAGTGGCCAAGGGTGGTGCTGCTTCCATGATTATAGAATTGGATCAAGATGGTTTATCAACCTCTGTTGATAGGATTAAGAATTTAGATGGTGTAGCGGAAATTATTTATATACCAAAACAGACAGGGGGTAGTAGACATGATTAATTCGATGCAAGATTTGATAAGCTACTCCAAGAATTATGATTCCTTGGCTCAGGCTATTATTCACTATGAGATGGACCAAAGTGGTGAGACTTATGATTATGTATGGAATACTATGGCAGGACAGTTGGAGGTCATGCGCAAGGGTGTCGAATTAGGATTGAGTGGTGTTGCTTCTAAGACAGGCTTGAGTGGTGGCGATGCACTATTAATGAATGAATATAATAAGAATCATAAGCCATTGTCAGGGTCGCTGACTTCAAGGGCTGTAGCTTATGCTATTGCGACGAATGAAGTTAATGCTTCAATGGGGATTATATGTGCAACACCGACTGCAGGATCAGCTGGTGTTTTACCAGGGGTTTTGATGGCTATGGTGCAAGAGTATGATTTGAGCCTTGATGAGCAGATTAATTTTCTCTTTGTAGCAGGTGGATTGGGTTATGTTATTGCTAACAATGCTTCTATATCTGGTGCAGAAGGTGGATGTCAGGCTGAGATCGGTTCTGCTGCGGCCATGTGTGCTGGGGCTCTGTGTGATTACATGGGTGGTAGTGTTGAGCAAGTGGTAGAAGCTATGGCTATGACGATTAAGAATATGCTGGGATTGATATGTGATCCAGTAGCGGGCTTGGTTGAAGTGCCATGTGTTAAAAGGAATGCTCTGGGAGCGGCACAAGCGATTGTGTCGGCTGATTTAGCATTAGCGGGGGTTAAGAGTCGTATTCCAGCAGATGAGGTCATAGAGACTATGTATCGTGTTGGTTTGGAACTACCTTCTAAGTTTAGAGAAACAGGAAAGGGAGGACTTGCTGCTTCAGCTAGTGCTGTTCGATTACAAGGGGAGATCTTTAAGACATAAGTGCTGGATATTGTATTATGTTGCAAAAATTTCACAAGTAAATTGTTAGTGACTTAAGATTGCTCTTCAAGATTCCCTAATATAAATAAATAGCAAGAAGGAACAGTCCGAAAGGACTGTTTTTGCTTATAATAGACGCAAGGGGGTATTGCATGAAACTATTATATATTGCTATGGCGGGGGTTTTGTTAGCATTGAGTGTGGTTGGATTTGTAGTTCCTGCAATTCCGTTTACGCCTTTTCTTCTAGGGGCAACTTACTTTGGGGCTAAGGGGTCACCAGAATTAACGAATCGATTGAAAGCGACTGAGTTTTATCAAAAACATATGGAAGCAATGGTAAGTGAAAAGGCTATGACAAAGGGTGAAAAGATGAAGATTCTAGCTATGGCTAGTATCATGATTCTACTTGTTATTATTTGGACACCATCTGTATTACTAAAATATGTATTGATGGCGGTGGTTTGTGTTAAGTATTATATCTTTATTAAAGTGATACCAACCAGGGAAGTGGATCATGATTAACAAGAAAGTATTGTCATTGGTTGATGGTTATAAGCCTAAAGTAATGATGCTGTATGGTCTAGAGATAGTAACATTACTAGCCAATATAGGATTGATTCATAGAGTGGTAGGAATGATCTTTGATGGAATCAATTTAGGATTGTTTATCATGGTATTAGCACTAAAGATGCTCTTGGTATTGATGGGGATCTTGGCTCGAAATGCTTTGTCACGATATGTTAAAGAAGAATTGAGAATGACACTTTTTGCTAAGATGCAAGAGGGTGTATTAGATAAGGGTCTGATGAGTCAGATGGTCAGTGAAGGTGTGGAGCAGGTTGATTTGTACTATTCAAATTATCTACCACAGTTTTTTTATGCACTCTCAGCACCCCTAGTACTCTTTATGGTGATCTTTAGAATGAGACCCAGTGTCGGGTTGGTATTATTGATGATGGTGCCTTTGATTCCTGTATCGATAATCTTTGTGCAGAAGTTTGCTAAGAAATTGCTGACTAAGCATTATGGACAGTATTTGAATATGGGATCTCAGTTCATAGAGTCGATGGAAGGGTTAACCACTTTAAAGATGTATGATCTTGATGCTAGGGAACAGATAGCTATTGATCAAGGGGCAGAAGGCTTTAGAAAGACTACTATGAGGGTTTTACTCATGCAGTTGAATTCCATATCGGTTATGGATCTAATTGCTTATGGTGGGGCTGGAATTGCTGTCATTATGGTTGTTAGTGCTTATGCTAAGGGATTCATAGGGCTTGATGAGGGTATTATTATGATTCTTCTATCGGCTGAGTATTTTATACCCATGAGATTGTTGGGGTCTTATTTCCATGTATCTATGAATGGTGTCGCTGCGGGTCTACAGATGGTTGAATATCTTGAAATGGATTCACTGGAGTCAATGGAAAGTGATGTTATTGATCTGAAGGGGCTGAACTTCTCCTATGGGGATAAGGAAGTACTTAAAGATGTTGATTTCAAGGTTGAACAAGGTGAGTGGGTTGGAATCGCTGGTGTTAGTGGTTGTGGTAAGTCGACTTTGATGAAGCTATTAACACGACAAGTAAACCATGATATAGCAGTATATTCTGATAAGAAGTTAATTGATGATTGTGTCTTTATGGATTATGAGACCATCTTGTTTAAAGGGAGTCTAAGGGATAATCTCTTGATGGCAAATCAAGATTCAAGTGAAGGTGAGATGAGATCGATCTTAGACCGATTGAAATTAGGAGACATCAGTTTGGATTACATAATAGATCCCAATGCTTCTAACCTATCAGGTGGTCAGAAACAACGTATCGCACTGGCACGAGCACTTTTAAAGAATGCTGATGTTTATTTCTTTGATGAGATTACTTCGGCGGTTGATGGTGAGAGTGAAGCGGTCATGATGGATATGATTAAAGAGTTACACAATGATGGTAAGACAATTGTTATGATATCTCACAGATTATCAAACCTTAAAGCTAGTGATAGACTCTATTACATGGATCAAGGTCGTGTTGGGCATCTGGACCATTTGATAGAGTATTGGAAGGTAATAGTGAATTTAATAAGCTCTATATGAGTCAATTTGAGTTAGAGAGGTCTTTCTAATGGCGCTGATAAAATTATTGTATTTAGTAAGACAGCATTGCTTGTCATTAATTGGGGCTATTATATTAGGAACTTTAGGTCATATAACTGCAATAATGATACCTGTTATGGGAGTTTATGGATTATTAATAGATAAGTCTTATATTTATTGGGTATTGGTATTTGCACTACTAAGAGCAGTTTTAAGATATACAGAACAGTATTTAAATCATCTGGTAGCCTTTAAGATATTGGCTCATATTAGATCCATACTCTTTGAGAAGCTAAGGTCATTGGCACCTGCGATTATGGATTCTAAAGATCGTGGGGATTTGGTGTCCATGGTATCTTCGGATGTTGAGTTATTAGAAGTATTCTATGCTCATACGATTTCACCAATATTCATAGCGCTTATGATTATGGTATTTGTTGGTTTTATAAGTCCTAATCCAGGTGTCACACTCTTGGCACATCTTTTAGTAGGGTTTATGATGCCACTTGTACTGATGGTCTTAAGTCAAAGGCTGGGGGATAAGCATAGGGAATCATTTGCTAGATTATCTTCATTATCATTTGAATATACACAAGGTTATGAAACACTGAAGCAATTTAAAGCATTGGATGGCTTTCAAACTAGGATGAAAGAGGAAGAGAATAAACTCTCATATCTTACATCGATGATGGCTTTGGTTGATGGATTAAAGCGAGTGATCAATGAGGTTATTATGTGGGGTGGATCATTTCTCATTATTGTACTTTATAAGGATGTTAGTATAAGGGTTGTACTTCTAACATTAGTGGTCCATTTGTCTTCATTTGGACCTGTATTGGCATTGTCATCTTTAATTCAAAATCTATATCATACAATGGCATGTTCGAAACGAGTGCTTGCATTATTAGAAGAGAAACCCTTGATAGAGGATGTGACTGATTCCCTTGTCTTAGAAGATATTGAGGGGGTTCATGCAGATGGTGTATCCTTTACTTATAATGGTGAGGATATGGTATTGGATGACTTTTCTTTAGAATTGAATAAAGGACAGTTTATTGGGGTATCGGGTGCTTCGGGGTCTGGGAAGTCGACATTAGTAAAACTTCTGGCTCGTATTTATGATCCGATTAAAGGGTCGATTAAGTTTAATAAAAATAGTATTGATACATTGAATACAAAGTCCCTAAGACAAAAGCAATCACTGATGTCACAGGAGAATATGATTTTCTCAAGGTCAGTATTTGAGAACGTTGCTATGGTTAAAGAAGGAGCTCAGTATGATGACGTGGTTAAGGCTTGTAAGAAGGCTTCAATACATGACTTTATCATGTCCCTAGAAGATGGTTATGATACTAAGATTGATCATGCTGGTAGAAACTTGTCTGCAGGAGAAAAGCAAAGGTTAGCTTTAGCCAGAGTCTTTCTTCATGATGGTGATCTTATCCTTCTGGATGAAGTTACGTCAAACCTAGATTACCTTAATGAGAGAATGGTTATGAAATCATTATCTAAATTAAGTAAAGATAAGATACTAGTGATGGTTTCGCATAGAAGTATGCAAGATAACTTCATAAATTCGAAGTTGGAATTATAAATAATCATTAGATAGTGCAGAATATTCAGAATATAGATGAAAAGAACAGGAAACTGTTCTTTTTTTCTATTTACACACAATGTTGCACTAGGGCTAGTGCAATATTGTGTGTGGAACTGTTTGGTGAAGAGGAATATACTTCAAGTGTAAGGGAGGTAATGTATGGGAACATTGATGGATTGTATACAAGCAATACCAGATAGAACTCAAACATTAATGGATGAAATAGATGTCACTTATGAGGCTTTAGATAAAGCGCTAAAGGGAAACTATAATAAAATCGTTATTGTTGGTTCTGGTTCTTCATATAATGCAGGATTATTTATTAAAAGTTTTGCAGAAATGAAGTTGGATATGAGTGTAGAATTATTTCTGCCAAACGATTTCGTATATAACACGAATCATAAATTATTAAGTAAGGACAGCTTATATGTATTCATATCACAAAGTGGTATGACAAAACTTGTTGTAGAGGGTGCACAAATTGCACTTGATCATGAGTTTGAAATTGTAGGGATAACAGAGAATCAAGATTCAATCCTTGCAAGAATGAGTAATGCAAGCTTGATCACACTTGATAAAAAAGAAGATTATATCTTCAGAACAATTGGATTTACAACAACTGTAATATTACTTAATCAATTGCTTCTTTGGAATTATCTAAGAAATAGTTCAGATAAGTTGGGACATATTACATATTTAGGGCAATTGAACACTACCATTAAGCAATTAAATAATATACTTAGTGATAGCGTTAAATGGTTTGATGAACATAAATCAACACTGATGGAACATGATGCATTCATATTCTCAGCGGCTTTAGATTACTGGCCAGTGGCTAAAGAAGCAGATATTAAGTTTATGGAAATGCTACCGATGTTGACTAATAGTTTTGAACTAGAGGAATTGGTACATGGTCCTCAAAACATGTTTACATCAAATCAAGGTTTCTTTATACTAACTGATCAAGGGAAAGATATAGAGAAAGCAGCCAATGTAGTAGATTTCATTGAGACTGAAGTTAATGCTAAGACTTACTTGATTAATAAAAATATATTTACAGGTGACATTGAGCTAAATAGCTTTACGCCATTGCTTTACCTCATGTTCTTCCAGGTTCAGTCCTTCAAAATTGCTGATGCAAGAGGGATGAGCATGAAGAAAGGAACATATCCAAAGATTTCGGAATATGTTGCAAGGGTGGTTGCTAAATGAAACTATTATTAGCGAGTCACGGAAACCTTTCTACTGGGATTAAGTCCTCATTAGAAATTATTGTTGGAGCTAACATTGAAGTGGATGCAATTGCAGCTTACTTGGATGAAGTCACCCTAGAACAACAGATCAGTGAATATATAACACAAACTGAAGTTATGCCTGATTTAATACTTACGGATCTTTATGCCGGAAGTGTTAACCAGAAAATTAGTGCTCATGAAGGATTTGCAAATATACCTGTTGTTTCAGGTATGAACCTGCCACTTGCTTTACAAGCTGTATTAATGGATGTAGCAAATTTTGATGAAGCTGCACTAAAAGATTTAATAGAAGTGTCACAAAATGAAATCAAAAGAACACAAATCGTAACAGATGAAGATGACTTTGATTTTTAAAAGAAGGAGAATATTATGATTCAATTAGTACGAATTGACGATCGTTTATTACACGGTCAAGTCGCATACAGTTGGAAAGCTGCACTATCATATGAAGCAATTGTTATTGCTAATGATAATGCTGCTGCTGATCCAATTCGTAAGAGTGCTTTGCAATTGGCAAAGCCTGATGGTGTTAGGATTGCAATTAGAAGTGTTGATGATGCTATTACTCTTCTTAAGAATGAAAAGATAAAAGCATTGAAGGTATTTGTAATTGTAGATAATCCACAAGATGCCTTAAGAATTTATAAAGGGATTGATGAAACACCAGATCTTAATATTGGTGGAGTTCAATCTCAAGATGGAAGAATAGAGTTAACTCAAGCAGTTTACTTTAATGAATCCGAATTGGAAGCACTGGATGAAATTGCAGAGAGAAAGATTAATGTATCTGTAAAACTTGTTCCAAGTGATTCACCACAAGATTACCTTAACTTAAGAAAAAAATAATATATAAATAAGGAGAAAAATTATGCAAGCAGCGTTATTAGTTGGATTAGTTGTTGCTGTTATTTGGTTTTTTGAGAAAATGCTCGGAACACCAATGGTTAACAGACCGATTATAATCGCACCATTTGTTGGATTTGTTTTAGGAGATCTAAAAGCAGGTTTGATTATTGGGGCTAGTTTAGAATTAGTATTTATGGGGGCAATACAGGTTGGTGCGGCGGTACCACCAGATGTATTGATAGGTAGTGCATTAGGTACAGCATTTGCTATTATGACCAATTCTGGTCCAGAAGTAGCGATTACACTAGGGTTACCAATTGCTTTACTTGCGCAATCACTTAAAGTTATTATCTTTATTGTTAGAAGTTCTATGATGGAACCATCCGTTCGTATGGCAGAAAATGCTAATATAAAAGGATTGTTCTTAATGAATATGTTTGGACTTATCTTACAATGTGCCATGTACTTTACAGTTGCATATGTGGCGGTTCTATTTGGTTCAGCAGCAGTTGATAGTTTTGTACAAAACATTCCAGCAACATTAATGCATGGACTTGAAGTTGCGGGTAAATTGCTTCCGGCAGTTGGATTTGCATTATTGTTACAACCCATGATGGATGGAAAAAATATTCTATATTTCGTATTAGGATTTATTATGATTGGTTACTTAAACTTACCAATTCTTGCAGTAACTATTTTTGGAGCAATATTAGCATTTATTATTGTATTTGAAGTTGGACAAGGTTCAGGTTCAAAATCTCTAGAGGATGCAGAATTGGAGGGACTATTCGATGAATAATATAGAACTAAAACAAGACAATAAAATGATCAGAGAATTGTTTTGGTACTCATTCTTATTAGAGAATGCTTATAACTATGAAAGACAACAAGCTTTAGGTTATGCAATTGGTATGTGGCCAGCGATTAAACGATTCCATGTAACTAAAGAAGCGCAAGCTGAAGCTCTTGTAAGACATATGCAAATCTTTAATACAACACCACACTTAGCATCGGCTATTACAGGTGTCAGTGCCGCAATGGAAAAGCAAGCAAGTGAGAATGAAGATTTTGATAAATCTACAATAAACTCAATTAAAGTAAGTCTTATGGGACCATTAGCTGGGATTGGTGATTCATTCTTCTGGGGAACCATTAGAATTATTGCTACAGCCCTCGCTTTACCGCTATCAGCACAAGGATCAATCCTAGGACCAATCATGTTCTTAATAGCATTTAATGTACCTCATATACTTGTACGTTACTTTGGTCTAAAATTAGGATATCAGTTTGGTACTAATATTCTAACAAGTGCTAATGAATCAGGAGTATTTGCTAAGATTACAAAATCAGCAACTATTGTTGGTTTAATGGTAATTGGTGCAATGAGTGCACAGATGGTTAAATTGCAAACTGTAGTATCATTTACATTTGAGGATTCAGTATTTAATCTACAAGATTATGTAGATCAAATCTTCCCACTGCTATTACCGTTGTTGTATACTTTATTTATGTTCTGGTTACTTAAAAAGAAAGAAAAATCTTCAACTTTCCTACTACTGATTACAATAGCAGTTGGAATTGTTGGTTCATTCTTAAAGTTCTTATAAAAAATAAGTTTGGCCTAGCCAAACTTTTTGAATTAATTAGGAGGATACTATGTTACCATTTACCAATCGACAGATGCTTATCATGTATGAACTACTTCATGAGGAGTATAAAACAGCGGCTGATTTGGCTTTAAACTTAGGTGTGTCAGTTAGAACAATAAAGAGTGAAATACAGAAACTTAAGGAACTCCTTGTAGATTATGATATTCATATAGAGTCAATATCTGGTATTGGATACTACATACAGGCAAGTAATGAGAATGGGGTTATTACATTGAAGAGTTTTCATGAATCAAATATCATGAAAAAAGTATATAAGTTCAATAAATCGAATTCGGATAGGATTGCTTATATACTAGACTCTCTTTTAAGTAATGATGGTTACATTAAAATTGATGAACTGGTAGATGAACTTTTTATATCTCGAGGTAGTGTTGTTAGAGATCTGAAAGAGGTTCGAAACCAGCTTGCTCGATTTAACTTGTCTATCTATTCTAAACCATCGTTTGGTATAAAAGTTGTTGGTTTGGAAAAAGATATAAGAAACGCTGTTGTTGAACTTAAATATAATAATGATTTATCCTTAGAAATTATTAATGAGTTTGAATACCAATCTGTTATAAAAGAAGTGGGATATGTAGAGGATCAGTTAAGGTTATTTTATAGTGAATATCGTTTATCGGATTTCTCCTTTGCTAATGTAGCATTTCATTTCTATATCATGAGTAAGAGACATCAATTAGGCTACCAATTAGAAAACTCAAATTATAAAGCTAATGAGAGACTCTATACGACGACTCGATATGCACTTAAGAAAATATTTAAAATAGATTTTCCGGCTGATGAAATTAATTATGCAGCTCAACAAATAGATTATAAGAAGATAATAGATACACTTGATGATTCTGAAGATTATGAGAAAGTTATGAATACAATATTTGATGAAATTAAGAATAACTTTGGATTAGATTTCTCACATTTGGAACTTCTAAAACAACAAATCTACTCTCATATTACACAAATGGTTTTGCGTATAAGAAGTGGCATGGTTATTAAAAATCCAATTGCATATAATAATCTTAGAGATTACACCTTCGCGTCAAAACTTACTGTCAGTGTTGTTTCAATTATTAATAGTATTTATCAGATTCAAGTTGGAGTTGATGAGTTTGCCTATCTTGTCCTTTATTTGGAATCTGCACTACAGCTAATTGATTCCAAACAGCAGATTAGAATCGGTTTTAATAGTGGTCAATCGAGAGTAGAAGATATTGTCTTTTACAAAGAGGTAAAAGATAAGTTTGAAGATCAGTATACGCATATCGTAAAGACAAACTATGATGATGAAACGGCAGATATATTGGTTACCACAAGAAAGAGTGATAAAGCTCATGTTTTTTCAATTCAAGACTCTAATTACCTTGAACAGATTGAGAGATTCATTCATCGTATAAGGTCAGAAGCAATTGACATGGGAAGGTATTTCAATGAGAAATCAATCATTACTAATCTTCAAGGTAGCAACTCAGTAGAGGTAATGGCTAACTTGTGGAATGAAATGGATGGTAGAGATCTACTCAAAGACATGCCATACAGTAAAGACTACTTTATTGGTTTAGAAGTAGGGAATCAAGTCGTTCATTTACAGGATTTTGGTAAATCCCTAAAGAACCCTATATTTATGATTGCCATACTTGAAAAACCTATTATTTGGGACAAAACTGTAGTTAGAGTACTGGTACTTATTAAGACCAAAAAAGATGGAGATCAAGATTTGCATACTTTATGTTCTATTTTGGATAAATGGCTTAATAACTCAAATGCTATTGTAAAATTAATCGATGACCCCAGCTTGAGTTCACTCATATCAAACACTCTGTAATTTTAGTCTAATATGTAATGTAATCATTGCTTTACAAAACGTTATTGTGTTAGTAGATTTGCTATAATGGTTCAGGGGTATTAGTATG
This sequence comes from Erysipelothrix sp., assembly GCA_041811795.1. Taxonomy (GTDB): domain Bacteria; phylum Bacillota_I; class Bacilli_A; order Erysipelotrichales; family Erysipelotrichaceae; genus Erysipelothrix. The sequence continues at coordinate 1,372 of JBGXRX010000043.1, read as the reverse complement.
ATAAAAACATTTATTAAGTTAGGTTGTACTGCTTTTGGAGGTCCGGCTGCACATATAGCTATGTTGCAGGAAGAGGCTGTAGTAAAGAAGCAGTGGTTGACTCAGGAAGAATTTGCTTCTCTGAATAGTTTAACTAACCTTATTCCAGGGCCCAACTCTTCTGAGATGGTTTTAGGAGTGGGCTATTATGTAGCGGGATTACCTGGATTATTAAAGGCAGGATTATCTTTTATGCTACCATCGATTTCAATCGTAATGATAATTAGTATGTTTTTCGTTAATTCGATTCAAGAACCTTGGGTGCAAGTTGTACTGGATGGAATGACACCAGTACTTTTGCTTATGATTGCTCAAGTTTTCTTTCGATTTTATAAAAATGGTATTAGAACATTAAATCAAACACTATTATTTCTTATAGGGTGTCTTTTAATGGTTCTAGGAATCAGTGAGTTAAGTTTACTGCTGATTTTTGGAATTGCATTTGTTTCACATTTCTTCTATAAGAAAAAAGTAATGGTAGTTGAACCGATTAGTATTATGATGATCTTTGGTTTGTTCTTAAAGATTGGAGCCACACTCTATGGTAGTGGTTATGTTTTATTAACATACCTAGAAACATCTTTCCTGAAGTATATGAGTTCTCAGGATATCGTTAATGCTTTTCTGATTGGTGAAATAACACCAGGTCCAGTCTTTACAAGTGCTACAGCAGTAGGTGTATTCCTTGGAGGTCCACTTGGTGGACTTGTAGCAACATTAGGAATCTTCTTACCATCATTCGTAATTATGATGCTTCTAATGCCAGTCAAGGCTAAAATTAGTAAAGTTGATTGGATTCAATATGCTCTGAAGGGTATCAATATCGCTTCAGTAGTTCTAATTGCTAAAGTATTAGTAAGTTTAACCATGGGTAGCATGCTTAATGTACAAGCTGGAATACTTCTAGGTTTAGTTCTTCTTTTAAGATATGCTTTTAAAGTGAGTCCTTACATTTTGTTAGTCATTTCACCTTTACTTAACGTCATAATTCAATCCATCTAAGTGACATTATGCGCTAGATGAAGATATTTTTAATCGTTTTTTAAATTAGCCTCTTAGGGATAGAACGTAAACGTATTTCATTCTTCTATATAGATTAGACTGCAAGTCATCCGGTTCTATAATTAATAATCCAAATTCGGGTAAATAAAGATTGATTACATTTAATCAATTTTTATTTTATGAATTGTAAAATGAAGTTGTCCATTCGATGAAAAAAAACACCGGTTGATATTCTATAGTATCATTAAGCTACTAGACCAATGAGAAAGGATATCACCCGATGCAACATTTACATTTTACTGAGAGGTATTTTATAGAAAAGAGGATCACT
>JBGXRX010000042.1:0-3366 GCA_041811795.1 Erysipelothrix sp. | reverse complement strand
GTGGCAATGAACAGTAAAACTTTTTGATAAATTTTCATTATGTTCTCTTTCTAGAACTACATCTCTGTAGTATTTTGATTAAAATCTTATAATAAAATTAAAATAAGTCCGTTATACAAAGTAGGACTAATCCCACTTTGTATAAAATTGCTATACGCAACTAATTAGAAGGTACATTATTTAAAGACCAAGTTAATTGTCCCTCATAGGTTCCCTTCTCTTGATGATCAACCGGAATATTCAATTGGATTCCTTCACCAGAGGTTGAATTCCAGTTTTGATTTAACTTAAAAGTACCAGTAGTTGGTGAAGTATTGGCATAAATCTGTAAGGCATCACTTGTAATTACTTTACTTCCTGTACTATCTTTGAAGAAAAGATATGAAGCCAAATTATTATTATTTGTCAAACCTTTTAAATCTTGAGTTTGTGCGACACTCACATACCATGGCTTCAAGGCAGAACCTGTCCGTGTGTCAGTAACAACCACATCACTGGCAGGACTTGTGGCCCATGAAATTAATGGTTTAGGACTTACGTCTAATGTACCAAAGTCGTAAGAATTTGGTGTAGAAAGACTTATAGAGCCAAAAGTTAAATTAAGTGTAATATCTTTTGATAATCCATTATAAGTATAAGTAACAGGACGAATATTACCATCTCCGTCAATGATTGGATTATTGGCTTGTATAGTTTGCAAGGTTGTAACCAAATTTGACGGACTGCTAATCACTGGTTCTTCTATCGTTCCATCCGCTTTAAAAGCTAAAGCATAAGTCCAATTACCATCCAGATCTTTTTGATCTTTTAAATTATGAGCATCATCACTTGTCATACTTGCATCATAAACATTAAGGGCTGTTTGACTATCTGATGAAATAACTGCTGCCTGTGGTACAACAACAATGTTACTATTAGTAGAACTTTTTCCCAAAGTCCAGCTCACAGGTATTTCTGCATATGATTTATCTTTTACATTAGTATCACTAGTTGTAGGATCTTGAATCGTATTACCTGCATTATTTATTGAACTTAATGGATCACCACTCGTCGTAATATCTGTCATTACACCCACTCCTTTTAAACCAACAATTTTTTGGAGTTGTGCTTGAGTCAATGATGATGCATTTATTGCAGAAACTTTATTCGGTAGGATATAGTTTCCAGCACTTAGACTAGTGGTGTTATCAGTAGCCACATTTTGTACAATATAACTTCCATATATTGCTTGATCGTTTGTGCCATCTTGTTGATTTCCTACAAAATAGTCTCTCGTACCAAAGTTACGTGTAGCACCAGTAGTTCCAGCATTGACATCAAAATTAGGATTAGTTGATGGATAATTATTTAAAACCTTTCCATCAAATGCCGTGGCTGTTCTAGATTTTATGTAATATGGTGCTTTAGCGGTGAAGCTAAAAGGAGCTGTTGTGCTATCACTATATCCCATCACATACATTACTTTGATAGAACTTGCATCAGTATCAGATGCTACCGAGGCCCATGCTTGCATCGTTTGACCAGCAACGGGATTCCCTGTTGTAACATTAGATTTTAAATGATGTTGCCAATTTCCTGAATCTGCATCACCAGTTGTATTATATACACGTACCTGCCCTGGAACAACATAACCAATCCAAGTTGGATTACTTGGGGTGGAGAGGGAAGACATTGTATAATCCCCTAAAAATGCATAATTTTTGGCTGAATCTACACCAGAAAAATTATTAGGACTAATATTTACTGCACCAGATTTTGTAGCAGTATCTCCACCATTAAACGTCAAAATTGGGAATGCCGCTTGTGTTCCCCAATAGGCTCCATTATAGGTATTACTAATACTTGTTGGTGGATTACCGATCGGCTTCCAAAATAGATTACCCTTATTGGTTGAAAGATCTAAATCGGATAAATTAATCAATCCAGATGTTTGGACATAGGGTGTAGAAAGTGTTGCATTTGGATAGGCAACTAATTGGCTTGCTGATACAACGGATGATGTTGAAGTAATTCCAAGAGTAGAATCAGTATCCATTTGAATCGAACCATGTTTGGAGTAAGTTGCAGCGTGGTTTGCTGCTGTAGCTCCACCTCCATTTTTAAAAGAACCTGCTACATTCACTACTGCTTTTTCAGTAATTTCTGCACTGTTAAAATTGGTAAGTGAACCATTTATGGTAATTGGGTTATGTGAAGTACTATTTCCTAATGTAATAGCCGATTTATTGTTATTAGCTGCAGCAATCGCACCAGTTAGATTATCACTACTTCCTCCGGATGTTATCGTACCAGAAATGGTAGTACCATCCCCAATTTTTATATTCGTATTGTATCTTTGACCTGAAGCTGGCATGGCTACATAATTAGTTGCATAAACCGAACCTACAGTGTTGCCATCTGCATTAATGGTTATGTTGATTGTACCAACATTTGTATATGTACTATTTGAACCAGTTGACTGCCCGTCGCCGTAAATAACAGCACCATTTAAGACATTTCCGGATGCAGCATTTGCTGATATATTGACACTAATACTGTTATTTACTCCAGAACCAACGTGAGTCACAGTATTGTTATAACCTGCTCCTCCTGATAAATATGTACCAGAAGGAAGTTGGAAGCTTGAGCCAGTTGAACCAGTCAAATCAACATTTAAAGCTGTATTTCCTAAAATCGAAGATGCCCCATTAAAGAACGGACCTCCGCAAAGTTGTTTTGTTCCTGTTCTTGGCGAACCTGAGAAATCACCTCCATAAACATTGACTGTAGAATCACCAGCAATTGTCTCTACTCCAGCTTGGCCATAGTTTCCACCGGTAATAGCGTTGATATATCCGTTGTAAACATTTACTGTTGCACTTCCAGTATTATACAAATCTCCCCAAGAACCGCCTGACAAGAACCAATTAACTTGCCCTTGATTGACTTGTGCTGTAGTATTTCCCCATTTTGTAGTTGCGGTATAACCACCACCTTCAAGAGTATCAACAATAGCCCCATTCAAAATATTGTATGAATTTCCGACCTGACTACCATTAGATTGACCTCCATAGGTCCAACGGGCAATATCATTATTGTGAATAAGATAGGAATTACCATTTTGTAAAAAGGCTTGACGATAGGTCCATACCGTTCCTCCGCCTCCCCATAAATCCCAGCCGGAATTAATGGCAGAACTTGTATCAGTTTTACCATAAGCAACTGTTCCTTGGGCTGCAAGAGTTGTTTCTGCAGTACCTCCCATGGCACTACAATATACTACTCCAGCACCTCCAACAGAATTATCAGCATTTGCCGTTCCAGCTTCTAAAACTGATTGTCCTTGAAGATACCCATTTGAACTTGCACCATATGAATAACATGTCC
>JBGXRX010000041.1:0-10948 GCA_041811795.1 Erysipelothrix sp. | reverse complement strand
GGCTGCTGGAGCAACTGCAATTGTAATTTCTGGAATGGCAGCAGATATGAAGTTGGGAGATGTTATGAAAGAACATAATGCCGATATCGGTATTAGTTTCTGTGGGTCAGGAGGTGCTGGTGCTCTTACTGCCCAAAATAAACACGGCTACAAAGCAACGTCTCATCTAAGATCAGTTCAAGCGGCTGTTACTGCGATTGAACAGGGTTATCAAGTTGTAGGTTTAGGATTTATGGATGTTGCAGAGTTGGGAAGTGCGGTTGTTGAAGCTTTCAGAAAAGTGAACCCATAATGAATTTGAACAGGGAACTTTTAAAACAAGAGCCCATAACAATAGTTGTTAAGGGCCAAGGTAAGACATTAGATGAGGCAGTAGCTGAAATCTTTAAGAAAATCCGCAGCCAAGTTTATAAAGATATGGAGGTTCCCATTATTCAAATGGAAACTGAATCGGTACGTTTTAATAAGGTTGAAACACTAACAAAGAAAAGTGTTCTACCGGGTAAAAAAGACACAGAGGTACACGTTGATGCAAGTATTGTTGTCAGTGTGAAATACCTCGACATTCAAAAGGAGGATTAATGAATGGGTGAAATAATTTTATACTCCGTAATCATCGGAGTTATCGGTGGGGGATGTGTTGCTGCTGGGGCAGCGCGTATGTTCCATGCGCCAGAAATTCAAGGTATGGGAGCTTTCCGTACTATTGGTGAAATGAATGCATGTAATGGGGATCCAATTGCGCATTTCTCATTTGGACTTGGTTTCTTCTTTAATGCTGCAGCTTCTGCTATAGCAAGTGGTGCTCTTACGGGAGATGTATTACACCGTATTGTACCTAACTGGTCAGCAACGGTTCTACTTCAAAGAGGTCGAAGTGTTGAAGATACGATTTATAATCCTGCTCGAATGATGGCTGTAGGATCTGCAATTGGAGCTGTTGTAATTACATTCTTAAATACGATGTCCAGTATGATTCCTGAAAGTCTATCAACAATCGCTAAAGAAGTTTTATCACCAGCGACATCTTGGTTACTGAACCCGGTCATGCCTGCAATCTTCTGGTTAGCAGCTATGGATGCTGGTAAGACAACAGGATTATGGGCTACTCTTTTAGGTGGTGTATCTGCAGTTGTTTCAGGTAATGCTTTACCAGGTATCGTATTAGGTATCTTAATTGGTAAATCAGCTGAACAACAAGGTTACAAATCAAAAATTGTTCAAATCTTAATTGTGCTAGTTATTGCTATGTTTATCTTAATTGCTTACTTCCGAGGCTTCCACACAAAGCTTGGATTGAATTTCTAGGAGGATACTATGTCAGAAAATAAAACTATAGTTGTTAAAGATTCAAATACATTAATGAATCGTTTAAATCGATTCTTAATGAGAGATTCCAGTTTCATTCTTATCATTATGGGGGCAGCTGCTGCAATTTTCGCAGGAACCTTTATGTATGTTTCATTTGGTACAGGGGCACTTAATGATATCGCAGTTGTTCAATTACTCACTGATGGTCTATCATCAGGAGACTATTCTGGAGCGGTAGGATTTGCATCAGGATTCTTAATTGCTCGTATTCTAGAGGGACCATTGGTTGGAGTATTAGACATTGGTGGATCTCTGATGACGGGTGTTGGGATTGGTATTCCAGCCTTGATGCTACAAACAGGATTCAAGTTACCTATGGATAACTTCTTGTTTGCTCTAATTACGGGTGCATTAATCGGACTTGTTATTGGTTTAATTATTATGGGTGTTCGTAAATCAATGCCTGAAGGAGTTGCTGTTGGTGGAACTGAAATTATGATGGGTGCTGGTAATGCATCCGGACGTTATTTAGGACCCCTAATTATTATTGCAGCTGCACAATTCAATCCATTTGCTGGAATTGGTGCCATTATTGGTGCTGCAATCTTCTACAAGTGGGATAAAGAAATGACAGGTGGTGCAATTCTTGGTGCCATGGCTCTTGGGATGATTTTCATACGATGAATGTTTATGAAAAAATTGGTTTAAAACGTGTTATCAATGCATCCGGTCGTATGACTGCATTGGGTGTTTCAACCTTGAGTGATGAAGTGGGGGCGGCCGCTGTTGAAGGTGGCCAATCCTATGTCATCATTGATGATTTATTAACTCAAGCTGGGATCATTATTTCTCAGTATACAAATGGGGAGAAATCTTGTGTGACATCATCTGCTTCTGCTGCCATTGCCATGTCAGTTGCGGGTATCATTACACAAGGACGTAGTAATTTAATACGCCAAATGCCTCATTCTGAAGGATTGGTTAATGAAGTGCTCTTGGCTAAGGGTCATTCAGTTTCTTTTGGTGCTCCAATCTCTACCATGATTTCCATCGGTGGAGGTCATGTCAAAGAAGTTGGTTTAGCGAACTCATCAACGGTAGAAGACTTTGATCTTGCTATTACTGATAAAACTGCGGCTATTATGTATGTTAAGAGTCACCATACAGTTCAAAAGGGAATGGTAGATTTGCAAGACCTAATTGATTTAGCAAAATCTCGTAGCATTCCACTCATTGTTGATGCTGCTGCTGAAGAAGACTTAAAACTTTACATTGATATGGGAGCTGATCTTGTTATTTATTCAGGCGCTAAAGCCATTGAGGCAACAACATCTGGTTTTGTAACGGGTCGTGGTGATCTTATCGATAATATTCAAAAACAATACACTGGAATTGGTAGACCTATGAAAATTGGTAAAGAGGGAATCATGGGATTGCTTAAAGCTTTAAAACTTTATGTTAATCGTGATATTCCTGCATCGATTGCTCATAACCGCGCCCAAGTTGCTGAACTTATGGAAGGTTTGAATCAAATTGAAGGTCTTGTTTGTACAGAAATCCAAGATGAGGCGGGACGAGAAATTTATCGTGTTCAAGTTCAAGTCTTAGATCATAGCAAAGAACTCAATGCCATCGCGATAGATAAATTGCTGAAGTCAGGAAATCCATCCATTCATGGACGATCACATAGACTCAATGAAGGCTATATCAGTCTTGATACAAGACCTTTGGTTAAAGGTGATATAGAATTAATTATTAAACGCTTTAAAGAAATCATGGAGGGGCAATAAATGAAAATACCATATTACAAAGATAGAGTCTGCATTAACTTTTTAGCAGGAAGTGTCGATAATGCTAAGGAACTATACCAAGTCGCTGAAGGTCATACTGTTGTTGGGGTTTTATCAACAAAGTTTGAAAACCTTGAGATAGCTGAAAAAGAACTTGCCGACTACATGGAAGTTTTAGAAGGTAATGTATCTGTTGGCCTTGGTGCAGGTAATCCAAATCAATGGCGCTTTGTTGGTGACATTGCTGGAAAAGTTAAGGCTCACCATTTTAATCAAGTTTTCACAGGTGTAGGTTACACTCGTGGTAAAACAGATGATGATCAAATTCATATTAACGCATTAGTCTCTCCAACGGGTACACCAGGAGTTGTTAAAATCTCTACGGGTCCTTTAAGTTCGGGAGCTGAAAAAGAAGCTTTAGTAGATGTTGAAACAGCAATCCTTATGGTTAAAGACATGGGTGGTAATGCACTTAAATTCTTCCCTATGGGTGGTCTCAGAGCAATTGATGAATTAAAGGCATTAGCTGATGCTTGTGCTAAACATGACTTTGCACTTGAACCAACAGGTGGTATTGATTTAGATAACTATGAAGAAATACTTAAGACAATTCTTGATGCAGGAGTTAAAAAAGTTATTCCTCATGTTTATACATCAATTATTGATCCTGAAACAGGGTTGACACGTCCTAAAGACGTAGCAACACTATTAGAAATCACAAAGAAACTATTAGATTAAAACAAGCACCGATGACTGAGTCATCGGTGCTTTTCTAATCTTAGTCAGCCCTTAGAATCATTGGTTATAAATGCTATAATGATTTAAAGGGGATTTACTTATGAAAAAAACTAGATATTTTTTGATATTTATTCTGCTCACTGCCATTATCACCACATCACTTATATTCTATGTTAAAAAATCTGAAACTTTATTAGAGGAACATAAGATTAATTTGGTTGATAGGATTCCGGATGAATTTGATGAATGGATTAACAGTGAGGATAAAGAATCTTTCCCTTTAGTTGCTGAATGGATTGAAACTTACATTATGGCTCAGAATCAACCCTTCTTTAGAAATGGGACAATTGTTGAGTATGGAATGGAAGGTATCCATCAAATGCCATCACGAGATGATTCAGAACATATTATTGCCTATCATCTGAATTTAACTTGGGATTCAGAAAAAGATACAAGACATCTATTTAAAACACAAGGCAGTCGAAATGACATCGCAAACAGTTTGAATTTTGTTATCGAACTTGAGTTAAAGCAAGATACCTTGTTTTACTATAACGACATGACCCTTGCTGCCTACAATCAATTCTATTCTCCAACACAGGGAGAAAGTAGTCTTACTGGATTATATTCTTATGCTAATGAGAATTTAGAAGTTAGAGCTGATGAAAGTTCCGAGTGGATTAAGACACCAATTAAAAGTTCTGAATTTTCATTAGATCATCAAAACTGGTTCCCAGATGATCAGAGATTATTTTTTTCAGGTCAACAGATTGGTATCGTCTATGTCAAAGACGGTAATCCTTCTGTTGCAATCTCTGAAGATATGGGTGACACGTGGATACAGTCACAAATTTTGGATGAGGAGACTGGCTTGGGTAATGTGGGTTTTGCCCATATCGATATCACTCAGGGGAAAGTTAATGTCGTTATAAAATCATATGTTGCCTTAAATTCATATATTTCTTCCTATCATAAGAGTTTGGATTTTGGGAAGACTTGGCAAACAGGCCCGATCTTAAATCAAAATAGTCATATCTATAAAGTTGTTACTTTCGATGGGGATCGAATCTTCTATACCAAAGAAGATGATAACAACCTTTACTATACGGATGACTTAGGAACCCGAGTTCATGACGTTGTTTTTGAGCAAACTCTTACTATTGAAGGTTCTTACAAGGATTCCGGTCTAACTTGGGAACAAGTATATTTCCAAGCTGAACCTCCAACCCAAGAAGGGGACTCTTATAAAATTGTTTTAAGACAAGGGAAAAAGGGAGACAACCATTATCAATCAGCCATTCGATATATCAGTTATGATAAAGGTGAAACATGGAGCTTTGTTGAACATTTTATTCATAAGGACATCATTGAAGAGTTAAATTGATCTAGGTTGACCTATGCATCAAGGTCTTATGTTAAAATTGAGGTGTGAAATCAGGTGTATAAGTAAGGGGGTACGAAATGAAACATATCGTATTTATTAAAACAATCAAAGATGACAAAGATGTCAGTGCTATCAGTAGTGCATTAGACGAAACACGTGCCATCTATACAATTAGTATTCCTTCAAGTTCAATCACAATTGAAGGGAGCAATGATGTATTACATCATGCAAAACAATTAGTCCAAGGCTTGGGCTATATTATAGAATAATAATATCCGCAAACTTTATATAGGTTTGCGGATTTGTTTTTATCGTATTAATTAACTTTTCTTATTCCATTGTGATATAAATTCACAAATCAAGGGGACAAATTGGTAAAAGAATGCATTTTTTTGTAAATCATGTGAACGAATAGATAATCAATTGTAGTGGGCACTATAATTTGGTATAATTGACACGTAAATTAAGGAGGCAATTTATGACAAAGAGAACGCTCAACGATTTAGATGTTGCAGGAAAACGTGTCATTGTACGTGTTGATTTCAACGTTCCATTAAATGATGGAGTGATTACTGATGACAACCGTATTCTTGGTGCATTACCTACAATTAAATATCTCGTAGAACATGACGCCAAAGTAATTCTTATGTCTCACTTAGGAAAAGTGAACCATAAGGATACAGAAAAAGCAGAAGCGGACAAGAAGAAAAACAACCTTGCTCCAGTAGCTATAAGATTACAAGAATTATTGCCTGAAACAAAAGTAAACTTTGTTCCAGTCACACGCGGTGAAGCATTAGAAACTGCTGTTGCAGAATTGAACAATGGGGAAATTGTTCTAATGCAAAACACTCGTTATGAAGTTGGGGAAAGCAAAAATGATGCTAACCTAGCTCAATACTGGGCAAGTTTAGGAGACCTATTCGTTACAGATGCATTTGGATCAGTACATAGAGCTCATGCATCAACTGTTGGTATTGCAAATGTATTACCTTCAGCTTTAGGATTCCTTGTTGAGAAAGAAGTTAAATTCTTATCAGAAGCAATCTATGCACCAAAACGTCCATTCGTGGCAATCTTGGGTGGAGCTAAAGTAAGTGATAAGATTTCAGTTATTGAAAACTTATTAGATGTAGCCGACAAAGTTATTGTTGGTGGTGGAATGGCTTATACATTCTACAAAGCAATGGGTTATGAAATCGGAACTTCTCTAGTAGAGATGGATCGTATCGACATTGCTAAAGCAATTATTGAAAAGGCGGGAGATAAATTACTTCTACCTGCAGATGCAGTTGTTGCAAAAGCATTTGCGCCAGATTCAGAACCATTCGTATATGATGCAGACAAAATGCCTGCAGATATGATGGGACTAGACATTGGACCTAAATCAATCGCTGAATTTAAAGAAGCATTAAAAGATGCTAAAACAGTGGTTTGGAACGGACCAATGGGAGTGTTTGAATTTGAAGCATTCGCAAATGGTACTTTAGAAATCTGTAAAGCAATTACAGAAATTCCTGGAGTATTAAGTGTTATCGGTGGTGGTGATTCAGCTGCTGCTGCAATCCAACTAGGATTCAAAGACCAAATTACACACATCTCTACAGGTGGTGGTGCAAGTTTAGAATTTATGGAAGGAAAAGAATTGCCAGGGATTGCTGCAATTCAAGACAAATAAAAATGAGAAAACCAATTATATTCGGAAACTGGAAAATGAACAAAAACAACGCAGAAGCGAAAGCATTCTTCGAAGGTGTTGATTCATACGCAACAGACAAAGCAGATTTTGGAGTTGCAGTTCCATTTACAGCATTAGCAACATCAGTTGAACACGCGTCAAAAGTACACGTAGCAGCTGAAAACGTACACTGGGCAGCAAACGGAGCATACACGGGAGAAATCTCAGTATCAATGTTAGCAGAACTAGGTGTTAAATGGGTTGTTCTAGGACACTCAGAGCGTCGTCAATATTTCAATGAAACTGACGAAGACGTAAACAAGAAAACAGCAGTAGTAATCGAAGCAGGAATGACTCCAATCGTTTGTGTTGGTGAATCATTATTTGAATTCGAAGCTGGACAAACAGAATCAGTTGTAAGATCACAAGTTTCAGGAGCACTATCAGGATTAACAGCAGAACAAGTTTCAAACATTGTTATTGCTTATGAACCAGTATGGGCAATCGGAACAGGAAAATCAGCAACAGTACAAATCGCTCAAGACACTTGTGCATTAGTACGTGATGAAGTTCGTAACTTATTCGGAGAAGATGCAGCACAAGCTGTTCGTATCCAATATGGTGGTTCAGTAAACCCATCAAACATTAAAGAATACATGTCACAAGAAGATGTCGACGGTGCTTTAATTGGTGGTGCTTCATTAGAAGTAGATTCATTCAAAACAATCATTGACGCAATCTAATCATTAGATCAGATTGACCCAATAAAGAATAAAGATTAAGATATAACTAAACAGGAGGACATATTATTATGCCATTTATTATTGATGTATATGCACGCGAAGTCATTGACTCACGTGGTAACCCAACAATCGAAGTTGAAGTTACAACAGAATCAGGTGCTTTCGGGCGCGCAATCGTTCCATCAGGAGCTTCTACGGGAGAGCGTGAAGCTTTAGAATTACGTGATGGGGACAAAACACGTTTCTTAGGAAAAGGTGTTGAAAAAGCAGTTTCAAACGTTAACGATATTCTTGCAGAAGCATTAATCGGATTTGACGTTACTGACCAAACTCTAATCGATGAAACAATGATCGCTTTAGACGGAACTCATGACAAATCAAAATTAGGAGCTAACTCAATTCTTGGTGTTTCAATGGCAGCAGCTATTGCAGCAGCAAACTTCTACGGCTTACCACTTTACCAATACTTAGGTGGATTCAATGCTAAAGAATTACCAGTTCCAATGATGAACGTTATCAATGGTGGATCACACGCTGACTCATCAGTTGATTTCCAAGAATTCATGATCATGCCAGTATCTGCTGGATCAATCAAAGAAGCAATCCGTATGGGAGCAGAAGTTTTCCATGCACTTAAAGATGTTCTTAAAGCTAAAGGACATGTTACAGCTGTTGGTGATGAGGGAGGATTTGCTCCAAACTTAGAATCAAACGAAGCACCTTTAGCAGTTATCATGGAAGCTATCGAAAAAGCAGGATATACTCCAGGTAAAGATATCATGTTAGCTATGGACGTTGCTGCATCAGAATTCTATGACGCAGAAAAAGACGTTTATGTACTTTCAAAATCAGGTGGACAAGTTCTAACTGCTGATGAAATGATCGACATGTACGAAATGCTTGTTGATAAGTACCCAATCGTATCAATCGAAGACGGACTTGGAGAGCGCGACTGGGATGGTTGGAAACGACTAACTGATCGTATCGGAGATCGTGTACAAATCGTTGGTGATGACTTATTCGTTACAAACCCATCAATCCTTCAAGAAGGAATTGAAAAAGGGATTGCTAACTCAATCTTAATCAAAGTTAACCAAATTGGTACTTTAACTGAAACATTTGACGCTATGGAAAAAGCTAAGCGTGCTGGTTATACATCAGTTGTTTCACACCGTTCAGGAGAAACTGAAGATACTACAATCGCAGATATCGCTGTTGCATTTAACGCAGGACAAATCAAGACAGGTTCAATGAGCCGTACTGACCGTGTTGCTAAATACAACCAATTACTACGTATTGAAGACGAATTAGGAACTTCAGCAAAATACTCAGGAATGGATACATTCTTTAACATCAAGAAATAATACTAGGCCCACTCATTTTTGAGTGGGCTTTCTTGTGGGAAAATGAAGGGAGGGAAATAGAACCGCTAATGAAAGACACTTTAACTAAAGGCAGTCAAATTAAAGCTAAGAAAAATGGTTGGAAGAGAAATATTAAAGATTCAATCCATGAAAGCTTTATGTTTATGAGGGCAGGAGAAGTCTTCACAATCATCAGCAATCACTTAGATGGCGTTGTTTCTCCTAGTGATTTTACATATAATGTAGAATCTAAGGGACAAATTTATCGTATTACGCATGATGAATTATTTGACTACGAAGTATTGTAATCATTGGTTCTAGACCTAAAGAACATCAAGTAATCCTTGGTGTTCTTTTTCTTATAGGTATAATAGAATGAAAAGGGTTTAGCCATCATGAAAAAGAACTCACCGATTAAAGTATCATTAAATCTTATGGGTAATCAATTCCTAAAGATCACATTGGCTATGATATTTATTAAAGTAATTTCACTTTCAGCTTTGAAGTATGTTAGTGAGGGTGTATTCAAGTTGGTCCTTTTGGAGGCTAAGTTACAAGGTATTACCAATGATAACATCTTAACGGTACTGCTTAACCCTATCGCACTTATCCTCTTATTGTTTACCATATCAATAATCTGTATTTTTATAATAGTAGAAATTATCCTTTTGACACTCTACTTTAACAAGCTCTATGATGATGAAACCTTCTCTTGGGAATACCTGATAGGTAAAGTGAAGTCTCCACTAACACCATCCTTCTTCCTATTCGCTTTATATGTTATTGCAATAATGCCAAATATGAATCCAGAGATATCGGAATCTTTTGCAGCGCAAATTAGATTACCACGATTTATCATTGATACCATCTACCAACAAAGATGGATGACCTTTGCCTATTTGTTGGTATTGGGTGGGCTATTTATAATCAATCTATTCTTATTCTATGCTCCAACCATTTTAGTTTTAGGAGACTTGAGTTTTGTAGATTCATGTAAAAAGAGTATAAGTATAACTAAGGATAATATTTTTAGAGTCTTTCTGCTTATTGTTAAAATTATCCTTAGTGGATTACTATTCAGTTTAGTAACTTCAGTCATAGTATCTGTTTTTAGTTATTTACTAAACTCAGTACTGCCTTTGGGTACTTATGTTATCTATTCAATGATGGGTACCATTCAACTTATCGTCGCCTTTATCGTTGTTGCTTTCTCACAACTTCTAATCTACTAAGTTGTTGTGGTTTCCTATCAGGGTGAAGTCAACCATGCTCAACCAAGGCTTGTTGTTAAAGTAATCGAACCAAGGAAAATCGTAAGCTTGCCCTAGTCTTACTTGTAACTTTTAGAGCATTATCTACATTCATTTATTTCTATGGTGCAAAAGATCCATTGCCTAGAACGACCCAGATTGTCAGCCATCGTGGGGATACGGAAGAAGCTATTCAAAACACTTTAGAATCCTTATCTATGGCTGCTTCTTATAAGCCTGATTTTGTTGAAATGGATGTTCAAATGACACAGGATGAGAAGTTAGTTTTTCATCATGATTTTACTTTAAGGAGGTTAGGTCATGATCCGCGAAGGGTTAATGAATTAACCTTTGAAGAAATTTCAAGTAAGAGTATTAGTAAGGGAAGAATGACATCACGATTTCCTGACTTTGAGGAATATATGAGACTAGCTAAAGACTTAGATCAAAAGATCTTTGTTGAATTAAAACCCGACTCTATAAAATCTGCAGATGTTATTCATAAAGTTGTCAAAGTAGTTCATGACCTAGAAATGGAAGATATGGTTTACTATCAATCATTAGATAAGCAATTGGTTCTTGATATGAAGCAAGCTTACCCTGATACCATCGTAGGATATATAATTGGATTTAATATTGGTAGACTTGAGAAATTAGATATTGATTTCAATTCTTAGAAGCCAGTGCGGT
>JBGXRX010000040.1:0-4462 GCA_041811795.1 Erysipelothrix sp. | reverse complement strand
GATGGAAGCTATAAACTAGCAAGACCATTCTCATATGCATCACGTGCTAAGGGAGATTTTGATTCAGCTGAAAAAGAAGCATTAATTCTAGCATTTATCGATTATATGACACTATCTACTGAAGGTATGGAAGTTATCTTATCTGAAGGTGGAATTGTAGATGTTGATAAAGGAGTTGCTTGGTCTACTCTAAAGTCAAAACATCCAATTGTTGATAAAGATAACACAGGACTTGTTATTAAAACAGGTGGATCAACTTCAGTATCAAGTACATTAGATGCTCTAATGGCAGCTTTCATCCCAATGGCTGGAAACTTCAAATATGAGCCTAACCATACTGGATCAAGTGATGGTTACAAACGCGCACTAGGATCTGAAAAAGATGGTGTTAATAAGATTGACTTAGGATTTGCATCAAGAGAATTCAAATCAGAAGAAAAAGTTTCAGATGGTCTAGTAACAGGAGCTTACTGTTTAGATGCTGTAGTCGTTGTTGTAAATGAAAAGAATCAATCATTAAAAGACGCTAATGCAGAAACTTTAAACGCTATATTCTCAGGTGAGAAGACACAGTGGTAAACCACATCAATCTAAAGAAAGCGAAAAATATCTTTTTCAAAGGTATTTTTCGCGTGTGTGGGTTGCTAGCAGGTTCTATGATTCTAATAATTGTTGGCTTTATTGTAGTTAAGGGAGTTTCGGTCTTTTTGCCATCCTATGGTCCAGACTTTGTAAACTTCAAAGATTTTATTACAGGTTTTACATGGCAAGCAGATCAAGGCAAGTATGGTGTTTTATTCATTGTTATTAATACTTTATTGTCATCCTTTTTTGCTATTCTTTTAGCATTTCCAATCTCAGTCTTAACAGCCCTGTTCATTGTTAAAGTAGCACCGGATTGGTTAGCTTCAATCATGCAAACTGTTATTGAGTTATTGGCGGCAATACCATCAGTCGTTTATGGGGTATTTGCTTCAGGTATTATCGTATTGTTTGTAGATTGGTTAGCAATGAGTTTAGGTTATTCTACCTTTGGGGGACGATCTCTACTCAGTGTTGTGATTCTATTGGCTATTATGATTTTACCTACCATGACAACCTTATCAATCACGGCTATTGCATCAGTATCCAAAGATTTAGAACAAGCGTCTCTCGCTTTGGGGGCAAGTCCTACTCAAACGAACTTTAAGGTTATCCTTATTTCAGCTAAATCTGGAATCTTTGCAGGATTAATTTTAGGTTTATCAAGAGCTTTAGGTGAGGCGACTGCTGTATCCATGGTTGCGGGTAACAGGGCATTTGGTCCTACCTTTAATCCATTTGATATCACTCGTACCCTAACATCAACCATGTTATCAGGAATGAGTGAAACTACCGGAGCGGATTATGATATTCGATTTTCTGTCGGTATTGTTTTGATTATATTAATTCTAATTTCAAATATGCTGATTCACGCTGTGAAAAGAAAGGTAGGAAACCATGAATCCTAAACGTAAATTTAAAGACCGTATGCTCAATGCCTTAACCTTTTCCTCAGCAGCCATTACTTTAGCAATTCTACTCATGGTTTTCACTTTCATTTTCTCTAAAGGGATGGGATCATTAAGCATCGACATGATGAAAGATGATTATTGGTCTCAATCCACATTAATAAAAATTGATGGATCTTGTGGTGCATTCGAAAAGCCAGAAAATTATAATGGAGCTTTTTCATCTTGTTATGGTATTGGTATTAAGGATGATGTATCTCATGATAAAAAAGATTTATTAGTAGTTGATTACATTGATGAAACGTCACCCCTTGCACTGGGTACCATCATGACAGCAGGTCCTGATAAAGGTAAAATATCAGGTCTTGAGAAGGGTGATTACATTGAACGTATTGAAACCCATCAAGGGTCCCTAGGTTCAGTGGTGAAACAAGATGCTCAGCAAGTTGTTGATGGTTTGCAAGACAATCGTGCTCTATCTGTATTCTATAAGAATGCAGGAGGTGGTATTCGAGGATCTCTAATCGCAACTCTAATGCTAATTGGGTTGACTTTATTAATCGCACTACCAATTGGTATTGGTGCGGCAGTCTATCTAGAAGAAGTGGCAACCGATTCAGTACTTAATCGCATGATTGCATCAGGTATTGAAATGTTAGCTGGTATTCCTTCAATTATTTTTGGTCTTATGGGAGTTGTAATACTCTTCCCAATCACAGCCCTTTTTAAGATCGATGGCTTATCAATCTTACTGGGTGCCTTAACAATGGCAGTTCTACTCTTCCCAGTCATCATCAGATCCGTTCAAGAGGCTCTTATAAACGTTCCTCAGGCCTTGCGATTATCATCACTGTCTTTAGGGGCTGATGAAACTCAAACTATATTCAAAGTTGTTTTACCATCAGCACTACCTGGTATTATGACATCTGTACTTTTATCCATATCACGAATCATTGGTGAATCAGCTGCACTTATCTATACTATGGGAACATTCATTAATGACTCCCCACAAGTAGGTAAGGGAGCAACCACACTAGCTGTTCAAATATGGACGATCATGGGTTCAGAACAACCCAACTTTGAACTGGCAGCGGCCATCTCAATCATTATTTTAGTACTTGTGTTGATACTCAATATCGGTCTAAAATTTGCCTCAAAAGCGTACTCTAGAAAGTTAGGATTAATCTAAAATGAAAACATTTCAAGTTGAGAATTTAAATTTATATTATGGCACTAAGCAAGCTTTGAAGGATGTCACAATTGACATTAATTCACGTCAAGTCATTGCTTTTATCGGGCCCTCAGGGTGTGGTAAGTCCACTTTTCTAAGATGTTTTAATCGTATGAATGATCTAATTCCTAAAGTTACTATGGATGGTACCATTCAATTTGATGGTGGGGATATTAAAGATTTGGATGTTGTATCATTAAGAACACGTGTTGGTATGGTATTCCAAAACCCCAACCCATTCCCAATGACAATCTGGGAAAATGTTGCTTATGGTCCTAAATGCCAAGGAATTAAGGACAAGAAGAAACTTGATGAAATCGTAGTCTCATCACTAAAGAAAGCAGCTCTTTATGAAGATGTTGCTGATCGTTTAAATACTTCGGCTTTAAGTTTATCGGGTGGACAGCAACAAAGACTCTGTATCGCTCGTGCTATAGCTTTAGAACCTGAAGTCATCTTGATGGATGAACCTACTTCAGCCCTTGACCCAATTGCTACCTTGAAGATTGAAGAGTTAATCATGGAACTGAAAAAAGACTTTACTATTATTATTGTTACTCACTCCATGCAACAAGCAGCACGTATCTCAGATAAAACTGCTTTCTTTCTCCATGGTGAAATTGTAGAATATGAGGATACTAATATTATCTTCCATACACCACAAGATAAGAGAACAGAAGATTACATCACAGGGAGGTTTGGATAATGTACTCAATTGAATCACGTATGAGCGTTTTTAGAAACACATTAATCGATATGTCCAATATGGTTTATGATCAGTTGGTGAATTCTTTTTCTGCCCTAGATCAACATGATAAAGCAGTGGCTATTGATATTATCGCAGGGGATGAATCCATCAATGCTATGGAGGCTAACATTCATAACCAAACTGTAGAGATACTTGGTCGTATGCAACCATTAGCAAAGGATTTAAGACTACTTATCGGTGGTATCCGAATTGCTAATGATTTGGAACGTATGGGTGACTATGCAAAGTCAATTGCTAAGTTTGTACTTAAATTTGATCCCTTAGCACCTGAAACCTTGGAATTATTCAATCAATTGAATAATTACTTAGCTCATTTTATTTACGATACCATTCAACTCATACATGAAGACCATGAGCGTAATGCTTATGATATTGCCACTCAAGATGACACTCTGGATGCAATGTTCAAAACGCTTATTTATAAATTAATGGACGATAAGAACCTAGACACGGGAACCATCATCCAGATTACAGGTGTATTAAGAAATATTGAACGTGCTGGTGATCATGCCAAAAACATATGTGAGTCTTCAATTTACATCGAAACTGGTAACTTTATTGATTTTGACTAGAATGATATCAGAGAATTTTTAAATGATTACAAATTATAGGACCATAGAACGTTATTAATTCCAAGTTTATGGTTCTATTTACTGAATGCAAAAAAAACAAAATTATAAGTCGAACCCCATATCCTGAAAGAGGATAAGAAGGTTCGATTTTTTATGTGACTAAGCTTGCCTGACTACAATTAATTGCATACTAAGGTCGAAAACAGTTTGAGAGCGTCTTAAAATCTATATAAAAACCTTAGGAGAAAAGTTTTGGTATTTGGATAACTATTTGTCTGCTCATTAAATGTAGTTTCATTTATTTGATTTTTCACTGCTTTACCATTGAAGTTTTTAATAACTGATCTTTGATAACATTGCTTGATAAAAATCTTACTGTGTGTTTTAATAATTTAAAGGG
>JBGXRX010000039.1:0-3461 GCA_041811795.1 Erysipelothrix sp. | reverse complement strand
CATTATTCATAGTACCTAATATATAGTATAAGGACCACTCTAAACATGTGTCTAAAATGGTCCTTGATACATACTCTTGCTTTATTGTTAAATACTTGTTGGTGGCCCGTATGAATTCACTTCAGGATTACCCGGTAAGCATAATAATAAAATTACTATAATCTGTCCAACACCTGGTAATAAGTTAAGTAAGAGATACAGTGCTGATTTGTTACTATCGTGTAGACGTCTTATTTGCAGTGAGATTGTAGCAAATAGAATTGCAACGTTTGTATATACTAATAGGAATCGTGTTACTGATTCATTGTTAAGTAAGCCAGATACAAAAGATATTGCAAATCCTAATACTAGACTAGAGCAAATAACATCAAGTATAGGTATGTAACCCAAAAATCTTTAAGTGACGTGCGCCCTTTTGAATTTAACATATTAGCAAAGAATGATTTTATATATTTCATAGTGTATTTCCTTTTAAATTAAAAACCTGGACCTTTTTTGGATCCAGGCTTATCTGATTATTTCTTTCTGTTTTTTAATTTCTTTAATACAATTGAGAAAATTTGATCAGCCTCTTCAATTTTCATGAAGTATAAGACAATCGCATATACGATAACCCCTGCCCCAATTGAAGCAAAGAGACCCATTGTTCCAGCTACTAGTGCATGGATACCGTATACTGTTAGTCCCATAAGTGATGAAGCTACGAATATTTTAGCTGAAGTTGTTAAGAATTCACGTGTTCCAAGTGACCCAATTTTTCTTCTTAAAGCGTTATATAGAATAACTACTGATACAAGAGCACTGATTGATGTTGCTAGAGCTAGTCCACCAACACCCATATGCTTAGCAAGTAAAAGGTTTAATGATACGTTGATGATGATTGCGAAAATACCACTTACAACTGGTGTTACAGAATCATGTAAAGCATAGAATGTACGAACTAAGATTTGTCTTAATCCATATCCTACAGTACCAAATGTATAGAAGAATAGTGCTGATGCTGTCATTATAGCAGCATCTGGAGATAATCGACGGTATAAGAGTTCTACTACTGGACGTGATAGAATCATAAGCCCGAAAGTAGCTGGTACAATTAGAATATTAACTGTGTTCATTGTTTTTCGAATTGTTACTTTAAGCTCTTCAATGCGACCTTGTGAAGCTTGTCGAGCAAGTGATGGATACAATACTGATGATATGGATGATACAAAGATCCCAAGAATAGAATCTGAAACTCTTACAGCATAACCCAGTGAAGCAATAGCTCCTGGAGCAACAGCTGAAGCAATAGTTGTATCTAAAGTCTTGTTAATTTGGTCAATGGATGAACCAACAATGATTGGTGCAGCCATTTTCATCATATCGATAACATTAGAGTCTACTGGATTTACTTTCTTAGTATGTCTAAATCCAGCTTTATATGCTATGAAGAGACCAATTAGGGTTTGAACCATAACTGAAACTACAATACCAAATGCCATAATAATTGGGGTTTTGTAGAGTCCTGATAAAACGATTGCTGTAATAACAATAACGTTCATAGCTAAACCAGATACTACAGTAGTTAGGAATCGTTGTTTAATCTGCAAGAATCCTTCAATTAAACTCTTAGTTGATGAGAATAAGATTGAGAATATAGTAATTCTTAGGAAACTTGCTGCAATTGCTGCTGTCTCCCCTTTAAATCCGACTGCAAAGACACTGATTAGTTGTTCTGCAAATACATAACCGAAGATACATAGTACGAATGAGATAATCAGTAGCATATTAAGTATGTTACTTAGGAAAGCATCTGCTTCACCCTCTGATTTATTTTCTTTAATTTTTGAGTAAATTGGTATAAATGTTGTTACGATACCAGCTGCTACAAATCCAAAAATAACAGTTGGAATATCGTTGGCTACTTTGTAAACATCGGCGTATACGCTAATGCCATAAAACGACGCCAAAACGGTTTCCCTTAAGAGGCCAAATACTTTGGAAAAAAGGATTCCTAGCGTTAATATAATAGTATGTTTTTTCATTACAATCTCCTTTAGAAAAAACTCCTAGAAGTTAATTCCTTTGCTATTATATTTTACACTATACCAGTAATAAAACAAGGCACTCAAAAACCGAATATTGTCAATAGATAGTCCTTATATTCCTTAATTGACCATAATTCAAGTTGAGCATGAGGAAATGATTCTTTGTTTATGTAACGTATTTTAGTCTTAACAGGGATGACCTTAACATTAATGCACTTACTATCACTTAGACCACTTGAGTTTGTTACCAGATAACATGATTGATAAGTACCTGGATATCGCGTGTTCACTGTATTTTTACTTACTTTAATGCTAATGGTAATATTACCATCTTTAGGATCATAGGCACTTGCATAATGTTTGGGATCAAAAACTGAATATTGCTCTACTTCGGTATTTTGAGCAGAGATTTGTGGCTTTGGAATGGATGCTAGTGTGATGGTAAGGGGCTTTCCTTTGTAGTTGATGAAGGTTGCTGGTATATAGGATGTTAGAGCCCCCTTCCCTTCAATTACCCTTCTACGAGAGTCAAAGCAGTTCTCAAGGACAATTTCAACTTCATAATAAGAGATTAAGTTATTATATAGACTTTTAGACTTGGGATTAGTAAATCGAGTTTCATTTTTATAGTACAAAAGATTACCAAAGGTACTTGAACAGGATGTTCCTTGTCGCATTTGATTACCATCAGAGGAATGTTGTGGTGTGGATGTTACTTTTAAAGCTGGAGATATAACATCAAAAACCATGGTTTCGAAATCTGAATTTAGAAATACCTTCGACCCGTTAACAACAGTCTCAATCTTACGCTCTTGAGCAAAATACAGGGGTGTACGATAGTGTTTCTTTGTCTGATGAGTCTTGATCACGATGAATATTTCATAAGATGCATCTGTGTCTATAGTTTTGAGATCTATTGTTGCCGAGTAACCAACGTTGTTATAAGTATAGTTACATTTATCGGTATTGATATCTCGATCACTACAAAAACGAGTCCCTTGATAAGCCATATCTTTAGTTAATGAACGATTAGTGGATTTTGTAGGAATGGATCTTCTTTTCCCTTTACTCTCTATCTCTAAAGTTATGGTATGGGTGGAGGCATTATGAAGATTTTGATTCTTACTAAGAAAAGCCCATCCATCCAGATGTAATATGTCTCCTTTAAGCTCCAAATTTAGTAATTCATAATTAAACACATCTCGATCATTAATTAATATGGCGTCATTTACAGGATTCGTATTCGGAAACATAAGATTAGTAAGTAAATTCATTACAATTAAAAGTTCTTTCATGTTAATCACCTAGTATTAAATGACTTTTCAAAGCTTTTTTCCCTAGAAACTACCATTATTAAAAGTACTTATTTAAGAATTCATAATAAACATTAAACCCAATCAAGTTATATATGTTATATTAAGTATATGGAAGACT
>JBGXRX010000038.1:0-10118 GCA_041811795.1 Erysipelothrix sp. | reverse complement strand
TACTTCTTCATTTATTTCCCTCCTTGTGAAGTACACGTTACTTATATTATAATCAAAAATGACGGCGTGCACCTACAATAATAATAGAATAGGGTTGGTGCTTAGAAATATGCACTTACAATAATAATTAACTATGAGTACATCTTCTACAATAACAGGTATTTGTTTCACGTGGAACATTGTATTTATGTTATGATATAACCTGTTGGAGGTAATTATGATTAAATTAGTAGCAACAGATATGGATGGAACATTACTTGATAATGATTCTCTACTACCTGACAATATTGTCGAGGTTCTAGATCTGTTAGATTCAAAAGATATACCATTTGTAGCAGCAAGTGGACGTTCATTACATTCTATAGAAGACAAATTCCAAGATCTTTCGAAAAGAATCTGTATTGTATCTGATAATGGAGCAGTTGTTAAACATAAGGGCGATATCGTCTTCTCTTCAGTAATTAGTAAAGAAGACTGGTTACGCATTGGAAAAGCATCATTAGCATCAAAAGAAACTTCTGTTGTTTTTATTGGTATCGATAAAGCATTTCGTATTGTACAAGATGACAGCCATGCAGACATGTTAAGTGATTACTTTGGATACTCTAAAGTAATTCAATCAATGGATGAAATTGATGTAGATATCATCAAAGTAACTCTATTAAGCCTTAACTCTACAAAAGATAACTATGATTCAGTTTTAAACCCTCAGTTCGGTTCAGAATTCAACGTAGTATTCGGTGGAGAAGTCTGGACAGATTTCATGAATAAAAACATAAATAAAGGAACTGGCTTAAGTAGACTATTAGATCTTTACAAGATAGATAGTGATTCATTAGCAGCATTTGGAGACTATCACAATGATATTGAGATGCTACAGTTAGCAAATCACTCATATGCGGTTGATAATGCACACCCAGTAGTTAAATCAGTAAGTAAAACAGTTATTGGAAAAAACTCCGATAATGCAGTTTTAAATAAAGTTATTGAACTAGTTGGATAATATCCTGTTAGATTAGAACTTAAATATGCCATACTGGCTCTTAACATAAAACTCATAACTCTTACCTATAATGGTAGGAGTTTTTTTCTAATACATTCCTTATCCATATATAGTTAATCAATTAAGACAATTTTTAGTGGATGCAGTCTCCTCTAATCTAATGCCTTAAGTTTATTCTATAAGGCTTAACTTTACCTCTTTGTGGAGCATTAACAGGTTTAGTATGGAAATTACCATAAGACAACCCTCTAATACCAACAATGGTCTAGAGGGTTGTTTTAAACTATAAAGTATTACTTAACTACTTCCATTTTTTCTTTGAATCCCATATAAGGACGAAGTGCTTCAGGAATAGATACTGAACCATCTTCATTCAAGTTGTTCTCTAAGAATGAAATTAACATTCTAGGAGGTGCAACAACAGTATTATTCAATGTATGAGCATAAACTCTTCCTTCAGGTGTATCAACACGAATCATTAATCGTCTCGCTTGAGCATCTGTTAGGTTAGAACATGATCCTACTTCAAAATATTTTTGCTGACGTGGGCTCCATGCCTCTACATCAACTGATTTTGTTTTTAAGTCAGCTAAGTCTCCTGAACAACACTCTAATACACGAACTGGTATATCTAATGTACTGAAGAAATCGACTGATGTCTTATATAACTCTTCAAAATAACGAGCTGAATCATCTGGATGACATATAATTACCATTTCTTGCTTTTCAAATTGGTGAACACGGAATACACCACGCTCTTCAATACCATGTGCCCCCACCTCGCGGCGGAAACACGGAGATGAAGATGTTAGTTTGTGAGGGAATGTTGCACCATCATTAATAGTATCGATGTATTTACCGATCATTGAGTGTTCAGATGTACCTATCAGGTAAAGATCCTCCCCTTCAATCTTATACATCATGTTTTCCATCTCTTCGAATGACATAACTCCACTTACTACATCACCTTTAATCATGTATGGAGGAATTACATAGTCGTAACCGCGATCGATCATGAAGTCTCTAGCGTATGTTGTTACTGCTGAGTGCAATCTAGCTACATCTTTTTGAAGGTAGTAGAATCCAGCTCCTGATACCTTACGTGCTGAATCAAGATCTAAACCACCTAGACTTTCCATGATATCTACATGGTAAGGAATATCAAACCCTTTATCTACTAGTTCCCCTACACGGTAGAGTTCAACGTTTTCGCTATCATCTTTACCTATTGGAACATCATCAGCGATGATATTAGGTATTTTTAATAGCTTTGCTTTAAGTTCAGCGAAGAATGGTTGTTCTTTCTCTTCTATTTCTTTAAGCTCTTGAGCATAGTTAGACACTTGAGTCTTAACCTCTTCTGCCTCTTCAAATTTCTTTTGCCCCATAAGTGCCCCGATTTGTTTTGATAAAGTATTCCTTTGCGCTCTTAATTCATCTGCTCGAGTCTTCATCTCACGATACTCGATATCCATAGCGATGATTTCGTCGACCATATCTATCTTCTGTTCTTGAAATTTCTTCTTCAAGTTTTCTTTAATAAGTTCTGGATTGGTTCTAAATAAGTTTATATCTAACATAATTGCCTCCTATAATAAAAAAAACACCCTTAAGGGACGTATAAAACGTGGTGCCACCCTTTTTTATATGTTTCACGTGAAACATATCTTATGCAGATAACGGTTGCTGCCGATTTCTCTCCAAGGTAGAGGGGAAACTTATACTAATGATTCGCACCAAACATCATCTCTCTTGATAGTATAACCTGTTTCTTATTTCCTTTTCATTGAGTCTATCTAAATTATACATGAGCCACCAATTTAGTCAATCATATTCATTTCTAAGATAAAAAAAGAGAGACTCGAAAGTCCCTCAGTTTATTATTCTTCTACGATTTCAATTGTTTCACGTGGAACATCTTCATTATCTGATTCTGTTTCCTCGTCTTCTTCACTGGCTTTCATAATCGCTACTGATGCAACTTTGTTGCCATCTTTAACGTTAATGATACGAACACCAATTGTTGATCTACCATAGATTCCAATATCTTCAACAGCAAGACGGATGACTGTACCATCACTTGAGATTACAAGTAACTCTTCATCACCATCAACAGCTCTTAAAGCAATCAGGTTACCGTTCTTTTCAGTAATGTTAACTGTTTTAACACCCTTAGCCCCACGGTTTGTTAGTCTATATTCAGATAGTTCAGTTCGTTTACCATAACCAAACTCGGTTACAGCTAGGATGTATTTACCTTCTTTATCAGTAGCTACACCAACAACCTCACCACCATCGACATTAAATCCTTGAACTCCAGATGCAGAGCGTCCCATTGCTCTTACTTGATCTTCATCGAAGCGAACAGCTTTGCCGTTTGATCCACCGATAATAATTTCATTATCACCATTAGTCATTCGAACAGCAACTAATTCATCATCTTCACGCAGTGTAATCGCAATTTTACCGTTTTGACGGATTGATTCAAATTCAGTAACAGCAACACGTTTAACAAGTCCTAACTTCGTAACGAAGAATGCATATTTTGAATCTTCATCATCTTTAGTCACTTTAACTAGTGTTTTAACTGTTTCATCTTCATCTAAACTAATTAAGTTTACAACTGGAACACCTTTTGATGTTCTTGATGATGCTGGAACGTTGAATCCCCTGATTCGATAGACACGTCCTTTATTAGTGAATAGAAGTAAATCGTCATGAGTTGATAATGCTAGGAACTGATCCACTACATCATCTTCAAATGTTGACATACCACGTACACCTTTACCACCTCTGTGTTGTACAGAGAATGCATCGATGCTTGTACGCTTAATGTATCCATTAATTGTCATTGTAACAAGAATGTCTTCAACTGGGATTAAGTCCTCATCCAGCATATCGATATCTGCTTCAATAATCTCAGAACGACGTTCATCACCGAATTTGGTTTCGATTTCCAGTAATTCTTCTTTAATGATAGTTAAGATTCTTGAGTGATTTGCTAAGATATCTTTTAAATCTTCAATTAGAATGATTAATTCATTGTATTCATTAGATAAACGTTCTCTTTGGAGACCTGTTAGACGTCTTAATTGCATGTCTAGTACAGCTCGTGATTGAATTTCACTCATTTGGAAGAGCTCATCGAACTTTTGAATAACTTCAGCGTCATCTTTAGATGTTCTGATGATATTAATTACTTCATCAATATGATCTAGTGCTTTAATGATACCCTCAAGGATGTGGGCTCTATCGCTAGCACGTTTTAGATCAAATTGTGTACGTCGTGTAATAATCTCCACTTGATGATCACGGTAGTACTCTAAAATTTGTAATAAGTTTAATAACTCAGGTTTATTATTAACTAAAGCGAGCATATTAACACCGAATGTTGATTGTAAAGCAGTCATTCGATATAACTGGTTCAATACAACATCAGCTTGGACTTCTTTACGAAGTTCAATAACAATACGCATCCCTTCACGGTTGGACTCATCTCTAAGATCAGTAATTCCATCGATTTGCTTTTCTCTTACAAGCATAGCAATCTTTTCAACAAGATTGGCTTTGTTAACTTGATAAGGGATTTCTGTAACAACAATTCGTGGTTTACCATTCTTTAACTCATCAACAACAACCTTAGCACGCATTACAACTGAACCACGTCCAGTTTCAAATGCTGATTTAATACCAGATCGTCCTAATATGTAACCACCTGTAGGGAAATCAGGTCCATAAACATGATTTTCCATTAATTCACGAATGGTAATCTCAGGATTATCGATAAGTGCAATAACACCATCAATAACCTCATTTAAGTTATGCGGGGGAATGTTAGTTGCCATACCAACAGCAATACCTGTTCCTCCGTTTGTTAAAATATTAGGGAATCGTGATGGTAGTACTGATGGTTCTTTTTCTTCACCATCATAGTTTGGTCTGAAATCAACTGTTTCTTTGTTTAGGTCTTTTAAAAGTTCCATTGATATCTTTGACATACGTGCTTCTGTATATCGCATGGCAGCAGCCCCATCACCATCGATGGAACCAAAGTTACCTTGTCCTTGAATTAACATGTAGCGATATGAGAAATCCTGTGCCATACGTACCATGGTGTCGTATACAGCAGTGTCACCATGAGGGTGATACTTACCAATAACCTCACCAACAATACGAGCAGACTTCTTGTAAGGCTTGTCCGCTGTCATACCAAGATCATTCATCGCATAAAGAATACGACGGTGAACTGGTTTTAAACCATCTCGAACATCTGGTAATGCACGGGATACAATAACTGACATAGAATAGCTTAAGAATGAGGATTTCATTTCTTTAGCAATGTTAATCTGTTTAATACGATCAAATTGTTTTTCGTTTTCTTCCATGATTCCTCCTATATATCCAAGTCAGTAACATACTGAGCATTTTCTTGTATAAATTCACGACGTGGTGCAACTTCATCACCCATTAGCATTTGGAATACTTCATCAGCTTCCATAGCATCTTCGATAGTTACTTGAATCAATGTTCTACGTTCTGGATCCATTGTTGTTTCCCATAACTGATCAGGATTCATCTCACCCAGACCCTTGTATCGTTGAATGTTATAACGTTCTGGATACTCAAGTTTTAGGACTTCAAGTTCTTCCTCATCATAAACGTAGTTGAATCGTTTACCTGCAGAAATTTTATAAAGTGGTGGTTGAGCAATATATATAAAGCCACCTTCCACTAGTGGTTTTAAGAATCTAAAGAGGAATGTTAGAAGTAGTGTACGAATATGCGCACCATCAACATCCGCATCGGTCATAATGACGATCTTGTGATATCTTAACTTTTCTAAATTTATTTCATCTGATACACCCGTACCAAATGCAGTAATCATCATTCGAATTTCATTATTATCGAAGATTCTGTGTAAACGTGCTTTTTCAACGTTTAGAATCTTACCTCGTAAAGGTAGAATGGCTTGATTCTTGGAGTTACGTCCCATTTTAGCTGAACCACCCGCTGAATCCCCCTCGACAATAAAGATTTCTGATTCTTCTGGATTTCTGTTTGAACAGTCAGCCAGTTTACCAGGTAGAGAAGACACTTCAAGTGCACCTTTACGTCTTGTTAGCTCACGTGCTTTACGTGCTGCTAAACGCGCCTTAGATGCAATAATGGCCTTCTCAATAATGATCTTAGCAGAATCAGGATTTTCCATTAAGAAGCGATCGAGTGCAGCACCAAATACAGATGATACAACTCCTCTTACTTCAGTATTACCTAGTTTAGTCTTTGTTTGCCCCTCATATTGAGGATCCGGATGTTTAACAGAAATAATTGCAGATAACCCTTCACGGACATCATCTCCTGAGAAATTATCATCATCTTTCTTTAAGAATCCATTTTCCTTAGCATAATTATTAATAACTCGAGTTAGTGCTAAACGGAATCCATCCTCATGAGTACCACCCTCTTGAGTAGAAATGTTATTACAGAAAGAGTAAATATTAGGTACGAAGCCATCATTATATTTCATGGATACTTCAACGATAATATTATCTTTTTCCTCTTCACAATATACAATGCCTGGGTGAATAGCGACTTTATTACGGTTAATGAACTCAATATATTCTTTTAAACCATCATTGTATTGGAATTCTTGAACCTGTTTGCCCTCTTCAAGACGATCATCTTCAAAAACGATTAGAATTCCTTTGTTAAGGAATGCCATTTGTCTTAAACGATCACGTAAGACTTCATGGTCAAATTCAGTAGTTTCTTTAAAGATTAATGGATCTGGTTTAAAACGTACAGTCGTTCCTTGTAGATCTGTTTTACCTGTTTCTTGAAGTGGAACGGCAACTTCACCACCATTTTCAAATCGAAGGTAATATTCAACTTGGTCCTTGTAAATTTTAACTTCTAAAAACTCACTCAGTGCGTTAACAACCGATGCCCCAACACCGTGAAGTCCCCCAGACACCTTATAAGCTCCACCACCAAACTTACCACCAGCATGAAGCACTGTATAGATTGTTTCAGCAGTTGATACACCAGTCTTTTCATGAATTCCAACAGGAACACCACGACCATTATCAGAAACTGTAATAACGTTATCTTTAGAAACTGAAACAACAATCTTATCAGCAAAACCACCTAAGGCCTCATCAATACCATTATCGACAATTTCCCATACCAGATGGTGTAATCCTTTTTGTGATGTTGATCCAATATACATCCCAGGACGTTTACGAACGGCTTCCAGCCCCTCTAATACCTGAATATCATCTGATGTATAACTTCCATTTTGATGTTCTTTACTCATAGTTGTGCCTCCTTAATGACAAAACCATTCTCAATAGTGAATACCTTACCTCTAAGATTAGAGGCTAGAAAGGCTAAGTCTGTTGTCGATACAAAGACTTGAACCTGTGATGGTATGTATTGGAATAGTGTATCTCTTTTTTCTTGATCCAGTTCAGAGAACAGATCATCTAAACATAATATGGGAACAATTCCCTTAGTCTCAATGAATAAATTCACGAGGGCAAACTTATAGGCCATCATAAGCAGTCTTCGCTGCCCTTGTGAGGCTGTTTCGACCACGGCTTGGCCATTCATTTTAAATATGTAATCATCTCGATGTATTCCTACATGACTGCTTTTGAAAGCAAGATCACGATTGTAGGACGATTGATAAGATTCTCTAAGCTGATCCTCTAAAGCTTTATTGGGATCCACATGAGTTTTGTACTCAAGTGTAATGTCCAAGTCGCACTTGGTTAATTGCTTAAAAAGTGGGGTAATGCGTTTCTCTAATTGCTTAACGAAGTTATGACGTAACTTAATCAATGGAATTGAAATAGTTATCATTTTTTCATCAATTATTGAGATATAATCAGGATCAATTTGGTCTGCCTTGAGTGCAGCATTACGTAGTGCTAAGAGTTTACGATATTGATTTAAATAATCCATTGACTCGTGATGGTACTTTCCTAACTCGTAATCGATCTCACGACGTCTCGATCTTGGCGCTTGGGCGAAGAAATTAAGATCATCAGGATGAAATACAATGACATTCAACAAACCAATGAGGTCTGAGAGCCGTTTTAAGACTGCACCATTACGCAGAATGTACTTCCCTGTCTTTGAGATAACAACAGATAACTCCAAGCCATCAGAAGACATTGATTCGACTTTAGCAAAGTCCTGGTTATTTTGAATCAGTAACTTATCATCACTAACGCGAAATGACTGGCCAAATGACAAATAAACCAAAGCTTCTATAATATTGGTTTTACCCTGGCCATTATTACCAATGAAAACATTAAGACGTTGATCAAATTGAAATGTTACCGAATCGATATTTCTAAATTGTTGAAGTCTTAAACTCTTAACCTGCATCCCTGGTTATTGTGTATTGATCACCATTGATAATCACTACATCTCCTTCATAGAGTTTGCGTCCACGACGAGATTCTTCCTCACCATTAACAAAGATCTCAAAGGTATGAATCAGATGTTTTGCTTCACCACCTGAATTGACGTAATTCTCTAATTTTAAAAATTGCCCCAAAGTTATAAAATCGTTCTTTTTCATGGCTTCATCCACCTTTATTTATCTTCCCTATTATAACATTTTTCCAATAAAATTTCATCCATTTATGATGCTAAAATAGCAAAAAAAATCCTATCCACGGTTTAATCAGGATAGGATCGAAAGCTTGAGTTTTATTCGAATGTACGAACTGGTAAAATCATCTGTACAATGGATGGATCTGCATCATTTTGTAGGATAAATGCAGCCATTTCACCAACGAATGAAATTTTTACTGTATCTGATTTGAATGATTTTAAGGCTTCAATTAAATAACGCCCTGAGAATGAAATTCTAAGTGCTCCACCCTTATAGTCTAAAGGTTGGATAACTTCCTCAGAAGACCCTATTTCTTGAGCCTTAGAGCTGATTACAATCGCATCTTGAGATGCTTCAAGTTTAACAGTCCAATACCCCTCACTCTTAAGGAATGAAGAACGGTCTACTGCATTAATCATTTCATGCGCATTAACGTTAAGTTCAAAACCAAAATCAGTTGGTATGAGGCGGTTGACATCTGGGAACAGTCCATCAATCAATCGTGATTGGATTAAAGTTTGCCCAACATAGAATTGAATAAGTTTATCTGACACACAGACAATAACATCTGAATTATCAGCAACAGATTTAACAACTTCATATAGATTTGATGCAGGAATGGTAATGTTAAAATCCATTTCTGTATCAAGTTCAATCGTCTTCTTAGCTAATCGGTATGAATCCGTAGAAACAACAGTCAGTTTATTGCCTGAAGCTTTAAAGTTAACTCCTGTGAATATAGGACGGTTCTCACTATTTGAACAAACAAATGCTGTTTGAGAAATAAGTTCTGCTAATTTGAAACCTGGAATTTGAAACTGGTCAACGGGTTTCGTGAAATCAATATTAGGGAATAAATCAGCTTTTGATCCGTTAATTGTATATTCAGCGTGATTACCACTAATACGAGTCATTGAACCATCAATGATTTCAATAGCAATGAGTTCACCTTCGAGTTTACGTACTGCTTCTAAAACATAACGAGACTCTAGAACAACAGCGCCCTCTTCTATGATTACAAGTTTATTGATATCATCAGCAACTAATGTTTCTTTTATCGAGATATTTGAATTACTAGCAATTAAAGTTAGAACTGAATTTCTAAGTTCGAATTTAATACCTGACAGAATTGGTAGTGGTGAGTGAATTGATGCAGCTCTACCTACTGAAGATAAAATCTTGTATAAAGCATTTTTCTTGATTGTGAATTTCATTGCTTCCTCCATGGTTAAGATCTTGATTCATCTATTTTACATTGCTTCAATTGTAACATAATTAGACTTCAAAGTCATATTAATTTTACTAGGAAATCAAATTTCCCATGTAAATCAAAAAGACTTATTAGATACTTTAAAGGACTTATTACTATTAGGGTGTGTGGACTTGGGGACAAACTCTCTCATAGCCCTATACGAGTGGTTATTATTAAATTTTATTGTGGTTTGAAAATGTTGATAAGTGTGGATAAAAATGAGGGAAAGCAAGTAT